>CAYYOF010000012.1:0-39568 GCA_964473185.1 uncultured Marinosulfonomonas sp. | reverse complement strand
TTCCAGATTGGTGTTTAACAGGGTTTCGTACCCCTCGCGCCCACCCCACAGCACATAATTTTGCCCGCCCAACTTGTGGGTCGCATCAATACAGGTTTTCACTGTGGCGGCAGAATAGGCGAACACATCAGGATCGGGATTGGTCGATGCCCCCGCCATAAAACGGTGGTTGGAAAACAGGTTCGCGGTGCCCCACAGTAGTTGTGTTTTGCTGGTTTCCATTTTAGCGGCAAAATAATCGACCATTTCAGCAAGGTTGCGAGTGCTTTCAGCGAAATTATCACCTTCGGGTCGCACATCGGCATCGTGGAAACAAAAGAACGGCACATCCAGAATGTCGAACATTTCAAAGGCTACATCAGCTTTTAATTTGGCCAACTCCATACCGTCGCCAAACCAGGGACGTTGAAAGGTTTCGCCACCGAATGGATCTGTCCCCGGCCATGCGAAAGAATGCCAATAAGCCACAGCGAAACGCAGGTGGTCCTGCATCCTTTTTCCCATGATGATTTTGTCCGCATTGTAGTGGCGATAGGTCATCGGGTTTGTGCTGTCCGGACCCTCATATTTAATCTGGGTAATGTCACCGAAAAAACTGGTCATGTCAGGATCCTTTCAAGGCTGGGTAGGCCGTGCGGAATTGTTGGTAAGCATCGGCATATGCGTTTAACTGAGCCTTATTAGGCTCTATTGTTTGGGAAATTCGGGGGGTGGTACATACGGATGCAGGGGCACCTGTGGCCGCCATCAGCCCCAAACGGGCGGCACCGAATGCAGCACCAAAATCACCGTCTTGCGGGATGTCGATTGGCAGGTTCAAGGCCGTAGCAATAGCGGCCAGCCAATAGTGCGATTGCGCCCCGCCACCCACGGCCAACAGGCGGGTGATATTGGTGCCGGTGCTGCGTAGCGCCGCGAGGTTATCACAAAAGGCAAAGGCAACGCCGTTCAGCACTGCGCGGGTCAGGGCGGGGCGATCATCACTGTGCGAAAGGTGCAGAAAAGCACCGCGTATGGCGGCGTCATTATGCGGCGTGCGTTCGCCACCCAGATAGGGCAAAAATTGCGTTTTAGTCGGGGCGCGCAGATCAAAGCCAAGCTCGGCGGTCAGATCACGCGCAGAAAGCCCTGTGATTTTACCATACCATTCCAGCGAATCCGTAGCTGACAGGATCACGCCCATCTGGTGCCATGTATCCGGTAAGGCGTGGCAAAATGTGTGCACAGCACTTTCAGGTCTCGGCAGGTAGGAATCATTGGCGGCGAACAATACGCCGGATGTGCCAAGCGACAAAAACGCCTGATCCCCCTTAACAACCCCCATGCCAATGGCCGACGCCGCATTATCACCCGCACCACCCGCAACGGTGATACCTTTGGGTAAATTCCAGCGGGCGGCGAGCGAATCACGTAATTGGCCTGCGGGGGTGTTGCCCTCGGTCAGGGTTGGCATCTGGGCGCTGGTCAGGTCGGTGGCAGCGAGCAATTCATCAGACCAATCACGTTTGCCAACATTCAACCAGCTGGTGCCAGCGCTGTCGGACATATCCGAGATTGCCTCACCCGTCAGCCAGAGGCGCAGGTAGTCTTTGGGCAGCAAAACCTTGTCAATTTTGGCAAACGATTCGGGCTCATTGCGTTGCAGCCATAGCAGCTTTGGTGCGGTGAACCCGGGAAATACAATATTACCGGACTGGGCGTGAAAGGCTGGATTAGTATCTAATTCAGCGGCCTCAATATGGCTGCGCGTGTCATTCCACAGGATACATGGGCGGATAGCGTGGCCCGATTTATCAACCAGTGTCGCGCCATGCATTTGCCCCGACAGACCGATGCCATGCAGGGCTGCCATTTCACGCGGGAATTTTTGGACAAGAGTATCGATCACCGTCTTGGTAGCGGTGATCCAGCTATCGGGGTCCTGCTCGCTCCAGCCATCATGGGGTCGCGTGACAATAAGCGGGGCACTGACTGAGCCTATACTGTTTTGATCTGCGTCGATCAACATCCCCTTAAGGGCGGAGGTGCCCAGATCAAGACCGAGATACATGGCGCTTTGCTCCGCTTGCGTTTTGATAATTCCAGTGTCACATATTATTTCGATGATAAAATTAAATCAAGAATTGATCTGGGCTGGCGTGTTTGGTTTGACATTGTCGGGTGCATTGGATGCACAAGAATTTGCGCCAGCGGTGTTTATGCAGGCATCAGACGCACAAATTAAACTGGGACAGTTGTTATTTTATGACCCGATACTAAGTGGCAACAAAAACACGTCCTGCGCCACCTGCCATCATCCAAAATTTGGCACATCCGACGGGGTTTCGCTGGCCTTGGGCGAGGGCGGCATTGGCCTTGGCCCTGATCGGCGCATAGACCCAGATAATGCGCCGGAACAGCGAATCGGGCGCAATGCACCGGCGCTGTTCAATCTGGGTGCATCCGAATTCACCGCGCTGTTTCATGACGGGCGATTACAGGTCGATGCCACACGCCCGTCAGGCATTCGCACCCCGCTGGATGAAGAAATGGTGCAAGGATTTAGCGGCATTTTATCGGCACAAGCGATGTTTCCGGTGCTGTCTGGCGATGAAATGTCAGGGCATTATTCGGAAAACGATGTCGCCCAAGCCGTGCGTCAGGGATTTTTGACGCATCAGGGCGGCGCGTGGGATATTATCGCCGGTAGGGTTACCAATGTGCCGGAATATCGGGTGATGTTTAACGCGGTGATTGGGCCGCGTGATATCAGGTTTACCGACATATCCAACGTGATCGCAGATTTCATTGCTTATGAATGGCGGGCGGATAACAGTGCGTTTGACCGATATCTGGCAGGCGAACCGTTGGAGGTCACGGCAGAAGCGGGGCGCGACTTGTTTTATGGCAAAGCCGGATGTTCGGCGTGCCACGCGGGGCGGTTCCAGACCGATCACGATTTTCACGCCATCGCCATGCCGCAAATCGGACCGGGCAAGGCCGCGCGATTTGAAAGCCATCACCGCGATGTCGGGCGATTGCGGGTGACTGGGTTGGCTGCGGATGCCTACCGTTTTCGCACACCCAGTTTGCGAAATGTCACCGAGACCGGACCATACGGCCATGACGGAGCCTATGCGACATTGGAGGCTGTGCTGCGCCACCATCTGGACCCTGTTGCGAGGTTGATGAGCTATGACCGCACGCAGGCAGTTTTGCCGGAATTGGCGGGTGCACAAGATTGGATGATACTGGATTCCCCTAATGAAATGGCGTTGATTGCGGCTGCAAATGAGTTGACCTCTATGGTGTTGAGTGACACCGAGGTCATTGCGATCATGGGATTTTTAGCAGCGCTGCGAGATGAGGCCAGTCTATATGGGCGGCTTGGAATCCCCGATAGTGTGCCCAGCGGATTGCCCGTTGATTAGAGCGGATCTACCGTTAGCTGATCCCGCTCGCGGCTGATGCGCAGGATCTGGTTGGCGGTGACATCGGACCATGTTGATGTGTCGCCATCAGGCCAGATAATACGCAAGCGCAGGGCGCTAGAGTCACCAAAACCAAAGTGGATGAGCGCTGCATTCCCACTGGCATGACCACCCCCAACAGTTAGTTCGCGCGACCACGTTGTGGTGCCGTCCGTCAGTTCAATCCACGCACCGATTGCACGCGGGTTTATGCCGGATTGCTGCATATCAAGCAGCAGCCAGTTGCCGGAATTTGTGGCGGTGTTTTGGTAAATCTCGACGCTAGCACGGCGGTTCACCACGACCAGATCAAGTTGACCATCAAGGTTTAGATCGGCCAACGAAGCACCGCGTGAACGGTCCATTGTGGCAATGCCAGCGGTTAGGCCGTGCTCAGTAAAGCTACCATCGGGCGACTGCATCAACAGGTTATTCGGATCACGCATGGCGCTATCTGGCATTTGTTCAACGTTGCCTTTTGCGATGAACACATCGTCCCGCCCGTCATTATCAACATCGCCAAATTCGATCTGCCAGCCGGTAGACGGGCGGCCATCGTCGCCCGTGTAGGGGCGCTGTGCGGTAGCCCCCTGTGCGTAGGGGGCATTCAGATATGCTGGCCCGTTTGTGGTTAGATCAGGCAGTTGCAGTTTCTGATCCCCCATCGAGCTTAGGAAAACCTCGGGGCGACCATCACCGGTAATATCGCGGCTGGCGATGCCCATCCCCCAGAGGCTGTATTCATGCCAACCGTCTGCTTCAGAATATAGACGAGGCGCATCCTGCATCGCCCACATTTGTTCGGACCCGCCGCGTACATAGTAATGCCGATCATTGCTGATACGCAGGTCGGCACGGCCATTTCGACCCCAATCCGAGAACAACATTGAAAGCGGACAATAGGCTGGCAAAAGCGGCGTAGTTATGTAGCGACCATCAGCAGGCTGCATCAGGAAATTATCGTCACAGGCCATGAATGGCCCGTCCGGATCATCGCGGTTAACGTAGTTCCCGATGGCAAGGGTTGGCAGGGTGCGGCCCGTTTGCCAAGTGGCGGAAAAGGCGGTCGTCCAATGGTTTTGGCCGTCAAACCCAAGATCGGTAAATTCGGTGAATGTGCAATCCGGCCCGCCACGCAGCAGTTTGTTTTCACCTACACGCATGATGAATAAATCAAGCTGCCCGTCACTATCAACATCAAGCGGATAGACACCAGTGACCGCAGTAAGCGCCAATAATTTCGGTGTTTTTGGTGTTAGTGAAACGGGTGCATCGCGCGACTGTGTGGTGTTACGCAACAGCATGGCAGGCCCTTGGCCACCTGCGATATACAGTTCGGGAAACAGATCACCATCACAGTCAAACGTCCCCACGCCACCGCCAACAAAAAACTCCCACCCACCTGTGTATTGATGGGTTATCCCTAATGCTGGTGACATATTTTCAAACATAGGCTGCCCAGATACCGGAGAACCAGAAAACAAAATAATCAGCAGCCCGATATTAGCCTTCATTGCTGGATAGCCCTCTTAACACAGCGTCAGTCACCCCTTGGATCGCACAGGTTGCAGCCCCGAGCGCCCATAGCTGATCGCCTGATTTATGAACACGCACATCCGGCAGCGGGCCGCCCATCTGAACGATGGAATTATTCATATCCCGTATTACATCTTCATCATAAAGATAGTCATGCTGCATACGTTCACCTGACAGAATTATCAACTCGGGTGCAAAAATGTTCACCACATTCGCCAACCCCATTGCGAACATACGGCCAGCACGTCGAAAAATTGAGAGCGCTATCTGATTGCCTGCGCGCGCCTCGCTCAACAGACGCTGCATCTGTTGTTCTGTATTGCCTGCCGTGGCGGGTTCCATAATGTGGCCCATTATAGTCGTCGCCTCGCGCAGCAACGCAAAATCACCTACATATGCTTCCAGACACCCGCGCTGCCCACATCTGCATAGCGCCCCGTCCAGTTGCACCTTGGTGTGCCCCAGTTCCGCGACACTGCCCCGGACCCCCCGAATAAGTTTTCCGTCTATAACAATCCCCATACCGACACCCTGCTCAATAGTGATGACGATAAAATTCTTGGTGTTTTTTCCCAGACCAAAATGCTGCTCGGCCAGGGCCACTACATTGGCGTCATTTTCCAAAAAGACAGGAATGCCAAGCGCCTGCCCAAGCATTTCCGTCAACGGCGCGTCTCGGTCAGACACCATCGGCGACCATCTGATCACGCCAACGAGGGTATCAATCACACCGGGCAAACCAATGCCAACTCCGGACAGTTGATCAACCGACATGCCAGCATCTTTCAACGCGCTCAACAATGTTGTCTTTAAAAAATCACGGGCCTCTAGTGCGGTTAAAACTGCCGAGGGGGTCGGGGTCGAGAATTCGGCGATTCTATTGCCTACATAATCAACAATGACCACCGTCGTTGATGTATTCGACAGCTTCATTCCCGCCACAAGGTGGGCTTGACTACGCACCTGTAGATCAACACGGGGACGACCCCGCTTCACCTTGTTTTGACCGGATTCGGCAGGGGTTTCTTCGATCAAACCTTTTGCAATCAGTTCGGCCGTAATACTGGTAACCGTCGCGGGGCTAAGACCAGTTTCCTGCGCAATATCGATACGTGCAACAGGCGCATTTTGCCGGATCGCGGCGAACACTGCTTTCTTGCCAGATTCGCGGCCACCAGAATTATTACCTACCCGATCAATCTTCATTTTTCGCTCCAGCACATCAGTAGTCACCAACATTACACTATTTAATTTGATTACTAAATTAAAATATCGCATAGTTTCAAACGACACGCGAATCCTGTTGGTTTTACCGTGCCTACAAAAAATCCTTGGGAGGATCACATGAAGAAACTTGGAATTATCGCTGGCGCATTGCTCAGCACCTGTATCGCAACATCCGCTATTGCGGCGGATCAAATCATCGGCGTCAGCTGGTCCAACTTTCAGGAAGAACGCTGGAAAACGGACGAAGCTGCGATGAAAGCCGCCATTGAAGCAAATGGCGACACATATATTTCTGCCGACGCACAATCATCCGCTGCCAAACAGCTGACAGATGTCGAAAGCCTGATCGCCCAAGGCGCAAATGCGCTGGTGATCCTGTCTGTTGACGCAGGCTCGGTTGGCGCAGCTGTGGATGCAGCCGCGGCCGAAGGCATCCCGGTGATCGGCTATGACCGCCTGATCGAGGACGAACGCGCGTTCTACCTGACCTTTGACAACAAAGAAGTTGGTCGGGTGATTGCACGTTCAATTCTGGCCGCTGTGCCTAAAGGCAACTACGCCATCATCAAAGGTGACAAGGGTGACCCAAACGCGGCCTTCCTGCTGGAAGGCATGATGGAAGTGATCGGCGCATCCGTTGAATCAGGTGACATCAAAATCGTTGGTGAAGCATTCACCGATGGCTGGAAGCCAGACAATGCACAAAAGAACATGGAGCAGATCCTGACCGCCAACGACAACAAGGTCGATGCGGTGATGTCGGAAAATGACGGCATGGCAGGTGGCGCAATTGCGGCACTGGCAGCCCAAGGTCTGAACATCCCTGTTTCCGGTCAAGACGGTGACCACGCAGCGCTGAACCGCGTTGCACGCGGCACACAAAACACATCGGTCTGGAAAGATTCCCGCGTGTTGGGTGCAGCGGCTGGCAACATCGCATCGGCACTTGCCGGTGGGGCCGAAATGGGCGCAGTTGAAGGCGCTGTAAAATGGTCCGGCGGGGCAAATGGTGTTGAAATGAACGCGATCTTCCTTGCGCCGACACCTATCAGCGCCGCCAATATCAATGTCGTGATTGACGCGGGCCATATCGCAAAAGAAAAAGTTTGCGAAGGTTCCGTTGCCGGCGTTGTTGGCTGCGAATAAACCGCTTTAAGATGACAATCTGCGCTGGGTTCAAACCTGGCGCAGATTTATTTTACCCGCCCCGACATTGCCAGACCTTCAGGAGATCGATGTGACAAAATCGGTAACGCCAAAAGCGAAATCAAAAACTGATGGGGCTTTCACGCGGTTCCTGCGTGCCACCGAGATTGACGCACGCCTGTTGGGAATGATCGCCGCACTGGTTTTAATTTGGATCGGGTTTCATGTTTACGGACAAGTGGTTAACGGTTACGGCGCATTTTTAACACCACGCAACCTGTGGAACCTGTCGGTGCAAACCGCATCAGTTGCTGTGATGGCAACGGGCATGGTTCTGGTGATTGTCACCCGTCACATTGATCTATCGGTTGGGTCAATCCTTGGATTTAGCGCCATGTCGATGGCGATTATTCAAGTCTGGATATTACCCGACCTGATCGGGCTGGGCCACCCGATGATCTGGGTTATCGCTGCTGGTTGTGGATTGCTGATCGGGGCTACAATCGGCGCGCTTCACGGTTACCTGATTGCCTATCTGGGCATCCCCGCTTTTATCGTCACCCTTGGTGGCCTGTTTGTCTGGCGCGGTGCCTCGTTCCTGCTGGCCCGAGGCGAAACCATTTCACCGGTGGATGCAACCTTCTCCTTACTTGGGGGCGGGCCATATGGCGCTGTCGGGGCAACAACAAGCTGGATAGTGGGTCTGGTTGCCTGTCTGGCTGTTATTGCCATATTGTGGCAGGGCCGCCGCCAACGCAGGCGCTTTGAGTTCCCGCTGCGTCCGATCTGGGCCGAGACCTTTCTGGGGGCTATCGGATGCGGTTTTATTCTGGGCTTTGTGCTGTTGGTTAATGCCTATCCTTGGCCTAAAGGCATCGTAAAACAATACGCAGCGGCCAATAACATCGACACGCCGGTGAATGAAATATTCATCAGCCACGGCTTTGCCATTCCGGTTTTGATGCTGATGGCTGTGGGTGTGATGATGACAGTTCTGACCACCCGCACCCGTTTTGGCCGTTATATTTACGCCATTGGCGGCAACCCGATGGCGGCTGAATTGGCAGGGATTAACACCCGCTGGGTCACAGTCAAGATTTTCGCGCTGATGGGCACGCTTTGCGGTTTGGCGGCAGTTATCGCCAGCGCACGACTGGGATCGGCCACAAACAGCCTTGGCACATTGGACGAATTATATGTCATCGCGGCCGTGGTGATTGGCGGCGCGTCATTTTCCGGCGGGGTCGGCACAATTTACGGCGCGATCATTGGCGCAGTGGTTTTGCAATCCTTGCAAACCGGCATGGTTCTGATCGGCTTTGACGCCGCGATCCAGCAGATGGTTGTGGGGGCAGTTCTGGTGTCGGCGGTTTGGGTCGACATTATCTATCGCCGCCGCAGCAGCACATAAGGGGAGGACGGAATTATGAATACACAAACCCCGCTGGTCGAGATGAGAAACATCGAACTGGCCTTTGGCGGCATCAAAGCCGTCGATGATGTCACCATTGATTTATTCCCCGGCGAAGTTGTCGGATTGCTGGGGCATAACGGTGCCGGAAAATCCACGCTGATCAAAGTTCTGTCAGGAGCCTACAAGGCCGACGCGGGCGAGATTTATGTGGAAGGAAAGCGTGCGATTATCAACAACCCGCGCGATGCCCGTAAATATAATATCGAGACGATTTACCAAACGCTGGCGCTGGCTGATAACCTCGACGCCGCCTCGAACCTGTTTCTGGGCCGCGAACTGGTTAACAAATTTGGCTTGGTCGATGACGACGCGATGGAGGCCGAAACCCGTAAAATTATGGCCCGCCTGAACCCAAACTTTGAAAAATTCTCATCGCCCGTCAGCGCATTATCCGGCGGGCAGCGCCAATCGGTTGCGATTACCCGCGCGGTCTATTTTAACGCTCGCATCCTGATTATGGACGAACCCACCGCAGCCCTTGGCCCGCAAGAAACCGAAATGGTCAATGAATTGATCCATCAGCTAAAGGCCGAAGGCATCGGGATATTCCTGATCAGTCACGACATCCACGACGTGATGGGCCTGTGCGATAGGGTCAGTGTGATGAAAAACGGCAAGCTAGTCGGCACTGAAAACGTAGAAGATGTGACCGACGATGAAATCCTTGCGATGATTATTCTGGGAAAACAGCCGCAAAAGAACGCCGCGAACACCTGAGGGCACCCCTCACAGCCCGCCCAATATATCCCGCTTGCGCCGCAGCTTGTTCATGACATGCACCAAGGCGGCAGTGATTTCAGGTTCGGACAGGGCGTGCCCTGACATTGGCACCAATTTCAACTCTGCCTTTGGCATCGCTTTTGCCACCTGCCAGGCCGAGGTCGGCGGGCAGATCATATCATAACGCCCCTGAATGATCGTGGCGGGGATATGGGCAATGCTGGGCAGGTTTTTCAAAATCCAGCCATCATGCTCCAAAAACCCTGCATTTGCGAAATAGTGGTTTTCAAGCCGCGCAAAGGCCAGCGCATAATCGGCAGGGGTTTGGCCCACTGCCCCGATATTATGGATCGAGGCCAGAGCATTTTCCCATGCGGACCACGCGCGGGCAAACCGGACTTCGGTATCGCGGTCACCGCAAAACAGGCGCGTATGGTAGGCGGCGATCAAATCGTCACGTTCCTCTATCGGAACCATGTTGGAAAAATCTTCCCACAGGTCGGGCCAAAACTTACCGGCCCCGCCACCATAGAACCAATCCAGCTCGTCTTGTGTCATCAGGAACACACCGCGCAAAACCAGATACGCGGCACGATCAGGGTGGGTTAGAGCATAAGTCAGCGACAGCGTAGCCCCCCAGCTGCCGCCAAAAACAATCCAGCGATCAATATCGAGCGCTGTGCGAATCCGCTCGATATCGGCAACCAGATGCCATGTTGTATTCGCCTCAATCGACGCATGTGGTTTGGAACGCCCACACCCGCGCTGATCAAACAGAATGATGCGATAGACCGCCGGATCAAAATAACGGCGCATCGCAGGGCTACATCCGCCGCCGGGACCACCATGCAGCACCACAACGGGCACACCATCAGGGTTGCCACATTGCTCGACATAGACGGTATGGCCATCGCCCACGTCCAGCATCCGTGTGTTAAACGGTGCTGTTTGCGCAAAAAGATACTGGGATGCGCTTTTTTGACCTGCGTTCTTATCCATGAGTGTCCTATATAGTGACATGAGCCGCACCAAAAGAGCACATGGAGTTCAGAATGCAAGCCGCGAAAACAACAGTTGATCCTGCCGAAGTAGCCAAATTCGAGGCGATGGCGGCGGAATGGTGGGATGTAAACGGTAAATTCAAGCCGCTGCACATGCTGAACCCGTGTCGGCTGGATTATATCACGCAGCGGATTGCAGCGCAGTTTGATCGTGATTTAACCGCTTCAATGCCGTTTGACGGTTTGCGCCTGCTGGATATTGGTTGTGGCGGCGGTCTGCTTTCAGAACCGATGGCACGGTTGGGTGCAACTGTGGTGGGGGCTGATGCTGCCGAGGGGAACATTCCTGTGGCACAGGTCCATGCAGATCAGCAGGGGCTTGAGATCGATTACCGGCACACCACAGCCGAAGCACTGGCCGAAGCGAACGAGCAATTTGACGTGGTTTTGAATATGGAGGTGGTCGAGCATGTCTCTGATCCACTGACTTATCTAACGGCCTGTCGGCAGTTGCTGAAACCAGGTGGTTTGATGATTTGTTCAACCCTGAATCGCAATCCCAAAAGTTATGCGGTGGCCATTATCGGTGCCGAACATATCATGCGCTGGCTGCCCAAAGGCACGCATGAATGGCGCAAGTTTATCACGCCGGATGAGCTGTATGATTTGATCAAAACCGCAGGATTAGAGCCTGTTAATCGCAGCGGATTCGTATTTAATCCGATTGCATGGTCGTGGTCATTATCGGATCGAGATCTGTCAGTGAACTATGTGACCTCAAGCCTTAAGCGCTAGTCGCTTTCATCCATTTGTTCGCGCAATTCGCGCAAAACCGGCAAAGCGCTACGCACCTTTTCAGGGCCGATTTTTTCGACCACTTTTGCAATGATCGGGGTAATTGCATTCAGTGCCACTTCCCTCGCCGCCCTGCCTGACGGGCTGATCGTAACATGCTTGCGACGTGCATCATCCCAATCAGGGCGGATGTGGACATGACCCGCCCATTCCAGTTTGTTCAATGTATTGGTCATCGCTCCGCGCGTGACGTGAAACGCTTTGGCAAGCTGGGCAGGGGAACGTTCCGTGTTTGCGGTCGCCAAATGGTTCAGCACAGAAAAATGTGACAGCTCCATTCCCTTTGGCAAGGCTTTGGACAGGCGATTGCGCGCCAGCTGATCTGCCATAAAGATTTCGCTGAACAGTGCTACAGCAAGGGGATCGTTGGCGTCGCTCATTCCGGCACACCATAATCGCGGTCGTGGGACAGGGACGGAATTTTACGCCGCGCCGCGTCAACCTCGGATAAATCAAAATCAACCAGCGTTAGACCCGCTTTTGTGCCACCATCCGCCAAAACCTCGCCCCATGGTGATACCGCCAATGAATGCCCATATGTGTCGCGCGATCGTCCCGTAGTGGCAGGGTGAGGGCCGCATTGGGCGGGGGCAAAAACATAGCATCCGGTTTCAATCGCACGTGCCCGAAGCAGGGTTTCCCAATGCGCCGCGCCAGATACAGGGGAAAAGGCCGCGGGGCCGGTCAGGATTTGGGCGCCATTTTGGGCCAATGTGCGGTGCAGGTGCGGGAACCGGACGTCATAACAAATGGTCATGCCCACTTTGGCAAAATCAGTGTCGGCAATCACCGCCTGTTTCCCGGGCCGGTAACCCGCAGATTCACGGTAGGTCTCGGTTTTACTAATCTCGACATCAAACATGTGGATTTTATCATAACGGGCCACAATCGCGCCTTTGGGCGATATCATGAACGACCGGTTGGCGAATCGCCCATCCGCATCATTGGTTTTCAATGCCAATGAGCCGATCAGCAGCCAGATGCCCAGCGTTTTTGCCTCGGCCTGTAGGGCGGCAAGTGTTGGATCATCATCCTCAGGACACAGCACCGATTGCTGATGGGCACGACTATCCGACACACAATTTGTCACCTCGGGCGTCAACAGGAATCCAGCGCCAGAACCAGCCGCTTGCCGCATATAATCAACGATCTGCGGAATATTATCCGCAGGCTGATCAGACGAATTCAGCTGAATTAGAGCCGCTTTCATTGCCTATCCCGCCAGCATTGTATCAAGTTTGCCCGCTCGTTCCAGCGCGTGCAATTCATCACAACCACCAACATGATTATCACCGATAAATATTTGCGGCACTGTATGACCACCATTTGCGCGGCTCATCATTTCCTGACGCTTGGCGGCGTTCATCCCAACGTTATACTCGGTAAACTCCACCCCTTTGCTTTTCAGCAACCGTTTGGCCGCCACGCAGAACCCGCAAAAGGGCGAGGTGTAAATTTCAACTGTTTGCATTTCCATATCCCTATCGTTTTGCCGAACTATAGGGATTTATACATCCTTCGCAACGCGCGCTAGCGTCACGGTGAAAACATCTTTGGCTCCTGCGGCCAGACATGCCTCGGTGCAGGCCGCAAGGGTTGCGCCGGACGTCATCACATCATCAACCAGCAGGATCGAGCGGCCAATCAGGCGATGACGGCGTTTTGGATTGGCAGAAATGGTGTCCGCCAGCATTTGAAACCGCGCATCACGGCCCAGACCATCAAGAGAACGCGTGCGCTTGCTGCGAACCAGCAAATCAGGGCAGTAGGATTGATCCAGCACCTTGGCCAGGCTTTTGGCAAGCAACGCCGACTGGTTGTACCGCCGTTTCAGCAACCGCAGCCAGTGTAGCGGGACAGGCGCAATTAATGTGTCTGGCTGAATAAGCGGGGCGGCAACCTGCGCCATCCATTGGCCGGCAGGTGTAGCAAGGTCAAGCCGATCACCATGTTTTAGCGCCAGCACCAGTTTACGGCCATTATCCTGATAAAGCAGTGCCGCGCGCCCCTTGGCCCATGGCCGCGCGATGGTCATGCAATCATCGCAAAGGATGCTTTCACCCGTGTCATCGCCCAGCAACGGCGTGCCGCATTTATCGCAGGTCAGTCCGGTTATGAACGGGGTATCGCGCCAGCATTTACCACAAAGCGCATTGTCACCTTCAACCAGATCACGGCACGACATACATTGCGACGGGTAAATCAGGTGAAGTGGCGATTGCATTTTGCGTCGTTCCTTTTAGATTGCCCGCAGCCAAAGGACCGCCAGATGCAAAAGCCGCCCCAGTTAACCGATCGTCCGGCACTTGAACGTTTTCGTGCCCGTGCACTGCGGTTCAGCGATCCTGCGATGTTCTTACAAGAAGAAGTGGTGCTTGAGATTAATGAAAGACTGAACGAGGTTAACAGACCGTTTACATCCGTCGCAATTGTGACGCCTTTCCCGAAAACCTGGCAAAATTTACTGCCCAAAGCCAAGATTGTGCCGGATGACGAGGTTTTAGCACTAAAACCCGGGGTGCATGATCTGGTGATCCATTCAATGTCACTGCATTGGGCAAATGATCCTGTGGGACAGTTAATTCAATGCAATAGAGCATTAAAACCGGATGGCTTGTTTCTGGGCGCTTGTTTTGGTGGAGAAACATTAACCGAATTACGGGTGGCGCTGGCCGAGGCAGAAGTGGCACTAACGGGCGGGTTATCGCCCCGCGTGGCCCCGATGGGTGAAATTCGCGATCTGGGGGCGCTGTTGCAGCGGGCAGGCTTTGCCATGCCGGTGGCAGATACCATGACAAAAACGGTGACCTATGCGGATATGGGCCGCTTGCTGCATGATTTACGGGCGATGGGCGAAAACAATGCCTTGGCGCAGCGCCGCAAGGTTACATCACCGCGCCATTTGTTCACCAAAGCAGGCGCGATCTATACCAAAGCGTTTGGCACCAAGGATGGGCGCATCCCGGCCACGTTCGAGATGATATTCCTGACCGGATGGGCACCAGATGAAAGTCAGCCAAAACCACTGCGCCCCGGGTCGGCCACCGCGCGACTGGCCGATGCGTTAAATACCAGTGAACAGCCCCTGCCGGATACCGCGCCAAAGAAGCACATTTAACCCTGTAGTAAAATCCGCTATCCCTTATCTCTGCACAGGGAATTCAGGAAGACGCCGATGACACATCCAGACCAGAAATCTGCTAGCAAAGTTGGCATATTGATCGCCAACCTTGGCACGCCCGACGGGTATGATTACTGGCCGATGCGCCACTATCTAAGTGAATTCCTGTCAGACAAGCGGGTGATCGATTACCCATCATGGAAATGGCAACCGCTATTGCAACTGATCATCCTGAGTAAACGACCATTCAGTTCCGGCAAAGCCTATAAATCTATCTGGAACGAAGCGGCTGGTGAAAGCCCGCTGATGACAATCACCAAGGGTCAGACCGCAAAGCTAAAAGAGGCTCTAACCCTGCGCTATGGTGATGATGTAGTGGTGGATTTCTGCATGCGATACGGCAATCCATCAACAAAATCCAAAGTGCAAAAAATGGTGCAGGACGGATGCGATAAGATCCTGTTCTTCCCATTATACCCGCAGCACGCCGGTGCCACGACCGCCACGGCGAATGACTCCTTTTTCAAAGCATTGTGCGAGGAAAAACAACAGCCCACAGCCCGAACCGTGCCTGCCTATTGTGGCGAGCCTGCGTATATTGATGCTTTAGCTGGATCCGTCGAGGATGCCTACGCAAAGCTGGATAAGCGGCCCGACCTGCTGGTTGCGTCCTACCACGGAATGCCAAAACGCTATATCGCCGAGGGTGACCCGTATTTGGCGCACTGTAAACTGACCTCGCGCCTGTTACAGAAACGTCTGGGGTGGGATGACGGGCAGCTGGTAACCACATTCCAATCGCAATTCGGACCAGAAGAATGGCTTCAGCCCTATACAGTCGAAGAGGTGGCGCGGCTGGCGAAAGATGGCAAGAAGAATATTGCCATTATTGCCCCTGCATTTTCGGCCGATTGCATCGAAACGCTTGAGGAAATTAACGAGGAAATTTTCGAAAGATTTGAGGCGGCGGGTGGTGAAAATTTCACCTATATTCCCTGCCTGAATGACAGCGGCGCACATATCGCAGCACTAACCAAAGTCATTGAAGATAATCTAGCTGGTTGGCTAAAATAAAATGTGTTCAGGCCAAGAAAAAGGCGGTGAATAATCACCGCCTTTTCCATAAACTATGTTTGCTAATTAGCTTGCAGCAGCAGCCAGCAGAACAACCAGCATCAGTGGGATCAGAAGACCACCACCGGAAGACGATGTTGTTTCTTCAACAACAACCACATCGTCCATGATTGGAGGCAGTGGGTTGCCAGCGAAAGCTGTAGAAGCAGCAACTGTCAGTGCAGCAGCAAGAGCAAGTTTTTTCATAGTGTGTTCCTTTAATTCGATAAGCAATTTTCTGCACAAATTGCGAAGAAAATTGCACCCATGACGCCATAGCGCGTAATGCGTAATGCGTAATGCGTAATGCGTAATGCGTCATAGGCGTCAAATGCGCGAAAGCACAAGTTCTAGTCATAGCCTGCATTTAAGACACAAAATATAACGTTAAATAAGCAACACTTGTGTGCCCACAGTTGCCAGAGCGAACAGCTCTTGGATGTGCCGGTTATAGAGGCCAATACACCCGTTTGACGAGCGACGCCCAATTTTACGCGTATCATGCGTGCCGTGAATTCGATAATAGGTCCACGACAGGTATAATGCGTGTGTCCCAAGCGGGTTTTCAGGACCGGGCGCAATATAGGCTGGCCATTCAGGGTTTCTTTTCAGCATTGACGGGGTCGGGCGCCAGCTGGGGCCATCTACCTTTTGCACAATTTTCGTGCGCCCACGGCGTGTCAATTCATCCGTCATCGGAACGCTTGTCGGATATAGTTTGTAAATCGTCTCGTCTGCAGACCAATAATGCAAGGCGCGCGACGTGGTATCGACCAAAATAGCACCACCGCTCAGGTTTGCGAAATACGGCTGCCATTCCAGCGATCTAAAGCTTGAGATGTTTCTGCGCGTCTCGCTGGAAATCTCTTCTTCAATCTGTGCTTCACCTGTCGATTGAGCAAGCGCAGGTGATGCAAGCACACCCATTGTTGCGGCAGATGACCGCAAAAACAGCCGTCGGTTCATCTTGTTATTCATATCATCACTCATCAGCTCTGCTCCTAATCGGAAATCCCGTTGCGTTGCGGCCTATATATGGCGAGAAAGTCGCAGTCGCAAATCAAACAAGCGTTAACACGCCATATCAGCGGAATGTGGGTTTGATCCGCAACGATGTTCCCTATAGAGGGGTTAGAACAACCAACAACAGATGGCTTTTTCATGTATCGACTACTTATTATCGCATTTGCGGCCCTTTTCGCGCTTTCTGCCTGCACCCCACAGGGGCCTGTGCTTGGTCCTAATGGTAAACCATTACCCAGAGTTTATAGAATAAACGCTGCTAGTTCGGGGAAAATCCAGCTCCGCATGCTGGATTCGGTAAATGCGTTGCGCAATGTCGCCGGTGCTGCCCCCCTAAGACTGAATTCGCAACTTACAGCCGCGGCAGCCACACATTCACGCGATATGTCAGTGCAAAACCGCCCTTGGCACTTTGGGTCTGATGGCTCTTCTCCGCTAGATCGGGTTAAACGCACGGGTTATCCGGGTATTATGCGGGGCGAAAACATTTCGGAAACATATGAGACCGAGCTGGAAACTTTGAGCGCATGGATGGACCTGAGCGATACGCGTAATGTGATTATGGACCCAAAGTCGACAGACATGGGGTTCTCTTGGCATCAGGATAAAAATGGCAAAATCTGGTGGACGCTGCTTACTGGTGGGTAAATTTCATTCCTGATCTATGGGTAAATTGAAATCCGCGTTCCATTTTTTACCATCGCATAGATGTCTTCCATCTGTCGGTTAGAGACAGAAATGCATCCTGCGGTCCAGTCAGCCCCTTTCGGGTCCCCTGGGCGGCGAGCGCCGTGAATAAAAATATCCCCGCCAGGTGATTGCCCTAATGCCTTGGCTTCGGCCCGATCTGCGGCGTTTGGATAAGAAATGCCAATCGACAGATAAAACGCACTGTTCGGGTTGCGTCGATCAATGAAATATTCACCTTCTGGCGTTTTGCCATCGCGTTCGACCTGTTTATCGCCAATCGGGGCAAAACCCAGCTCGATGTGATATCGCTTTAGCACCTTGTCATTGTGCAACAGATACATCCGGTGGCGTTCTTTATAGACAAGGATACGGGTAACCTCGGGGCCATTATAGGATTCGAATTTTGTCGCACAGGCGCCAATAAGGCCCACCAATGCCACAAGCAATATTGCCTTGATAATTTTCATGTTTTGCCCGCTATGCCCGTTTTTTAACAGCAATACAGCATGTCTAACCCTGTGGATAGTTGCTTGCCGTCACTTTAGAGTGAAGCTTGCAGCAAGTTCGACATGTGAGGACCATCGAAACTGATCGATCACATCAATCTGGCCCAAAAAATAACCCGCATCCGTCAGGGTTTTCGCGTCACGGGCAAAACTGGCGGGATTACAGGAAATGGCAGCAACCTTAGGGGGTTTGGCGCGGGCTATTTCGTGGAACTGTTGTTCAGCACCGGCACGGGGCGGGTCAATTACCACGGCATCAAAGCGTTTGAATTCATCTAGCAACAGCGGACGGCGAAACAGGTCTCGCACTTCGGTTGTTATGCGCTTTAGGCCCGTGGCTTGGCGCCAGCCCTGATCCAGCGCCTTTAGCATTGCGGCGTCCCCTTCGACCGCGTGAACCTCGGCGTTTGCGGCAATAGGCAAAGCAAATGTGCCACAGCCCGAAAAGATGTCCAGCACATGTTTAGCGCCTGCAATGGTCTCTAATACTGCTGAAAACAGCGCTTCTTCACCTTCTTTTGTAGCTTGAAGAAAGGCACCGGCCGGGGGCACAACGCGAATGCCCCCAAACATTTGAAACGGGGCCACGATATCAACGATAGGCTCACCATCCCAGGTTAATCGCGCTAACCCGTGTTCCCCCGCCATTGACGCCAGCGTCATCAGCATTTGACCATCTAGTGGCTTTGCCCCTGTCACCGCCACATCCACACCAGCATCAGATCGTGTGACAGTGAACCGCACCTCGCCCTTGCGCGAAGTGCCAAACACAGTCAGGGCGCGCAACGCGGGAATAACCGCCAGCAAATCGGGGTGCAACAGGTGGCAATCCGGAATTTCAGTAATCGTATCAGTGCCGCGAGCATGAAACCCGACAAGTGCGTCCTTTTTGGTGCGACGCCCAGTAAACACCGCGCGGCGGCGGGTGCGCGGTGCAGATGTCTGGATCGGGCGCAGATCAGCCTCAAGGTTATGTGCGGCCAAAGCAGTGCGCACCACTTCTTGCTTCCACCCCGCAACAAATGCATCCGATGCGTGTTGCAGAGAACAGCCGCCGCAAGATTTATAATGCCGACACGGGGCTGCAACCCTGTCAGGCGACGGGGTAATAATTTTGGGCACCGCTATACGGCCATTAATAACCTCACCGTCGATCACTTCGCCCGGCAGCGTTCTGGGGGCATAAATCGGGCCCTCGGCAATTCCGTCGCCGCGATGGCCCAATCTTGTAATGGTAAATGTCACTGCGCCGCCTCCTCTATTCCGATAAATCCGCCTGATTGACGATCCCAATAGCGAGCATACTGCCCCCCTTTGGCGAGCAATACCTCATGCGTGCCTTCTTCTATAATTCGACCCTGATCCAGCACAACTATGCGATCCATACGGGCAATGGTGGACAGACGGTGCGCAATGGCCAGCACGGTTTTCCCCTCCATCACATGTGACAGGGCCGTCTGGATTGCTGCTTCTACTTCACTATCCAATGCGCTGGTGGCCTCGTCCAGAACCAGAATCGGCGCGTCCTTTAGAATGGCGCGGGCAAGCGCGATGCGTTGGCGCTGACCGCCGGATAATTTCACCCCGCGCTCCCCCAGATAGGCGTTATAACCGCGCCGCCCTACGTGATCTTGCAGATCATGGATAAAGCTATCCGCCTCGGCCCGCTTGGCGGCATCAAACACCTGTTCATCCGTTGCATCAGGGCGACCATACAGGATATTGGCCCGCGCCGAACGGTTGAACATCGCGGTTTCCTGGGTGACCATCCCGATTTGGCGGCGCAGGCTTTCTTGTGTCACATCAGTCAACCGCTGCCCGTCTATCGACACATCGCCTGATTCCGGATCGTATAGCCGCATTAATAATGCCACCAACGTCGATTTCCCCGCGCCAGACGCACCCACGATCCCCAATTTTTCACCCGAATGGATTGTCAGATTAACATCGGAAATTCCGCCTGTTTCGCGCCCATAGGCAAAACTGACACCCTTGAACGTGACTTCGGCCTGCGTGACCTGCAATTCATCAGCTTTAGTCGCATCGGTCAGACCATGCGACGGAGTCAGGGTTTTCATGCCATCCTCTACCTCGCCCACTGCGGCGTAAATTCCCATCAGCGCAAAACTGACCCAGCCGGTCATCTGCGCAATCCGCAATGAAATCGCGCCAGTTGTGGCGATGCCCCCCGCTGAAATTGCATTTTGTGACCATAGCCACAGCGTGCCACCCACAAGGATCACCGGAACCAGGCCAGCAACCATCATGAGCGAAAAGCGAAACATCGTCGCCAGTCGGCCAAAGTGCAGTGTGCTTTCGCGCAGGTCACGCATCGCCATCAGCGCGGCCGCATCTTCGTGCTTATGATGGGCGAACAATTTGACGGTTTTGATGTTGGTTACGGTATCAACAATTTGACCCGAAAGTGCTGCCCGTGCAGCGGCCCGCGCCCCTGCCCTGATCCGAACACGGGGTAAAAACCAGCTGATTAGAGACAAATACACCACCAACCAGATAATCAGCGCACCGCCAACGCGCCAGTCAATCGTGGTCAGCAATACCGCCGATCCAACAAGTGACGCCAACGCAAAAGCAACGACGTTTACCACCTCGATCACCACCTCGGTTATCGCACGCGAGGTTTGCATTTGCTTCTGCGCGATCCGTCCGGCAAAATCGTCATCAAAGAATTGCACCGAATGGCCCAGCGTATACCGGTTAAGGCGCGACAGCACCAAAGGCATGATATTTGGGCCAATCACGATCGTCTGCATCCCGACAGAGGTGCCGATCACCGCAGGTCGCAAAAACAGGAAAAATCCGGCGACCATCAGCAACATCGCGCTGCGATCTACGATAAAGTTAGGTCCGCTCTCGATTGCACCATCAATGACAATACCCAGCAACAGGGCGGTCAATACCTCAAGTACGCCAGACGCGGCAGCGGCAAGGGCCGACAGGGACAGAACTGGAAACGCGCCCTTTAGACACCAGCGAAAAAACCGCCCCAATGTCTGTGGCGGCGGTCCATCGGCGGGTTGAAATCCGTCTATCCAGTTTGAAGGTGTCATGCTTGTCGCCTAAATTGGTCAGATGAACACCATAGCGGCTGTCGCGGCCAGCGCCAGCGCCATTCCCCGCATAAAAATGCGCCATACATTCGGGCGGGTTAATAGATAGGCCAATAGTGATCCAGCCGATGTCCAGAACAGGCAGACAAACAGGTTCAAGCCGGAAAACGCACTAGCAAGGCGAAGCGCTTCTTTTATTGGTGGCAACCCGGCACCGTAGGCCGATGATGCGGTTAACGCCACAGCCCAAATTTTTGGATTAACCCATTGAAATAAAACGGCCTGAAAGAATGTAAATGGCTTTTTGCGCTGCTTTGATTCTGGCCGGTATGTAGACATCCAAAGCTGCCATGCCATCCATAATATCCACGCGGCAGCAATGATTTTTAACGCCAATTCCAGTTGTGGGTATGTTTGCAGCAATGCACCGATGCCGAGGCCCGTTAACCCCGCGATAATGCCAACTCCCAGCGCGACACCCAATAAATGCGGCAATGTTTTGCGAAACCCGAATTGTGCGCCGGATGCGGTAAGCATGATCACATTCGGGCCGGGCGAAAACAGGCCGGCAAAGACGAAGGCATAGAGAGGATCAATCAAGGAGTTGGTCCTTGGTCAGGGTGAAGCCAGAGCTGATCCACGTTGTTTCCAGTTCGGACAGCATTTTGCCCAGCGCAACCCCTTGCATGGCGGGCATCAGATCGCTGGCTTTGATCGGGAATTTTGCAACGGCGCCATGCTGTGCCTGATCAAAAGCGCTAGGATCAAGTGGGTTTTCCAAAAGAGCAGCGCGCAGCAAGATGATATCACGCGCCATATCCGCACCCATCCGATAGCCGAGCTCTGATGGCCCACGCGTGCTGCCGATGCCTTCGCGCAGATGCTGTAATTGCCTTGCCTCTGCTTTGCTAAGGCGGAGAAGGGTTTCGGGATCAGTTCCGCCAAGGGCGGCGAGCCTGCGGATTGGATCAAGCCCGGCATCACCCTCCAAATGGATCAAAACGGGCAAGTATTTTGCATTCGCACCGGGCAATATAGCGTTTAGAACACCGCTTGCAGCCACTGATGCGATACTGGGTGCTGGATCAGGGGCGGTTAGTAGTTTTTTTAGTTCTGATCCGATACGCTCTTTTGAAATAGACTCTAATCCGGCCAAATTCGCGGCGCATGCTGCCAATCCTTCGGCATCCAGCCCCGCGTTTACATCACCATACCATGCGTGAAACCGAAAAAACCGCAAAATGCGCAAGTAATCCTCTTTGATCCGGCGATCTGCGTCCTCGATAAACCGAACGCGATGCGCCAGCAGATCTGGCATACCATTTAGCGGATCAGTTATGTTACCGTTTGCATCGGCATAAAGCGCGTTCATGGTAAAATCGCGCCGGTGCGCATCATCATTGATCGTATCGGAAAAGGCCACGGCTGCACGGCGACCATCTGTTTCTACATCACGGCGATAGGTTGTGATCTCGTATGGAGTTCCCGCCGAAACTACAGTTACCGTGCCGTGGTCAATGCCGGTCGGGATCGCTTTTAGACCTGCTGCTTCGGCCAGTTTCATTACCTTGTCAGGCAGGGCGTTGGTCGAAATATCGATATCGTTTACGGGGGCGTTTAGCAGTGTATTGCGAACGCACCCGCCGACAAAGTAGCAGTCGAGCCCTGCATCTGTCAGTATTTGGCAGACCTTTTGTGTTTCTGGGTTGCTAATCCAGTCGGCTGTGATCTGCATCATGCGCTCATACCCCCGGCGAGCGAGCGCAAAATTCGCGCGGTTGCGCCCCAGATATAATAGGGGCCGTAAGGCACCGTGTAATAACGGCGACGCTGCCCGCGCCAACGTCGGCCCTGGATAGAAAACCTTGCTATATCGGTGACGTGGGACAGCGGGGCGGTAAAAACTTCAGCGACCTCACTATAGTCAGGTTTTGGAAAATATGTGGCTCTAACAAGGCCTAAAACTGGAGTAACGGTAAATCCTGTCACGGTTTCATGGGCAGGTAAACGGCCCAAGATTTGCACGTTATCGGGAGCTAAACCAATTTCCTCATCCGCTTCGCGCAGGGCGGTATTCTCAAGACTGGCGTCACCCTCATCACGTTTGCCGCCCGGAAACGCGATCTGGCCCGCATGGTGTTTTAGGGATGAGGCGCGTTGGGTCAGGATAACTTGTGGACCTTCCGCCGTTTCCTGTATTGCAATCAGAACCGCAGCGGGGCGAAGCACACGGTTTTCAGCCAACTTAACCTCGGGATTTAGGTCAAAGTCAGAAGACTCTTGATGCAACCGACCAATTGCAGCGATCAAACTGATGGAAAGGTCAGCTTGCATCATCGGTCGGCTCGACAGCCTCAAACCCCAGAGTTTTGGGGTCAAACTGGTAATGTGCGCCACAAAACTGGCAATCGGCGGTGACAATTCCGTCATCGGTCGTCATATGGGCGATATCCTTGGCTGAATAAATCGACAGGCTTTGCCGAACACGGGCATCAGAACAAGTGCAGCCGAATTCCATCGGCTGTGCATCAAAGATGCGGGGCTGTTCCTCGTGAAACAGGCGTTGCAGCAGGTCGGTCGGGGCAATTGTCGGCCCAATCAACTCTAGCTGGTCAACGGTATCAAGCAGGATATTGGCGCGAGACCAGTTTTCGCCAGTATCATCATCCTGAGCTATTATGGGCGCATCTGCACCAACCATCAGGGGCGAAGCGTTGGGCATGTGTTGCAGCATCATGCCACCGACACGCCAACGCTCGGCCTCGCCCGCCATTTGGGAGCGGCCAAAGGCAACTTCAAACCGTGTCGGAATTTGTTCGGATTGATCAAAATACGTCTCTGCACAGGCGGAAAGGGACGTTTTATCAAGCGGGGTAATCCCCTGATACGGCTCGTTTCCTTCACCCTGATCAATCAAAATGGCGAAATACCCTTTGCCGATTTGCGAGACCGGAGTCTGGGTAGGATCAAGCTGTTCAGGATCAAAGCTGGCATAGGCACGGATGCGAGCAAGCGCCCCCACAGATTCAGGTGCATAGTAATCGGCAGCAAGGATACGGGCAGGCCCCTCGCCACGCACTTGAATCGACAGCTTCCACCGCAGCTTGATGGTCTGTCCGATCAATGCGGTCAACAATGCAACCTCGGCAATCAGGGCCTCGATCTGGGGCGGGTAGTTATGCTGTGACAGCACGTTTTCAAGCACACCATCCAGACGTGCGACGCGGCCACGGATATTGGCGCGGTCAAGCTGAAAGGGCAGAACGGTGTCATCCCATGTGATCTGTGAAGTTTGTGTCATCGAGTCTATCCTTACGCGTTCATTCTGGCATAGCGCGATTATTTGTGTAGGGCAACCAAACGAATGTGGTTGATATTGCGCGCTGCCGGATTCACAACAGATGGGTATTCATAGGGTGGATGATAAGATGATCCGGCGATTTGGCGAATCCGTGGTGGCGGGCAAGCGGTATCAGGTGAGAGCGGGCGCATATGCGGTGCTGCCGTTAGGGGACAATCTGTTGCTAACCCATCAGGCCGAACCAACACCGGAATTTCAGTTACCGGGGGGCGGGATTGACTCGGGGGAATCACCGCTTCATGCGCTGCACCGCGAAGTGATGGAGGAAACCGGTTGGAAGATTGCAGCACCCCGAAAACTGGGAGTGTTTCGCCGGTTCACCTATATGCCGGAATACGATCTATGGGCGGAAAAGCTGTGCCATATTTATACAGCACGGCCTGTTCGTGCGTTGGGGGCACCAACCGAGCAAGGGCACACAGCTGTTTGGATGAGACCGCAAGATGCAGCGCATCGATTGGCAAACGAGGGTGATCAGTATTTTGTCAGCAGGTTGTTTGGTTAGCTCGGCCCATTGAATTCCAGCAAGATGGCCGAAATGTCATCGGGAAATTCCTGATCACCGGAATAGGCATTCAAATCCCACATCAGTGTCTCTAGAAATTGGCTGCCGTAAATGGTGGCGTTACGTTTCATCAAATCTACCACACCATCTTCGTCCAGCATATCGCCATCCTGCCCCGGACATTCGGTGATGCCGTCAGACATAATTAACAACCGGTCACCAGTATTTAGAGTAATATCGAAATCCTCGTATTCAGCACCTGGCACCAACCCCACGGGCAAACCGCCCTGACCACAAAATTCAACCGTGCCGTCCGCACGTTGAATGGCCGGATGCGGATGGCCCGCTTGGGATGCGACGACCGCACCAGTGGTTAGATCCAAGTGGGCCAACAGCAGGGTAAAGTAATGTTCGGTATCCATTTCCTCAAGCACAACGCGGTTCAACTGATCAACCACAAGCGCCGGACTGCGGGCGGCGTAGCTGCCGTCATCGCATTGGGTCAATGCCAGATTTTGATCCGGTGTTGAGCCGGACAAAAATCCAGCCAACCGCGCCGTCATCAAGGCCGAGGTAATACCGTGACCAGATACATCTATCGAAAATAGCCCGATCTGCGTTTCGTTGATAGGAAAGAATCCGACAAGATCACCGCCGACGTGACCGCAGGGGCGCAATAATAGCGACACTTCTGCCGCACCAAAATTGCGATGCCTTTCTTTGACCAACGACTGTTGTAACTTTTTCGCCTCGATTAAATCACGGTCGATCGTGTCATAGAGACATTTAATTTCAGCAAGCGCATCAGTGACGATACGGTTTTTCTTGGTCAGCTCCCGCTCCATCTGCTGGATGCGTTCACCCGCGCGAATACGGGCGCGCAATTCACTGGCGTTGACAGGTTTGGTTAGAAAATCATCAGCCCCCACATCCAATCCATGCGCCACCTCGTCCTTTTCGCTTTTGGAGGTGAGCAGGATAAAATATCCGTAATTATCCCGTTTTAATTGACGAAACGCCTTGCAGAATTCCAGCCCATTCATCCCCGGCATCATCCAGTCACTCAGGATCAGGTCAAGCGGCTCACGCTGACATATTTCCAGCGCGGCGTGACCGGAATCGGCCTCGAGTACCTCGTATCCCCAACGCTTGAGCGACGAGCTTAGAATGCGGCGCTGAACACGGCTATCGTCAACAACCAAAACACGTTTGGTTGATTCGACCAGCCCAGCATCGTCACCGGATCTCTGCATGTTTACCGCGGCGGTTGATTGCGCCATTTCTATGTCCCCAAACAGGAATTTGTCCTTTTCTGACAGCAACCCTTTAAGAGGGCGTGAATGCTAAAATTAAGGGGACTTTGCAGGTGGTAGTTACAGATCGTTAAAGATCACTGGCTATTAAGGAGCGGCGTGGGGGCGTTGGCAAGCTGTTAGGAGTGGGTGATGATAAACTGGGATCGGGTGAACGAATTACGTGACGAGGTTGGCATTGAAGATTTCCAAGAGGTAGTCGTGATGTTCCTCGAAGAGGTCGAGGATACAATGGTGCGGATGATTGCCGTACCAAATCTAGCCGCTCTCGAGGAAGATATGCATTTCCTGAAAGGCAGCGCGCTGAACCTTGGGTTCGCACATTTTAGCAACCTATGTCAGGCCGGCGAAAAGGCCGCTGGAAACGGGCAGGCCGAAACAATTTGTCTGGATGATGTTTTCGAATCCTACGCCGCATCAAAAACCGCATTCAAGGAACGGTTTGGCTGTATGAAGGCGGCCTAAATAATAAACTCGGCGACGGTTTCATCGTTGGTGATATCACTGAATGTAAAACCGGCCTCGTCGATCTTGCGAAGCAATACATCGAAATTTTTCGCATCTCTGGTTTCAATCCCAATCAGCACTGAACCGAAATTTCGTGCCGATTTTTTCAGGTACTCAAAGCGGGCGATGTTATCGTCAGGGCCAAGAATAGACAGGAAGTCTTTTAAGGCACCAGGGCGCTGGGGCAGGCGCAGGATAAAATACTTTTTCAGGCCCAGATGGCGTTGCGCACGTTCTTTTACCTCGGGCAAACGCTCAAAATCAAAGTTGCCGCCAGAGGTGACACAGACCACAGTTTTACCTTTGATTTGATCGGCAAGGTCCGGCAACGCATCAACGGATAGGGCGCCCGCAGGTTCCAGCACCACACCTTCGACATTCAACATCTCGATGATGGTTGTGCAAATTCTATCTTCGGGGGCCAGCAGAATGTCCTTGGCAGGGGTGTTTTTCAGAACTGCAAAGTTCTGGTCACCAATGCGGGCCACGGCAGCGCCGTCAACAAAACTGTCGACCTTATTCAGCGTCACAGGTTTACCGGCTGCAATCGCTGCAGTCAGACTGGGCCCACCCTTGGGTTCAACAAAACGGATGGCAGTGTCGGGGGTCTGATCCGACAGATAAGACACGACGCCAGACGACAGTCCGCCACCGCCAACCGGCAGAACCACCATATCGGGGGAGCAGCCCAATTGTTCCAGCATTTCCACCGCAACCGAAGCCTGCCCTTCGATCACATCAACATCGTTAAAGGGCGACAGAAAATGTGCACCAACCTCTGCACAATATGCCTGCGCCGAGGCAAGCGTATCATCGAAATAATCCCCAACAAGACGGATTTCGATGTTGTCGCCACCAAAGATGCGGGTCTTGTTAATTTTCTGGTGCGGGGTCGTGACAGGCATAAAGATCACCCCGTGAACCCCGAAATGGCGACAAACAAACGCCACGCCCTGCGCGTGATTTCCAGCACTGGCGCAAACAAAGGTACCTTGCTCGCCAACCACTTTGCGCATCGCATTCAACGCCCCGCGAATTTTGTAGGACCGCACTGGCGAAAGATCTTCGCGTTTCAGCCAGATATCGGCATCGTAACGGGCCGACAAATGGTCATTACGCTGTAGCGGCGTTACCTCGAACAGGTCGCGCATCGCCTCAGTCGCTATGCGGGCGTTATCGGAAAAATCTGACATCTGCTACAGTTCGCGCCCTTCGATATAAATGCCGTATAGCGTGGTTAGAACGCTTACACCGACCATCATCGCAATCCACCCGACCACATAGGTATAAGCCATATTAACAATCGAGGTTACATCGGGATTCATACTGCTTGGAATCTGGATAACGATCGCAAAGACAACAGCAATCACCGCCAGCTGTGCAATCGCGCCAGAGGCAGCTGCGGTTTTCTCCCAAGAAGTTTTGAATGCCATCAGTTTACCCAAGGCCACGGCGGGCAAAACCAAACCAAGACGATACGAAAGAAATAACAGCACCCCAAGCAGTAACAGAGGAATGATTGAAGCAGCAGCAGCCCCTAATAGCGAACCAATTGCAACACCCAGCAACATCCCCAATGCAACGCCCACTATGGCAAGCATCAAGGCCAGCTGAATGGTTTTTCCCAAATAGGCCCCAATCGCGCCAGCATGTAGCGGCGGGATAATAGTGTCGGGATTTTCCGCGAGCAAAACATACCTATGCCATAAAACCGAAATCCAAAGGCTGGTCAGTAGGGCAACAACAATATTCAGCACCATCATGCCCAGCAACCCGCTGGGCAGCGCCATAGTCATATTGCCCCTTTGCATATTGCGCTGAAGAACCGCAAGGTCATCAGCATAGGTCAGCTGGAAATAAGCGTTAACTACGATATAGGCCAAATACAAAAGCCCGGAAATACGCAGCGCAGGCCCAAGGTTTCCAAAAACCATCCGCACGGAATGGGTGAATATATTCCAGCCTTGCATCATCTTCCCTTTTGTCAAAACCTGTTTCCTGTTGATACGCATCTTGGGCAAGCTGGGTCAACCGCACACGCCTTGCCCTTTGCCCAAAATAGGGGTAATCGCGACTAAACCCTAACGGATGTTGGAGAGAGAAATGTCTGCGCCTAAAAAAGTTGTGCTGGCCTATTCCGGTGGCCTCGATACCTCGATCATTTTGAAATGGTTGGAAATTGAATACGGCTGCGAAGTTGTGACCTTTACCGCCGATCTGGGGCAGGGCGAAGAGCTGGAGCCCGCGCGTGCCAAGGCCGAGCTGTTGGGGATAAAGCCCGAGAATATCCATATTGAGGATCTGCGCGAGGAATTCGTGCGGGACTTTGTTTTCCCGATGTTCCGCGCCAATGCACAATACGAGGGGTTGTATTTGCTGGGCACGTCAATCGCGCGCCCATTGATTTCGAAACGTCTGGTCGAAATTGCAGCCGAATGTGGGGCCGATGCGGTGTCGCACGGCGCGACCGGCAAGGGTAACGATCAGGTGCGGTTTGAACTCGCCGCCTATGCCCTAAACCCTGAAATCGTGGTGATTGCACCATGGCGGGAATGGGATTTATCCAGCCGCACCAAATTGCTGGAATTTGCCGAACAACACCAGATTCCGATCGCCAAAGACAAACGCGGCGAAGCACCATTTTCTGTGGACGCGAACCTGTTGCACACCTCAAGCGAAGGCAAGGTTCTGGAAGACCCCGCCGTTGAGGCGCCCGACTATGTTTACCAGCGCACGGTCCACCCCGAGGACGCACCGGATACGCCCGAAATTATTGAAATCACTTACGAACGCGGCGATCCCGTTGCGCTGGATGGCAAGGCGCTGTCACCTGCCGAAATGCTGACCGCGCTAAACGAGGTTGGCGGCAAGCATGGCATTGGCCGGCTTGATCTGGTCGAAGGGCGGTTTGTCGGAATGAAGTCGCGCGGGATTTACGAAACCCCTGGCGGCACCATCATGCTTGAGGCACACCGCGGCATTGAAAGCATCACGCTGGATCGCGGGGCGGCGCATCTAAAGGATGAGCTGATGCCGAAATACGCCGAGCTAATTTACAACGGTTTCTGGTTCAGCCCAGAACGCGATATGTTGCAGGCGCTGATTGATACATCGCAGGAACATGTAACAGGGACCGTCCGCCTGAAGCTGTATAAAGGCATGGTTCAAACGGTTGGCCGCTGGTCAGATCATTCGCTTTACTCCGAAGAGCATGTGACGTTCGAGGATGACGCGGGAGCGTATGACCAGAAGGATGCCGCTGGGTTTATCAAGATCAATGCACTGCGTTTGAAATTGTTGGCAGCGCGGGACAAGCGGGTTAAGCGCTGATCTTGGCTGCTGCCAGTTTCTGATAAAACGGCAGCGCTTTTTCGGTAAGCTCCGCATATTCACCAGCTAACTGCGGCAGATCCCCTTCTGCCCCTGCGAACCCCGTGCTGCAATGAACAGCCCCATACCAGTGCGGGGCCCATGCGCCATCATCAGCGTGTCCGCCCGCAGGCCACGACAACATTGCGGGATCAAATGGCAGGCCCAGCGCTGTGCATAGCGCCGTTAACATCTCTTTCGGGTTTTCACGGATATCGTGGGAATCGATCACAATCGGATCATCACACTGCGCAAACAGCTCCACCTGCTGCCAGAACCCGATATCGTCCAATGTCGGCCCTTGGCGTTTCTTGGCATAGCTGGCGATCACACGGGCGGGATGGCGGATAAGAAATACATTTTTAACCTGCTTCATCCAGCTACGATCAATCCCGTCGATCATGTGCTGGGTCATGTGTTTTTGGTAAAAGTGCGCCATACCATCAGGGTTTTCCCCAACCAGACGCGCCACAACCTTGGCCGCATCTTGTTCGCCCGCCGCCAGAATTTCACCCCGCATCGGATGATCCAACCCCGTGGTCGCCAAATAGGATGCGTAAAACGGTTCGTCCCACACGGCACAATCGGACCGCGTCCCAAACGAATACATCATCGCCGTCGACAGATTTCGTGGGCCGGACCACATTGCTATTTTCATTTTGCCAATTCCTAACACCCGTGCACCGCCCGACTATTAATTGGCGTAGGGGATTCCTCCAAGAAGTAAATATCGTTCACTGCTGCGTGATAATTGCTTACAGCGGGTTGTTTGACCAAGGCACCTGATTGATGCTTCCCGAAAAAGGAGCACCCAGATGCGTATTACTGCCTATCAATTAAAACCGGCTGCATTGCTGATCGCAATTGTCGTCGGTCTAGCCCTGAACTGCACACGGGCCTATGCAGGCAAAACCGAAGCAATGGTTATTGCCGGTGGGTGTTTCTGGTGTGTCGAATCCGATTTTGAGAGCGTTCCCGGTGTGATCAGCGCTGTGTCCGGATATACTGGCGGGACTACCAAAAACCCGACTTATAAAGCAGTGGGACGCGGCGGCACAGGCCATTACGAGGCGGTGAAAATTACCTATGATTCCGGCAAGGTAAGCTATGCCATGCTGTTGAATATATTTCTAAGGTCCGTTGACCCCACCGACGCGGGTGGGCAGTTTTGTGATCGTGGAGAAACGTATCGAACTGCCATATTCGTCTCTAACGCTGGGGAAAAGACCGCCGCGACTGCAGCGATTGCAGATGCTGGTAAAGCATTGGGCCAAAAGATTGTGACCCCAATTTTGGCGACCTCGCGGTTTTACAAGGCCGAAGCGTATCACCAAAATTACTATAAGGGGTCTAATATAGTTATTACCCGCTTCGGGCCAAAACGCCAGTCATCGGCCTACAAGGCATATCGAAATGCTTGTGGACGTGATGCCCGTGTTCGCAAGCTTTGGGGAAGTGCGGCACCTTTTGCCAATTTGCACTAGGACCTGTTTTCTTTCAGAAAACCATCAACCTCGGCCCGTGAGGGAATCGCGTCAGCGGCTCCTTTGCGGGTAACCTTTAGGGCGGCTGCGGCCGAGGCAAGCGTCATTGCATCCTGCACACTTTGCCCTTGATCAATACCGGCAGCAAAGAATCCGGCAAACGTATCACCCGCCGCCGTTGTATCAACAGCAACTACAGGAAATGATGGGGTATGGGATACTTGCCCAGTCTTTGGTTGCAGCCAGTCCGCACCTTCCGATCCTTTGGTGACGATAATCTCTTCAACCGGCAATTTTGATAAATCAGTATCTAATCCAGCGCAAAGTTGCTCTGACTCTACTTGGTTCATCATCAAAACCGTTGTGTATGACAGCACAGCTTTAACAGCCTCGACGCAAAACGGGGCAGCAGAATAGATTACCTTCATTCCACGCTCGTGTGCGAGTTTTGCAGCATCGACCTGTAGTGTGGTCTCATTTTGTAGCAGCAAAATATCGTGCGCATCAGCCCTGCTTAGCGCCTTATTGATCTGGTCGATGTTCTGGCAGTTGTTGGCGCCGGGGAAAATTACAATGGCATTTTCCCCGTCCTGATCCACGTTTACAATCGCATGGCCTGTGGGTGTTTCAACCGTTCTGATAAGATGCGTATCAATCCCGTATCCAGCAATCTGGTCAATTGCCCAGCCTCCATCAGGACCAACAGCACCAATATGAACCACTTTTGATCCCGCCCGCGCCGCCGCAACCGATTGGTTAATGCCTTTGCCGCCAAGGCCTGTGAAAAAGCTGTTTGCAGACAATGTTTCCCCGGGTCGCGGCAGATGCGGCACCGCGTATAGGTGATCTGCATTAATCGAGCCGAGATTATAGATCGTCATTTATCCCACCTTACAAGCGGCCAACACCGCCATGTTCAAAATATCATTTGATGTGGAAACGGTCGAACAAATCTGGATAGATTTATCAATGCCGGTCAGGATTGGGCCGATCACCGTCGCCCCCGCCATTTCCTGCATCAATTTCACCGAAATTGACGCTGAGTGGCGCGCCGGCACCACCAACACATTTGCCGGGCCCGTCAGGCGACTAAACGGATATTGCGCCATCGCTTTTGCGTTCAAGGCAACATCGACAGTCATTTCCCCCTCGTATTCAAAGCTGACACCGCGCTTGGCCAACACATTGGGCGCAACATGCATTTTTTCGGCCCTTTCAGACACTGGATAGCCGAAAGTCGAGAAGCTGACAAAAGCCACACGAGGCTCTAATCCTAGGGATTTAGCAACATCTGCGCCACGTTCGGCAATTGTGGCCAAGTCTTCCTCGTCCGGCCATTCATGCACCAGAGTGTCCGTAATCAACACGATTTTGCCGCCTTGCAGCACCGCAGTGACGCCCACAGCGCCATCTTCGGCAGAAGCGTCAAAGACATGATTGATCAATTCCAAAACATGGGCAGATTTGCGCGTCGCGCCAGTGACAAGCCCGTCACCGTGACCATGCGCCAACATCAGAGCCGAGAAAACGTGACGGTCACGGGCAGCAAGCCGATGAATGTCTGATCGATCGTACCCTTTACGCTGAAGCCGCTCATACAGGAATGCTTTGTAGGCTGGTAAATGCTCGGTATTGGCCGCATTCACGACTTCAAGTTCACTAACGGCATCCCCTAATCCGGCATCTTCCAACTTGGCTTTCACATCCGCCTCGCGCCCGACAACCAGCGCGTGACCCAAACCGGCGCGTTGATACGCAACGGCAGCACGCAGAACCCGCGGATCATCACCTTCGGCAAAAATCATCCGGCGTTGCGCGGCCTTGGCACGGGCATGAATGCCGCGCAAAATAGAAGCTGTTGGATCAAGTCGCGCTTTTAGCGATTCTTCATACCCTTCGATATCGACAATCGGACGGCGGGCAACGCCTGTGTCCATACCTGCCTTGGCAACTGCGGGGGGAATTTTATAGATCAGCCGTGGGTCAAACGGCGCAGGAATAATGTAATCACGACCAAACGTCAGGTTACGGCCATACGCCATCGCCACTTCGTCCGGCACATCTTCGCGGGCAAGGTCAGCCAAGGCGCGGGCACAAGCGATTTTCATCTCGTCATTGATCGCGCGGGCATTGATATCAAGTGCGCCACGAAACAGGTATGGAAAGCCCAATACGTTGTTCACCTGATTGGGGTAATCCGAGCGCCCCGTCGCTACAATTGCATCCTCGCGCACCGCATGTGCTTCTTCTGGTGTGATTTCAGGGTCGGGGTTGGCCATTGCGAAAATAACAGGGTCTTTAGCCATGTTAGAGACCATTTCTGACGTAACAGCTCCCTTGACAGACACACCCAAAAACACATCTGCGCCCTTCATCGCCTCGTCCAGTGTGCGCAGATCAGTGTTTGCGGCATGGGCAGATTTCCATTGGTTCATACCCTCTTTGCGACCCTGATAAATCACGCCCTTAGTGTCGCACAAAATGCAGTTTTCGTGCTGCGCACCCATTGATTTTATCAGCTCGATACAAGCGATGCCTGCAGCACCGGCGCCATTCACCACAATGCGACATTCCTCGATCTTTTTACCAGATAGATACAGCGCATTCATCAGGCCAGCCGCACAGATCACCGCCGTGCCGTGTTGGTCGTCATGAAAAACAGGAATGTCCATTTCCTCTTTTAGACGCTGCTCGATGATAAAACATTCAGGTGCCTTGATATCCTCAAGGTTAATACCGCCAAATGACGGTCCCATTAAACGCACAGCATTGATAAATTCTTCGGGGTCTTCTGTGTCCAACTCGATATCAATCGAATTCACGTCGGCAAAACGCTTGAACAGAACAGCCTTTCCCTCCATCACCGGTTTCGAGGCCAGCGCACCAAGGTTACCCATGCCCAAGATCGCGGTGCCATTGGTAATAACGGCAACCATATTACCCTTATTTGTATAGTCGTAAGCCGTTTCAGGGTTTGCGGCGATCGCCTCGACTGGAGCAGCCACACCGGGGCTATATGCCAATGACAAATCGCGCTGGGTTGTCATCGGTTTGGTCGCTGTAATCTCGAATTTGCCTGGCTTTGGCTCAAGATGATAGGCGAGCGCCTCTTCTGCGGTGACTTTGTTATTATTGGACATTGTGGGCATTCCTTTTGCGTATATACCCCAATAACGCTGATCGGCGCACGTCACAACATCCTGCTTTTGCGGGTTTCACATTGGGTGGCCTGTTTGTATGGTCGAACGTGACATAACCGGGGGGTTACATGAATATCGCCAAAGCATCCGTGACGCCAATGATGGCGCAATTCCTAGAGATCAAAGCAGAGTATCAAGACGCGCTTTTGTTTTACCGGATGGGCGATTTTTACGAGATGTTTTTTGACGATGCGGTCGCTGCAGCCGAGGCGCTGGATATTGCGCTGACCAAACGCGGTAAACATCTGGGCGAAGATATTCCAATGTGCGGCGTGCCGGTTCGTGCTGCCGAAGGATATTTTCTGACGCTGATCCGCAAAGGGTTTCGTGTGGCGGTTTGCGAACAAATGGAAGACCCTGCCGAGGCGAAAAAGCGTGGGGCAAAGTCTGTGGTGCACCGCGAGGTGGTACGGCTGGTCACGCCGGGCACACTGACCGAAGATTCATTGCTGGATGCGCGGCGACACAACTATTTAGCGGCCTTTAGCGAAGTGCGAGGCGAGGGGGCATTGGCGTGGGTTGATATATCGACCGGTGTGTTTCATGTGATGGCCTGCCCACGGGTGCGGTTGGGGCCAGAGTTGGCACGATTGGCCCCCCGCGAATTGGTCGTATCTGAGCAGTCAGAGGCAGATTTAGCTGAGTTAGTGACTGAATCTGGCGCTTCAATGACTGCTCTGTCTAGTGCGAACTTTGATAGCACCTCTGCCGAAAAACGTCTGACTGATCTGTTCAAAGTCGGCACAATGGAGTCGTTCGGGCAGTTCAGCCGTGCAGAAAATTCGGCAATGGGTGCGATTGTTGAGTGGCTGGATATTACTCAAAAAGGACAATTGCCATTGCTGGCCCCGCCGGTTCGGGAATCTGCTGATGGGGCAATGCAAATTGACGCTGCAACACGCCGCAATCTAGAATTAACGCGTAGCATGTCAGGCGGGCGGGACGGGTCACTGATTTCGGTGATTGACCGCACGATCACATCTGGCGGAGGGCGGTTGCTGGAGCGCCGCGTTTCCAGCCCGTCACGAAACCTGACCGCAATCCATGAGCGTCAGGATGGTGTTTCGTTTATGATTGAGCATAAGGCGCTGGCAGCAAACCTGCGCGATGATTTACGCAAATGCCCGGATATGGACCGCGCAACTTCACGTTTGGGTCTGGATCGGGGTGGGCCAAGGGATCTGACGGCGATCCGTGACGGGTTGGCGCAAGCAGGGTCAATTGCTGAGCGCACAAAAGGGCAGGACTTACCGGAAATATTAGCGAATGCTGTGGCCGCATTGGGGGGTCATGATGATTTGCTCGACCTGTTAGAGCAGGCTTTGGTAGCTGATCCTCCAATTTTGGCGCGGGATGGCGGATTTATTGCCCCAGGGTATCACGCAGAACTGGACGAAGCGCGGACCCTACGGGATGAAGGGCGCAGCGTGATTGCCGGAATGCAGAAGGATTTTGTCGAGCAGACCGGAATTGCCGCCTTGAAAATCAAGCACAACAATGTGCTGGGGTATTTCATCGAGACCACGGCAACCCATGCCGAAAAGATGCTGTCGGCGCCGCTATCCGGAACCTTTATCCATCGTCAGACCACGGCCAATGCTGTGCGGTTTACCACGGTGCCGTTGTCCGAAATGGAAGCCAAGATTTTAAATGCGGGGAATAGGGCGCTTGAAATTGAAAAGCGGCTCTATGATGGCCTAAAGGCGTCAATTTTGGCGCACTCTGGCCCAATAGGACTGGCTGCTAAATCATTGGCCGAGATTGATTTGGCTTGTGCATTTGGCGATCTAGCAACGGGCGAGAACTGGTGCAGACCTGTTGTCGATAACGGACGCACGTTTGAAATCAAAGGCGGGCGACATCCGGTGGTGGAACGGGCATTACGCAAGCAGGGCGGTGCGCCGTTTATTGCCAATGATTGTGATTTGGCCGATGGCAGCGATGGCGCTGATATTTGGCTGCTAACAGGGCCGAACATGTCGGGTAAGTCGACATTTTTACGGCAAAATGCGCTGATTGCGCTACTGGCACAGATTGGATCGTATGTTCCGGCAAGCCGTGCACACATCGGGCTGGTTTCGCAATTGTTCAGCCGCGTTGGCGCATCGGATGATTTGGCGCGGGGCCGATCGACATTTATGGTGGAAATGGTCGAAACCGCTGCGATTTTGAATCAGGCAGATGATCGGGCGTTGGTAATTCTGGATGAAATCGGGCGGGGAACGGCAACCTATGATGGATTGTCGATTGCATGGGCCACGTTGGAGCATTTGCACGATATGAACCAATGCCGTGCATTATTTGCCACGCATTACCACGAAATGACTGCACTGTCGGACAAGCTGGGCGGCGTGGAAAACGCGACCGTGACAGTTAAGGAGTGGGACGGTGATGTGATATTCCTGCATGAAGTCAAGAAAGGCGCGGCAGACAGATCATACGGGGTGCAAGTGGCGCGACTGGCCGGGTTACCCGACAGCGTGGTGGTGCGTGCAAAGGTGGTTTTGGAAATGTTGGAAAAGGGCGAACGCGAGGGCAAGGTTGGGCAAAAAGCCTTGATCGACGATTTACCACTGTTTTCCGTCACGCCCGCACCAGCACCAGTGCAAACCAAAGATTCAGGGATTGAAGCACGCCTAAAGGACATCCTGCCGGATGATTTAACCCCGAAAGAAGCGCTGGCGTTGCTGTACGAATTGAAAGAACTGGGGCCTTAGGATTTCGGTGTAGAAGACACGCCAACCTGCGCCGGACGCAGCAAGCGGTCATACAGCATGAAGCCTTCGGCAGAAACCTGAATGATGTCGCCCGCCTTTGTGCCGGGCAGGGGTGCTTCGAACATGGATTCGTGGATGTTCGGGTCAAACCGATCACCAATCTGTGGCGCAATAATCGTCATCCCGTGTTTGGAAAACACATTCAGCAATTCACGCATGGTCAGCTCGACACCCTCAATCAAGGCGGCAGAGGCGGCGCGTTGCTCATCCGTTGCAGATTCAAGCGCACGTTTCATATTGTCGTAAACCGGCAGCATATCGCGGGCCAGTTTCGATCCGCCGTATTGCTCGGCCTCGCGACGGTCACGGTCACTACGCTTGCGGGAATTTTCAGCATCCGCCAAAGCGCGCATAAAACGGTCTTTGAACTCGTCACGCTCGGCGCGCATTTGTTCCAGCTCGTCCACTTCCTGCGCTTCATCATCTTCCTCGATGCGATCCAGCTCCGCTTCAAGCGATTCGATGTCGTCCAGAAATTCTTCTTTGTTTGCGTCTGCCATTTTCTTTTCCCTAGCCCTGATCCGAAATCAGCTTTCCAACCAGTTGTGCCGTATAATCCACAATCGGCACGATCCGTCCATAATTCAGGCGGGTTGGGCCAATAACACCGACCGCACCAATAATCTTTCGATCAGAGTTCATATAGGGAGAAACCACCAAAGAGGAACCCGAAAGTGAGAATAATTTGTTCTCAGAGCCAATAAAAATGCGCACACCTTCGCCTTCCTCGGTTAATTCAAGGAATTCGGCGATGTCCCGCTTGCGTTCAAGGTCATCAAACAGGGTACGAATGCGGTTTAGATCGGCCGCTTCGGCATCGTCATCCAGCAGATTCGCACGGCCACGAACAATCAGGCGCTCGTAACTTCCCCCTTCGTCATCCCACAACGCAAAACCGCCTTCGACCAGCTCGCGCGCAAGTGAATCAATTTCTTGGCGTCTGGATTTAATTTGGTGTCCAATGCTGTGACGCAATTCACTTAAGGTGCGCCCCTCAGCCAAGGCATTCAGAAAATTCGCCGCTTCGCGCAGGGATGACGGAGTTTGACCCATCGGCGGGGTAAAGACACGGTTTTCAACGTGACCATCAGCAAACACCAAAACAACGAGTGCGCGGTCCGGTGCAAGGCTGACAAATTCGATGTGCTTGATCGGCGCCTCGTGTTTGGGTGTTAGAACAAGGCTCGCCCCATGGGTCATGCCGGACAAAGCCGAGCCCACGCGATCAAGCATTGTGGTAACATCATTTACCTCGCCACTAAGGGTAGCATCGATTTTTTGGCGGTCATCCTGTTGTGGTTCACCAACCTCGAGCAACCCATCAACAAACAATCGCAGCCCTTGCTGCGTAGGTATCCGGCCCGCAGAAACATGTGGCGAATCAAGCAGCCCCAAATGCTCAAGATCCTGCATCACGTTGCGAATGGTTGCGGCACTCACCTTTTCGTTCAGCGCACGCGTCAGGGTGCGTGACCCGATAGGCCCCCCCGTTTCAAGATAGCTTTCGACCACAAGGCGAAACACCTCGCGGGAACGCGCATTCATCTCGTCGAAAATTTTACCGCCATCACTCATCTGGCACTTTCAGGTTGCTTTTGACGCATCAGCGCAGGTATCTCGTATTAACCCATTCATAAAGGACACACCATGCGCCCCTCTGGTAGAAATGTAGACGAAATGCGCCCGATTTCAATTGAAACAGGGATCACGAAACACGCCGAGGGCTCTTGCCTGATTAAATGTGGCGATACGCATGTGCTGTGCACGGCCACGATCGACCCTGGTGTGCCGCGGTTTTTGAAGGGTTCGGGCCTGGGATGGGTCACGGCGGAATACGGCATGCTACCCCGCGCCACCAACACGCGGATGCGGCGCGAGGCCAAAAACGGCCAGTCCGGCCGCACACAGGAAATCCAACGCTTGATTGGCCGGTCCTTGCGGGCAGGGGTTGATCGGGTTGCGTTGGGAGAACGTCAAATCACCGTGGATTGCGATGTGATTCAGGCCGATGGCGGCACGCGCTGTGCGTCGATCACCGGCGGCTGGGTTGCACTGCGTTTGGCCGTTAACAAGCTGATGAAAGCGGGGGATGTGATTTCTGATCCGCTGGTTGATCCTGT
>CAYYOF010000011.1:0-57601 GCA_964473185.1 uncultured Marinosulfonomonas sp. | reverse complement strand
TCCTGACCCAGCTGGCCACCCCAATCGGGCAAGCATATGTCACCCGCTCAATGGCGGAATACGGCGAAAGCGCTGTTGCTGGTATGGCGATTGTCGGGCGATTAATCCCCGTGGCCTTCGGGGTGATCTTTGCCCTGTCCGGCGCAATCGGCCCGATCATTGGTCAGAATTACGGCGCGGGTCGAATAGACCGCGTACGCCAGTCCGTGCTGGACGGTTTGCTATTCACAGCCCTTGTGGTCGCCACAACCAGCGCGATCCTGTTCATTATGCGCGGCCCCGTTTTAACCCTGTTCAAGGCCGATGGCGTTACTGCTGACATCATCATTCTGTTCTGCGGGCCATTGGCCCTTGCATGGTTCTTTAACGGCGTGATTTTCGTTTCGAACGCGGCGTTCAATAACCTTGGGCGTCCGTTCATTTCCACATGGATCAACTGGGGCAGGCACACCTTGGGCACGATCCCTTTTGTCATTATGGGTGGCATGTGGTTTGGCCCAAAGGGCGTGTTGATCGGGCAGGCCTTTGGCGGGTTGGTGTTTGCAGCCATCGCACTTGTGTTGATGCGGCGCGTTATTGCAGCCTGCGCCGAGGGCGACACCCGCAAAAAGCCCAAGCCGTTCCTACGGCACGCACGTCTTATGCAGATTTTCAACAATCGCAGGTAGACTGGCTGCCTCAGACCTTGTTCGGCACCACATCACCGGCAAAAAACGCCCGCAGGTTCGCCACCGCCATCATCCCCATATTGGCGCGCACCTCTTCGGCATTGGTGCCAAGATGCGGCAGCAGCACCACGTTATCCAGCGCCAGTAATGCGTCGGGCACATGCGGCTCCTGCTCGCAAACATCCAGCCCAGCGCCCGCAATCTGCTCTGCCTCAAGCGCTGCAATCAACGCGGCCTCGTCCACAACATCCCCGCGCGAAATATTCACGAGGTACGCATGCGACTGCATCGCCGTCAGCGCCGCGCCGTCAATCATATGATGCGTCTCGGGGCTGCCCGGCACCGCGATCACCACTACGTCTGCTGCCGCCATCACCTCATTCAACGATCCAAGCTGTCGTGCTGGCACGCCGACGTCCAAAACTTGCGAGCGGTTGTGAAACACCACATCCATGCCAAACCCCGCCTGACAGCGCCGCGCAATCGCCTTGCCGATCCGGCCCATGCCGATAATCCCGACCGTCTTGCCGCCAATATGCAGCCCCAGCATTTGCACCGGATGCCAGCCATCCCACGCACCGGACCGCACCAGCCGCTCGCCCTCGCCCGCACGCCGCGCCGCCATCAGGACCAACGTCATCGCAATGTCGGCGGTCGCATCAGTCACCGCCCCTGGCGTGTTGGTCACGGTAATGCCCTTGGCCGCAGCGGCCCCCGTATCAATGTGGTTATACCCCACCCCGAAATTCGCCAGTATCTTGCAGCGCGGGTCGGCCACGCGCCCGATAGCCGCCGCCGTAAACCCGTCGCCCAGCGTCGGCAACACCGCATCATACGCCATCAGCGCACTTGTCGCCTCGTCCTCGCTCATTGGTTGGGTTGTGGGGCGCACGGTCACCTCGAATTCAGCAGCCAAGGCCTGCATCACCGCATCAGGCAAGGCCCGCGAAACCAACAAGTTTGCCATCAATGCATCCTCCCGCCCAGTGGCACATCATGGTCCGGCACCAGCAGCACGATGCCGCCATCCGCATCCGGCACCCCCAGCACCAGAATTTCCGACATGAATTTTCCAATCTGGCGCGGCGGGAAATTGACCACCGCCATCACCCGCTTACCGATCAACCCCTCAGGCGTGTAATGCGCCGTGATTTGCGCCGAGCTTTTTTTCTCACCCATCTCATCACCAAAACTCACCCACAGCTTGATCGCCGGAACGCGCGCTTCGGGATAGGGTTCTGCCCGCACCACTTCGCCCACCCGAATATCAACCTTCAGGAAATCATCAAACGCCAGATCATTGCTCATTTCGACAGCTCCCGTGATCGGTCAGCCGATGCTGCCACCGCCCGCACCATCAACGGCGTTAACCCCGTTTTCGCGTCCATCAACACCTCTAATGCCGCCGCCGTTGTGCCTTGCGGACTGGTCACATTCACCCGCAACTGCGCCGGATCCTCATCCGCCATCTCGGCCAATTGCCCAGCGCCACCCACAGTCGCCTTAGCCAACCTCATTGCCAATTCAGGCGCCAACCCTTGTTCAACACCGGCAGCCGCCAGTGCCTCGATCATCAGAAAAACATAGGCCGGACCAGACCCCGAAACCCCCGTCACCGCATCGATCTGCGCCTCACTGTCCAACCGTACGGTTTGGCCCACGGCCTGCAATAATGTCTCGGCCAATGCGATCTGGTCCGGCGTCGCCGCCTCGTTGCCAATCAACGCCGTTATCCCGCGCGACACTGCTGCGGGAGTGTTTGGCATAGCGCGGATCACAGGGGTATCCCCGCCTAATGTGGCCTCGTAAAAAGACATCGGCGTGCCGGCGGCCACGGTGATAAACAACGTGGTGCCATTGCCAATCGGGGTTAACAACGGCAACGCCTCGGCCATCATCTGCGGCTTAACCGCGACCAAAACAATCGCCGGTGCAGCAGGTAAATCCGTGTTCAAATGTAAGCCGTCCGCAACCAGCCCCTGCACCCATTCACTGGGGCGCGGGTCCATGATCCAGACCGACGTCGCAGGCAGCCCTTGCCCCAGCCAGCCCTGCAACATAGCCGAGCCCATCTTGCCGCAGCCCAGCAACACCAGCCCGCGATCAATTACATCATTCATGTCCATTTGATTTGCCCTGTATAACCCGTTGTTCAGGGTCAAAGACTAGGCGCGACCGTAAGCCTCGGCAATAGCAACCTGCATCGCTTGCTCCACCGGCTGATCACCCCAGACCACCAGTTGAAACGCCGGATAGAACCGCTCCGCCGAATTCACCGCAGCATTAATCAGCGTCGAAATCTGCTCGGGCCCCGCTATTTGGCCACCCGACAACACCAGCCCATAGCGATAGACCATCAACCGCTGCTCACGCCAATAGGTAAATGCTCCGGCCCAACAGCGGTCATTCACCGAATTCAGCGCCTCGTATAACTGCGGCAGCTTCTCTTCCGGCGGCTCCATTTCAAAGGTGCAGATCAGGCGCAGGGTTTCGTCCTGCGCCGACCACGCCAGCGTGATCGAATAGGTGCGCCATTGCCCTATGACCGCCATAGCGATCTGGTCATCTGCCACACGGTCAAAATCCCATGCGTGATGCTCGGCCAATGTTTCTACGATGTCGATTGGATGCAGATCATCTACATCCATAAACTGTTCGGATAGTGACATGTGCCTGACCTCTACTGCTACAGCCTCGCGCGGGTGGCAGCCCACGATGACTAGGTCCATCTACCAGAGCCAGTGGATGTTACCCCCGACCCTTACCACATATGGTGGTGTATAGGGGTGAACCTGTAAAGCAGTTTTTAGGGTTATCCCCAGTTTAATTGGGTCTCCATTCTGGAAACGTGGGAAATACAGACTAGACACAGAACCCAAAAGATGGCCACCCTGACCAAAAGAGGGCCACGCAGAAAATGACAACGCAAATCAAAATTGTCCGCACCGACCTTGAACTGGAGTGCCCGGACATTGATCGCACCCTACGCGAAGCAGGGGTAAATCTGGTCTTGTTGCCCGATGATGTAAGCGAAGCCACATTGCTGCGTGAAACACGCGACGCCGATCTGATCTTGATGTGCTATACCCCGATCACCGCCAAGATCATTGCAAGCGCCGAACGCCTGAAGGGCATTGTCAAATACGGCGTCGGCATCGACGCAATCGACATTGATGCCGCCCGCGCCCGCAACATTCCGGTGGTCAATATCCCCGAATACGCCGAACAAACCGTGGCCGAGGGCGCCTTTGCCTTGTTGATCGCTTTGGCGAAAAAACTGGTGCCTATGCATCAGGAAATGCAGGACAAAGGCTGGGCTTGGCCCACGGCACAATGGCAAGGTTCCGACATTGCCGGAAAAACCATCGGGCTGGTTGGTGTTGGCAAGATCGGCCAAAGCATGGCCCGCATGGCGGGGTTGGGGTTTGGCGCCAAAGTTCTGGGATTTGACCCGAACATATCGCGCGAAACAATGCAGGCCGCTGTCGTTGAAAAATGCGATGATCTGATCAAAATGCTGCAAACCTGCGATTTTATCTCGATCCACTGTGTCCTGAACAATGAAACCCACCACCTGATCGGCGAACAGCAATTACAGGCGATGAAACCCTCGGCCATCCTGATCAATGTATCGCGCGGCGCAATTGTGGACGAGGCCGCTTTGGTGCTAGCGCTGCAAAACAAAACAATCGCGGGTGCCGCGCTGGACGTCTACAGCATCGAGCCGCTGAACCGCACAACCCACCCAATGCGCGCCCTGTTTGAAATGGACAACGTCATACTAACCCCGCACCTTACATTCTACACCAAAGAAGCCATGCAGCGGCTGGAAGCGGAAACGCTTGAAAGGTGCTTTGAACTTCTGGCAGGTGGCCCCGTGCTGGTAAAATCCAAAGACCCGCGCCTGTTGGCGCAACAAAGCGGCGTGACGTTTGACAGATGATATACAGGCGATGCGTCAAATATTTGTCAGAGCCACGGAATGCCGCTAGACTTGAAATTCATCCACCAGCGCGGAGATAAAAATGACCACGAACAAAACACGCATTCAACGGGTCAAGAAAAATGCCCATGAAAACGACCGCCACAGCGGCTGCTCGCAAGGGGTATTGCTGGCCTTGCAAGACGAGTTCGGCATCGGCAGCCCCGAGGTATTCAAAGCCGCCACCGTGCTGTCAGGCGGTGTTGCGCGCCACGGCGAAACCTGCGGCGCATTGCTCGGATCACTTATGGCGCTGGGTCTGGTTGTGGGGCGCGAGAAAATGGAAGACACCCAAACCTACCGCGATTCCATGGACCCGTCTGCCGACATCATCGCCCGCTACAAGGAAGAGCTGAAAAAACAGTTCGGTTTTGAAGGCGAGCTGCAAGGCACCCTATGCAAACAAATCCACGCCAAAATTTATGGCCGCGCTTTTGATATGACCGATAAGGACGACTATAAGGCCTTCCTTGATGCGGGCGGACACGGTGATAACGGCTGCCTAAAAGTCTGCGGCATTGCCGCCGAGGTCGCTGCGGAAAAGATATTAGAGATCGAAGAATATAAAAAGAACTAAGGCACAAATCGCCGTCTGTTTCTCTTTTGCCTAAATATCCGCGCCGCAGGCACACACTCTCGCGGCCCTCAAGCTGTTGAATAAATTACAAACGCCAAGCCCATCGCCTCCCCCTTCAGGGGGACCGAGGGGGTTTTACCAACTATAAAGCGTGGGCAGCAGCCCACACCGCTAAACTCAGGCTTTCTTCGCTCGGGGTGCCGCTTTCTTCTTGGCCGCAGGCTTGGCCTCCAACGCATCCAGCCGCGCCTTTAGCGCTTCGTTCTCTTCGCGGGCTTTCTGTGCCATCGCGCGAACCGCATCAAATTCCTCGCGCGAAACGAAATCCTTGTCCGCCATCCAGCGGTCAATCCAGCTTTTCATCGCTGTGTTCGCTTCATCTTTCGCACCTTGGGCCACGCCCATCGCATTGGTGAACATATCTGAAATGTCATCTAGAACTTTATTACGGGTTTGCATGGTTGCCTCCGGCGATTGCTGTTAACGCATATATGAGGTGACAAGCGGCAAATCTCAAGGTTGACTTTGCCAAACCACAAAAGGCAGTTAACAAATATGCAGTTTATTATCCCCTTCCCCGGCTTTGGCAACGAAATCTTCACCCTTGATCTGGGTTGGTTTGCCTTCACCCTGCGCTGGTATGCGCTGGCCTACATCATCGGCATCATCATCGGCTACCGCATCGTGCTGCGGGCCGTGCGAACGCCGCAGCTATGGCGTGACGGGGTCGTGCCAATGGAACCCGATCTGGTCGAGGCCTTCCTGACATGGGCCATCATCGGCATTATCCTTGGCGGACGGCTCGGCTTCGTGATGTTTTACCAGCCCGCCTATTACCTGCAAAACCCCGCCGAAATCCTGCAAGTCTGGAATGGCGGCATGTCATTTCATGGCGGTTTCATGGGCGTGGTGATCGCGGGCCTGATATTTTGCTGGAAACACAGTATCAAAATGCTGGGTTTTGGTGACCTGATGGCGATGGCCGCCCCGATGGGCCTGTTGCTGGGCCGTTTGGCCAATTTCAACAGTGCCGAACTCTGGGGCCGCCCCTCGACCCTGCCGTGGGCGGTGATCTTCCCCGGAACGGCAGCGCAGGATTGCGCCGGTGTGGTCGGCCTCTGCGCCCGCCACCCCTCGCAATTATACGAGGCCGCCATGGAGGGCTTGATCCTTGGCACCGTGATTCTGTTCCTTGCATGGCGACGCGGCTGGTTGAAAAAGCCGGGCCAACTCATGGGCCTGTTCATCATGGGCTACGGTGTGTCGCGCTTTATCGTTGAATTCTTCCGTCAGGCCGATGCGCAATTCATCACCATCACCAACCCGATGGGATACGTCATGCAATTTGGCGACTTCGGCCTGACCAAAGGCCAGCAACTGTCCCTGCCAATGATCGCCATCGGCATCGCCTTCATCATCATCGCAAGGAAACGCACATGACGCCACAGATGACACCACTGGCCAAAATCCTGATTGAGCGCATCACCGACACGGGTCCAATTACGCTGGCCGACTATATGGCCGAATGCCTGTTGCACCCCAAACACGGCTATTATTCCACCCGTGATCCGTTCGGCGCGGATGGCGATTTTACCACCTCGCCCGAAATCAGCCAGATGTTTGGCGAACTTCTGGGCCTGTGTCTGGCGCAGACATGGCTGCAACAGGGCTCGCCCACAGAATTCGTGCTGGCCGAACTTGGCCCGGGTCGCGGCACCCTGATGGCCGATGTTCTGCGCGCCACCAAAGGGGTGGCCGGTTTCCACGCCGCCGCCCAAATCACCTTGGTCGAGGCCTCGGCAGCACTGCAAAAAATTCAACGCGAGTGCCTGTCCGACTATGACGTCACATGGGTCGGCACTATCGGTGAAGTATCTGACGCGCCGCTTTACCTTCTGGCCAACGAGTTTTTCGACGCCTTGCCAATCCACCAATATATCATGGACGCGGATGGTTGGCGCGAACGCCTTGTCGGTGTCACCGATGGCGAACTGGCCTTTGGCGCATCCGGCGTGGGCGATGTGCCACCCCTGAACCACCGGCGCAAAGATTGCCGCGATGGTGATCTGGTCGAGGTGTGCGGGGCGGCCACCGCCATCGCCACCGAAATCGCCGCCCGCATTGCGGCCTTTGGGGGCGTAGCCATCATTGTCGATTATGGCGACTGGCGCTCCTTGGGTGACACCGTTCAAGCCCTGCGCAGCCATGAATTCGACACCCCGCTGGCCCACCCCGGCGAGGCAGACATCACAGCACATGTGGATTTCGAGGCCTTGGCTGTGGCCGCCGTCACCCACACACCGGTCAGCAAAATGATCGGCCAAGGTGAACTGCTGCAACGTCTGGGCATTGATCAGCGGACCGAGGCACTGGCACAGGGGTTAAGCGGGACTGCGCTTGAAGCGCACACAACCGCCCACCGGCGCTTGACCGACCCTACTGAAATGGGCACCCTGTTCAAAGCCATCGCTTTTTATCCCAACGGCCACCAACCCCCACCCGGATTTACGCCATGACCCTTGAAATTCTTACCGCTGACAGTTTGTCCGCATTTCGCCACGGGTTTTTTACCCGTCGCGGCGGCGCCTCCAGTGGTATTTTCGAGGGATTGAACTGCGGACATGGATCGTCTGACCAGACCGAGGCCGTCACCCTGAACCGAGAGCGCGTGGCCAATGCGATGGATGTCGACGCAGACGCACTGACCTCGGTTCACCAATATCACTCCGCCGAAGTATTAACACTCACCGCTCCGATCATTGGCCCGATCAGCGGCGCACGCCCAAAGGCCGACGCGATGGTCACGGCCACGCCTGACATTGCATTGGGTATCCTGACCGCAGATTGTTCGCCCGTGCTGTTTGCCGACGCGCAGGCCGGCGTCGTTGGTGCGGCCCATGCCGGATGGAAGGGTGCAATTGGCGGCATACTCGAGGCCACGCTGGACGCAATGGAGGCACTGGGCGCGACCCGCGCCAACATCGCCGCCGTGGTCGGCCCCAGCATCAGTCAGGCCGCCTATGAGGTCGGGCCGGAATTTATGGACACGTTCATCGCCGATGATCCGGACCACGCACGTTTCTTTGCCGGTGGCACGGGCGACCGTGTCCAGTTCGATCTACCCGCCTTTGGGCTGCATCGTTTGCGCAAGGCTGGTGTGGGTCAGGCCGAATGGAGCCGCCATTGCACCTATAGTGATGCAGGCCGGTTTTATTCCTACCGGCGCAGTGTACACCAAAAAGAGGCCGATTACGGGCGGCTGGTTTCCGTCATCCGGATTTAGGCTGATCAGGCAAACTAAGACGCAACCATGGCAAATTTTGCCCAAGTCCCGCCCAAATTCAGGAAACAATCCGCATAATCTCAGAGGATTAGCGCGGGTAGACGCCCCAATCCCCATAAAACAAGGTACAATGGCCCAGACAACGCCAGCCAATGCCCGCGCCTTATTTGCCCAATAATAAATCGGTTTTTACTCAAATTTTCTTGTTTCCCGCCATTCTGCTGCCCGAATGCCCCGCCATATTATGTCTTGTCAGCACATGGTGACACAGAATTTCGCGGCAAGCGCCTACAGGCACCGCTCAATACGAAACAAACGGGAGCAGACAGATGCAAAAGCAAAAGCGCATAATCAACAACATTATCACCGAGGCCGCAAAAACCGATGTGGTTATGCCTTGGGCCCGCGGCGCACGCCGCACTGAATGGATCGCAAAACGTGGCACACGCGCAGCATCGCTGAAAACCGTTCGCGCCTGATATTTTCGACCCGTATAGGATTTATTGAACAGACAAGCAGATTTTAACGCTTTCCACATTGTAACAAGTTTTCAGGCCACCTTCACCGGTGGCCTTTTTCGTTGCCCATTTGTCAGCCCCCGAATCAAAATAAGGCACTCTGGCTCTGGTTTTGGAAACAATTTCTGCAATCAGAACTGATTAAGTGCCAATCCATATTCAATAATGGTTAACTTTTGACAATGTGCCGCCATTGCGTTCATTTTCCCCTTAACAAATTCACTATGCATCTTCGGTGGGGACCGAAGGAAGATGTCCGCCGAAAGGGACGCATCATGGACCACCCCCGCCGCTCAAAATCAATGGGCATAGAGAATAACAATACGGTTCCCCATACGTGGACCGCTCGACCAGACAGGCGACCTCTGCATGCCATGCCTCGGACACGCCGTTACGAGGTCGCCTATCTGGGCCACAATTCCGAAATTATTGATTTCAACCGGATCGCCCCCGCGATGCCAATGTTTGAAGACGCCTTTTGCGCCATGGCGCGGGGCACGCTTATTGCCACCGAAGACGGGCCGGTTGCGGTCGAAGACCTGCTGCCGGGCGCCCGCGTCTGCACGCGGGACAACGGGGCGCAAACACTGCTCTGGGTCGGATCAATGAATGTCGTTTCCGGCGCGCAAAACCAGTCCGAGGGCATGGGAAAGCTGTCGCGTATCACCGCCGACAGCTTTGGTCTGGGCCGCCCGATGCCTGATCTGTTGCTCGGGCCATGTGCTCGGCTGTTCCGTCAGGATGCAGCCCTGATCTCAGCCATGGGCACAACCGCTGCCCTTGCCCCGATCACCGCTTTTATTGATGGCGATACAGTGTTGGAAATCACCCCCGCAGCACCGGTGCGCGTGTATCATCTGGCATTCGCGCAACACCAGATCATCTGCGCCAACGGGTTGGACATCGAAAGCTATCATCCCGGATATCGGGACGAAATGCGCCTGAGCGGCGAAATGCGATCATTGTTTTTAGCTATGTTCCCGCACATTACATCCTTGAATGCCTTTGGATCATTGGCATATCCACGCATGTCGCGTGATGCTGCTCTCGGGGTTTTAGCGGCATAGATGCGTCAGGCGGATTTATTCAGCCGCTGTTCCAACACGTCAAACGGCACACCTGGCTCGTCCTTGGCCCCGCGAATAACCAATGATGTCTTAACACTGGCCACATTGTCGGCCGAGGTCAGCTGCTCGGTCAGGAAATTTTGGAATGTCGACAGATCCGGCGCCACGCATTTCAAGATGAAATCCACCTCGCCATTCAGCATGTGGCACTCGCGCACCAGCGGCCAGCCTTGGCATCTTGCCTCGAACGCCGACAGGTCCACCTCGGCTTGACGTTGCAGACCGACCATCACAAACACCTGCACCTCGAACCCCAGTTCGCGGGCGTCCACATCGGCGTGATAGCCCCGAATATATCCACTTTCCTCTAACGTGCGCACACGGCGCAGGCACGGCGGGGCCGAAATGCCGACACGTCTGGCCAACTCGACATTGGTCATTCGCCCGTCAGCCTGCAATTCAGCCAGTATCATCCGGTCAATTTGATCAAGTTTCGATGCGACCATGATTATCCCCTACGTCATTTTCGCGGATTGTATGCGCAGGCCCATCTGTGCGCAACAATATTTCACGATTGCGCAATATTCTTAGCGAAGAGGTAAATTCATTCTTAGCGAACAGGTAAATTCCGCGTCATTTCCCCGCGCGTGGCCTACGGGGGCTTTTCCTGCCCGCATTGCGCGATTATATCAAACGGAACAACCCGTTTTCAAAGGAGCCTGTCATGGCTGATACACGTCACACAAAAGTTCTGATTATCGGCTCCGGCCCTGCGGGCTACACCGCCGGTGTCTATGCCAGCCGCGCTATGGTGGAGCCAATTCTGGTGCAAGGACTCGAGCCAGGCGGCCAGCTGACCACCACCACCGACGTGGAGAACTACCCCGGCTTTACCGAGGTCCAAGGCCCCGATCTGATGATCAAAATGGAAGAACACGCCCGCGCCATGGGCACCGAGATTATCAGCGACATCATCACCGATCTGGACCTATCCAAGCGCCCCTTCACCGCCAACAGCGACAGCGGCACGGTTTACACGGCGGATGCGATCATCCTTGCCACCGGTGCGCGCGCCAAATGGCTGGGGCTAGACTCCGAGGAAGAATTCAAAGGCTTTGGCGTCTCCGCCTGCGCCACCTGTGACGGCTTCTTTTATCGCGGCATGGAAATCGTGGTGGTCGGCGGCGGCAACACGGCGGTTGAAGAAGCGCTGTTCCTGACCAATTTCGCCAGCAAAGTCACCCTAATCCACCGCCGAGACGAGTTGCGCTCTGAGCGCATTCTGGCGGACCGTTTGATGAAGAACCCCAAGATCGAACCGCTGTGGTTTAACGAGCTGGTCGAAGTCGTTGGGGAGGACAACCCCAAAGGCGTCACCGCCGTGCGCACCAAAAATGTGAAAACAGGCGAGATCACCGAAATCCCCTGCAAAGGTGTGTTCATCGCCATCGGCCACGCCCCCGCCAACGAATTAGTCAAGGACACGCTGGAAACCCACATGGGCGGCTACGTGGTGACCCAACCTGACAGCACCGCCACCTCGATCCCTGGCGTGTTTGCGGCGGGCGATCTGACCGACCATAAATACCGTCAGGCCGTCACCTCCGCTGGTATGGGCTGCATGGCCGCGCTCGAGGCAGAACGGTTCTTGGCAGAACAGGATGATTAATCATGTGCCCCTTTCGGGGCGCTTTTACCGGATCACTTTCGCCGGCGACGCATCGCGTGTTCTAGGCGGAGTGATCCACCCCGAGGGGCGCTTCCACCACGATGGCCAACCTGCCTTTTACGCCTCACCAACCAGCCAAGCTGCTGCAATCGCTGTGGCGACCTATGTCAAACCCGATGATGCGCCGCGTGTTCTGATCCCGTTGAAAATATCAGCCGCCAAGGTTTTCGACCTGCGCAACCCTGAAACCTGCGCTAGCCTTGGCATTGAGGCACATACCCCAAGCGTAAAGTGGGCCGAACAACGTGCCAAAGGTGAACCAGCCACCAGTTGGCAAGCCAGCGATGCGGCGCGGAAATATGGGGCTGACGGGATGATTTACACCTCTAGAAAAGACCCAAATCGCTGGCATATCGTCCTGTTCAACTGGAATACCACCCACGGCGCACAGGTCCGGACCGCAGGCACACCTGAACGGTTCGTGCCCGAAAGCAGTTGATCAAGTCGCTGCCTTACAAATCACTTCCAACCTGAAACAGACAGTCCCCGCGCTCGACCCGCCCGGGAACCCGCTTGCACAAAACCATGCCATCATGCTGAAAATACAGGATTTTCGGCTCTTTCCACGGATCCTGTGGAAAATGGATTGCGCCAGCCGCATCACCCTCTTTAACCTCGTCCTCCACGTCGAAATACGGCTCGAACAGCCCGTCATCATAGGCCACAACACTGTCGGTGATGGTCAATTCCCGCGTGCCGCCCGCCGCATCCGGCACATAGGACGGCAACATGCCAACACAATGCAGCATCCGCCTGATCCCCCGTTCTGTCAGCGCTAAAATATCGCGCGTCACCGACCCGCCACCGCCCAGTTCAGCCATCACTGTGATCGCCCCCTTGCGCCCCGCCCCGCCCATCGCGGTGCGCGCCGTGGATTTGCGCCCGCCACCGCTGGTAAATACCCATGCATAGGGCGCATCGAACGCAGTTTGCAATTTAACCAACATGTCGGATTCTTCCGCCGAATGCCCCAACCCGCGCAGCAATGTCGCTGGATAATACAGCGACGATCCCCCTGAATGAAAATCAAAGAAATAGTCGCACATCGGCAGCAATTCTTCCTCGATATAATGCGCAATCATTTCGGTTGGCGTGCCATGCGGATTGCCCGGAAACACCCTGTTCAAATTGCCGCCGTCAATCGGTGACGTCCGCGTCCCCGCCGCCGCCGCCGGATAATTCGCCATCGTCATAATAATCAGCCGCCCCTGAATGTCGCTGACTTCCATATCCTGACACAGCTTGGTCAGGGCAATTTGCGCCTCGTATTCATCGCCATGATTGCCCGACATCAGAAACACCGTCGGCCCCTCGCCGTTTCGGATCATCACGATCGGGATCAGGATGCGGCCATAGGCGCTGCGGTGAACAGAATGGGGCAGGCGCAAGTATCCGGTGTGCTTTCCCTCGGCCTCAAAATCGATATCCGAACTGATCAAACTTGCTGACATGAAAATATCCTCGTTCCGCATCATTCCACGCGAATATACCCAAGCTGGCGTAACATTGCCAATACAGGTCCATGACAATAACCATAAAACTGTTCCACAGCAGCACCAGATCGGGTGATTTCGTACTTTTTCTTACAAAACAAGTCATGTCCTGCTTGAATTTGGCCACATTCCGGCGTTATTTGCGCGTGAAACGCCTTTGTCAATAGGCCCTCAAAACCAATAACAATTACAGATCGAGAGTAACCAATGTCCATGCCCATCCTAGCCCCGATTCCGGAGTTGTATGTCTCTTACGAAAGTGCCCAAAAACTAAAAGTCGAAGCCGCCGAACTGACCTCGTGGGATCTGACCCCGCGCCAGATTTGCGATGTGGAACTACTGATGAACGGCGGGTTCAATCCGCTTAAGGGCTTTCTCGATCAGGACGATTATAACGGCGTTGTTAAAAACATGCGCCTTGCCGATGGCACCCTGTGGCCAATGCCGATCACGCTGGATGTGAATGAGAAATTTGCCGACAGCATCAAGAGCGGTCAGGACATCGCCCTGCGCGACCAAGAAGGCGTGATTCTTGCGATTATGTCGGTCGCCGACAAATGGGAGCCGAACAAATCGCTTGAGGCTGAAAAAGTTTTCGGCGCCGATGATGATACCCACCCTGCTGTGAACTACCTGCACAACACCGCTGGCAAAATCTACCTTGGCGGCCCGATCACTGGCATCCAGCAGCCGGTGCATTACGATTTCAAGGCGCGCCGCGATACGCCGAATGAACTGCGCGCCTATTTCCGCAAACTGGGTTGGCGCAAGGTTGTGGCCTTCCAAACCCGCAACCCGCTGCACCGTGCGCATCAGGAACTGACCTTCCGCGCCGCCCGCGAAGCCCAAGCCAACCTGTTGATCCACCCCGTCGTCGGCATGACCAAACCGGGCGATATTGACCACTTTACCCGCGTGCGCTGTTACGAGGCGGTTCTGGACCAATACCAATCCTCAACCACAACCATGAGCCTGCTAAATCTGGCCATGCGCATGGCTGGCCCCCGCGAGGCTGTCTGGCACGGCTTGATCCGTAAAAACCACGGTTGCACCCATTTCATCGTTGGCCGCGACCACGCTGGCCCCGGCAAAAATTCCGCAGGCGATGATTTCTACGGCCCTTATGACGCACAGGATTTGTTCCGCGAGCATCAGGACGAAATGGGCATCGAAATGGTCGATTTCAAACACATGGTTTATGTTCAGGAACGCGCCCAATACGAACCCGCCGACGAGATCAAGGACAGAGATAACGTCACCGTGTTGAACATCTCGGGCACCGAACTGCGCCGGCGTTTGTCGGAGGGTCTGGAAATCCCTGAATGGTTTTCATTCCCCGCCGTGGTCGAGGAACTGCGCAAAACCCGCCCTGCCCGTCACAAACAGGGCTTTACCGTGTTTTTCACTGGCTACTCCGGCTCAGGCAAATCCACCATCGCCAACGCGCTAATGGTCAAATTGATGGAAATGGGTGGTCGCCCCGTGACATTGCTGGATGGCGATGTGGTGCGTAAGAACCTGTCCTCGGAACTGGGCTTCTCCAAAGAACACCGTGATCTGAACATCCGCCGCATTGGCTATGTCGCCAGTGAAATCACCAAAAACGGCGGCATCGCCATCTGCGCACCTATCGCGCCCTATGCCACCACACGCCGTGCCGTTCGTGAAGATATCGAGCAGTTCGGTGCCTTCCTCGAGGTCCACGTCGCCACCTCGATTGAAGAATGCGAACGCCGTGACCGCAAGGGGCTGTATAAACTGGCCCGCGCGGGCAAGATTAAGGAATTCACAGGTATCTCTGACCCTTACGACATTCCTGAAAATCCTGAACTGTCAGTTGAGACCGAAAACGTCGAAGTTGATAACTGCGCCCATCAGGTGCTGTTGAAACTCGAAAGCATGGGACTGATTGCAGGCTAACCCTTTTCCCTAACGTCATTTAAGCGTCCCGAAGATACCTTCGGGGCGCTTTTTCATTGCCCCTATGCCCCGTTGGATGTCTAAGCATTAGCAACCAGATTGCGTGAAGGTCCACCAAATGAGCACCCCAACCCCAAACACCCCTGTTGATCTGTTTATCATCGGTGGTGGCATCAACGGCTGCGGTATTGCCCGCGATGCAGCGGGGCGTGGCCTGTCGGTAACTTTGGCCGAAATGAACGACCTTGCCTCGGCCACCTCATCGGCCTCGACCAAACTGTTCCACGGCGGCTTGCGCTATCTGGAATATTTTGAAATCCGTCTGGTGCGCGAGGCGCTTAAAGAACGCGAAGTGCTGCTCACCGCCATGCCGCACATTTCTTGGCCGATGCGCTTCGTGCTGCCCTATCACAAGGACATGCGGTTCGAGAATGACACGCCAGTTTCCAAACTGCTGTCATTTATAATGCCGTGGATGAAGGGTCGTCGCCCCGCGTGGCTGATACGCCTCGGGCTGTTCATGTATGACAATATGGGCGCGCGTAAAATCCTGCCTGCCACCCGCACCTTGAACCTCGCCAATGATCCAGCGGGCGAACCGCTGAATGAAACATACCGCAAGGCCTATGAATATTCCGACTGCTGGGTGCAGGATTCACGCCTCGTTTCGCTAAACGCCCGTGACGCCGCCAATCGCGGCGCCAACATCCTGACCCACACCAAAGTCACCAAGGCCATCCGCGTTGATGATCTGTGGGAAATCACCGTGCAAGCCCCCGATGGCACACAGCAAACCCACCACGCCCATGCGCTGGTGAATGCCGGTGGGCCGTGGGTTAAGGATCTGCTGACAGGGGCGCTAAACCACCAGACCAACCAGAACATCCGTCTGGTGCGTGGCAGCCACATCGTGGTGCCGCGCCTGTTTGAGCATGAGCGCGCCTATTTCTTTCAAGGCACCGACGGGCGCATCATTTTCGCCATCCCGTATGAGGTCGATTTCACCCTGATCGGCACCACCGACGCCGACCACCCAGATGCCGACACCCCAGCGGAATGCAGCGCGGCCGAACGCGACTACCTGTGCAAATTCGCCTCCGGCTACTTCAAAAAACCCGTCACGCCGGATCAGGTTGTCTGGTCCTACGCCGGTGTGCGCCCGCTTTACGATGACGGCTCCTCCTCGGCCTCGGCCGCCACCCGCGACTACGTTATTTCGCTGGCCGATGACTCGCCCACCGCTCCGCTTCTGAACATCTTTGGCGGCAAAATCACCACCTACCGCCGTCTCGCCGAAACCGCGATAAAACACCTCATACCGTTCTTCCCCGACCTACCGGATAAATGGACCGCAGGCGTCGCACTGCCCGGTGGCGACTTCCCCGTTGATGGCGTGGATGACCTGCTCACAAACATAAAATCCCGCTACCCGTTCCTTGACGACAGATGGGCGCTGCGCCTGATGCGGACCTACGGAACCGACGTGTTCAACCTGCTTGGCGATGCCAAATCCACCAATGATCTAGGCCAGCACTTCGGCTGGAGCCTCTACGCCACCGAGGTCGACTGGCTCACCAAAAACGAATTCGCCCAAACCGCAGATGACATCCTGTGGCGACGCACAAAAATCGGCCTGCACCTTACCTCGGATGAAAAAAAAGCCCTCACAGAATATCTCTGAAGGCCCCTTTCTTCTTGCTCTAAATACCTGCGCCGCAGGCAAACCCGAGCGTAAGCGAGACATCAAGCAGCCCGCAGGGCTTCCGTCTAACTAGTCCTCGTAATCTGACAACGGCGGACAGGTGCAAACCAGATGCCTATCACCATAGACATTATCCACCCGCCCCACAGGTGGCCAATATTTGTCCACCTTAAAGGCACCGGGCGGAAAACAGCCCTGCGCACGGCTATAGGGCCGGTCCCAATCCGCCACCAGATCGCTCACCGTGTGCGGCGCGTTCTTCAACGGATTATTCTCGGCGTCCATCGCTCCGCTCTCGACCTCGGCAATCTCGCTACGGATAGACAGCATCGCCTTGATAAACCGGTCCAGCTCGGCCTTGCTCTCGCTCTCGGTCGGCTCCACCATCAAAGTGCCCGCCACGGGCCAGCTCATCGTCGGCGCATGGAACCCGCTGTCTATCAAACGCTTGGCAATGTCATCCACGGTAATATGGGCATTTTCCTCGAACGGGCGCGTGTCCAGAATGCACTCATGCGCCACTCGCCCGCCTTTGCCCTTGAACAGCACATCGTACGCGCCCTCCAACTGCTTGGCCAAATAGTTGGCGTTCAAAATTGCCACTTTGGTGGCTTGGGTCAACCCCGCCCCGCCCATCATCATCACATAGCCCCAGCTGATCACAAGGATCGAGGCCGATCCATATGCCGCCCCCGAAACGGCACCCTCGCCACCTACAGGATTACCCGGCAGGTACGGTGCCAGATGCGATTTCACCCCGATTGGCCCCATACCTGGGCCCCCGCCACCATGCGGAATGGCAAATGTCTTGTGCAAGTTCAAATGGCTGACATCCCCACCGATTTCGCCAACTTTGGCCAGACCAACCATCGCATTCAGGTTCGCCCCATCGATGTAAACCTGCCCGCCGAATTCATGGGTAATATCGCAAATTTCGCGCACGGTTTCCTCGAACACCCCATGCGTCGATGGATAGGTAATCATACAGGCGGCCAGATCACCGCCCGCCGCTTCAGCCTTGGTGCGGAAATCGGCAACGTCAATGTCGCCATTTTCAGCCGATTTCACCACAACCACCTTCATCCCCGCCATCTGGGCGCTGGCCGGATTGGTGCCATGTGCCGACACAGGGATCAGGCAAATATTGCGATGGCCGTCGCCGTTTGCACGGTGATAGGCGTTGATCGTCAAGAGGCCAGCATATTCGCCCTGCGCGCCCGAGTTGGGCTGCATCGACATCGCATCATAGCCGGTGATCAGGCACAGTTTATCGCTCAAATCTTCGATAATCTCGGTGAACCCAACCACCTGATCATCAGGGGCCAGCGGATGAATATGGGCGAACTCCGGCCAACTGAGCGGCATCATTTCAGCCGCCGCATTCAGCTTCATAGTGCAAGACCCCAACGGGATCATCGCGCGGTCCAGCGCCAGATCACGGTCCGCCAGACGACGCATATACCGCATCATTTCGGTCTCGGAGCGGTTCATATGGAACACCGGATGGGTCAGGTAATCCGAGGCCCGCAGCAACGCGTCTGGCACGCGGTATTCCGCATGCAAATCCTCGTCCGTGCGCTCGATTCCGAACGCCCGCCACAGCCGTTTCAACGTGTCGGACCGCGTGGTTTCATCCAGCGTAATGCCCAGCTTGGTCTTGCCGATTTTGCGCAGGTTAATGCGCTGATCCACCGCCGCTTTCATAATCGCACCCTGCAACGGGCCGACATCCACAGTCACCGTATCAAAGAAGTGTTCAGGCTCGATCACAAACCCCGCATCCTCCAGCCCACGCACCATGCGCACGGTTTTGCGGTGAATACGTTGCGCAATTGCCCGCAACCCTTTTGGCCCGTGAAACACCGCATATAACGACGCCATCACCGCCAGCAAAGCCTGCGCTGTGCAAACGTTCGATGTCGCCTTTTCACGGCGGATATGTTGCTCGCGGGTTTGCAGCGACAGACGATACGCAGGGTCGCCATGACTGTCGATCGACACACCAATAATCCGGCCCGGCATGTTGCGCTTCATCTTGTCCTTACACGCCATATAGGCGGCGTGCGGGCCACCATAGCCCAATGGAATTCCGAAACGCTGGGTCGATCCAACCGCAATATCCGCCCCCATTGCGCCGGGTTCCTTCAGAATGGTCAGCGCCATCGGGTCGGCAATCACAATGCCAATCGCTTTAGCCTCGTGCAGCGCCTCGATTTGCGGCGTGAAATCGCGCAAATGGCCATAGGTGCCTGGATATTGGAAGATCGCGCCGAATACCTTGTCCGCCTCCAGATCGTCAGGGCAGCCGACAATCACCTCAATGCCCAAAGGCTGCGCCCGCGTCTGCATCACCGCGATATTTTGCGGATGGCAGTTTTCATCCACAAAAAACGCCGTGGCCTTGGATTTTGCCACCCGCTGCGCCATCGTCATCGCCTCGGCGGCCGCTGTCGCCTCGTCCAGCAATGATGCGTTGGCAATCTCCAGCCCTGTAAGGTCAGTGATCATAGTCTGGTAGTTCAACAACGCCTCTAGCCGGCCTTGGGAAATCTCCGGCTGATAGGGGGTATAGGCGGTATACCACGCCGGATTTTCCAGAATATTACGCTGGATCGCCGGCGGGGTGATCGAGCCGTGATAGCCCTGCCCGATCATCGTGGTGAAAACCTTGTTTTTCTTGGCAACTTGGCGGATAAACCACATCCATTCACGCTCGGATTTGGGCTTACCAAACTCCAGCGGCTCTTTGGTGCGGATGCTTTCTGGCACCGTCTGGTCGATCAACTCGTCCAGCGTGTCCACCCCCAACACCTTCAGCATCGCCTCGATTTCCTCGGGCGATGGCCCGATATGACGGCGGTTGGCAAAATCGTATGGCAGGTATTCGGTGGGCGTAAACGGCATGGAAATGGTCCTTATGTTGTAGGTCGGAGATGCAGGCGTTCCACAATCTTCAGAGAAATGGAACCATCTGCGCCAACGGCAAAATCGGAAAAGCGAAAAACACCAAGATACCCAAGGCGTGAAAAACTCCCATCCTTCGCGGTCCTCTGCATCACAGCGATGTCATGCACTCGTAGAGCATCCACAAAATCATTGTAGCGTTTGCCATCAAGCTTCGCTCCTTCCATAGGATCGAAGTATGCTGATGGTGGAGTCCACCATAAATCATGGATCACAGCCAGTCGCTCACCTTCGAGATCCGCGGTCCAATCACCGCGTGCCCCCGTGATTTTTACTGCGCGGGGAGCAACCATCACCCAATAAATTTCTTATAGGCAGCTTCATCCATCATTTCGTCCATCTGCGACGCATCCGCGACCTTCATCTTGAACATCCACGCGTCCCCTTGGGCATCGTCATTCACCTTGCCCGGCTCATCCACCAGCATTTCGTTCACTTCGACAATTTCGCCATCAATCGGGGCCAGAATATCCGACGCCGCCTTGACCGATTCAATCACCACTACCTCGTCGTCCTTGGTCACTTCGGTGCCAGTGTCGGGCAATTCGATGAACACCACATCACCCAGTTGTTCGGCGGCATGTTCGGTGATCCCCACAACCACAACGTCGCCTTCAACGCGCAGCCATTCGTGCTCTTCTGTGAATTTCATAGTGTCTTCTCCCTTTGGAATTATCGTTTGTAGGTTGAGGGCCGGAACGGCATATCCGCCACGGTGGCAGCTAGGCGTTTGCCCCGCACCTCGGCAAATATTTTTGTGCCCGTTGCGGCAAATTCAGATGTGACATAACCCATCGACATAGGCCGCTCGATGGTCGGGCCAAACGCGCCGGATGTGATCTCGCCAATTGGCTCACTCGTATCGGCCGTGGCATACAACATAGTATGCGCCCGCATTGGAGCCCGCCCATCGGGCAGGATACCAACTCGCCGCCGTGTCGCCCCGTTTTCCAACTCGTCCAGAATGCGGTCAGCACCAGGGAACCCGCCTGCCCGCTCACCACCCGTGCGACGCGCCTTCTGGATGGCCCATTCAATCGCACCCTCAACAGGGCTGGTGGCCTCGTCAATGTCATTACCATAGAGGCACAAACCCGCCTCAAGCCGCAGACTGTCGCGCGCGCCAAGGCCGATAGGCATCACCCCGTCCGCAGCCAGCAATGCCTTTGCAAACGCCTCGGCCTGATCGTTAGCGACTGAAATCTCGTAGCCATCCTCGCCCGTATAACCCGAGCGCGACACCCATAAGTCACCGAATTCGGACGCCAGCACAGCCACATCCATAAACCGCATGTCGGCGGCCCCCGCAGTGATACCTGATAGCGCCGCCTCGGCCAGCGGCCCTTGCAACGCGAGCAAGGCACGGTCCGCGACCACCTCGATCTCGCATATATCCGCCAAATTCGCCTGCATATGCGCGATATCGGCAGCCTTGCAGGCCGCGTTCACCACCACAAACAGATGATCACCCCGATTGGCCACCATCAGATCGTCCATGATCCCGCCCGCATCATTGGTGAACATCGCATAGCGTTGACGACCGTCTTTTAGCGCCAGCAATGAAACCGGCACCAGCCGCTCCAACGCCAGGGACGCGTCATCAACATTGCCGGATTTTGGCCGCAAGATAACCTGCCCCATGTGGCTGACATCAAACAGCCCTGCATCAGTGCGCGTGTGGATATGCTCCTTCATCACCCCCATCGGGTATTGCACAGGCATCTCATATCCTGCGAACGGCACCATCTTTGCACCCAGTTCCAGATGCAGGTCATACAGACCGGTTCGTTTTATATCAGACATTCGTTTGCCCCCTAGCCATTAACCAGATAAATCCTCCGGCACCAATTCAACGGCCCATTTGACCGCCGTATCAATGCCCCCTCTGTCCTTGTCGCCTGAGATCGCTATCCCTTCGGCGGGTGCTTTACGCACCACTCTCCAGAGTTTTATCGGTCAAACAGTCGGTCCTTTGGGCCTGAGAGTTTAGCGGGGCGTATGCTCCTTCGGCACTGGAATTCACCAGATTCTCCCGATGTTGACGTGGGCACGTTAGACCAGTGTCTGAATGCTCGCAAGGGGTTGTATTCATCTGCATACAAATGCACAAATCACCATATGAATGATCCGTTTTTCTTTGGCTATGGCTCGCTGGTGAACCGCAATACGCATGACTACGAGCAGGCCCACCCAGCCCAGATTACCGGTTGGCGACGGGCGTGGCGCCGTTCACCCAGCCGCGATTTATGTTATCTGACGGCAGTTCCCGATCCGGCCAGCACTATTGAAGGGTTGGTTGCCGCGGTGCCAAATGGCGACTGGGCCGCGCTCGATATCCGCGAGCGTGCATATCTGCGCCATGACGCCACCCACCAGATTAATCACGAGATTAACCACGACCCGGAAATTGCGATATACGCGATCGAGACTAATGCGCACCATCCGCCAACCGCGCAAAATCCGATCCTGCTGTCATATCTGGATGTGGTTGTGCAGGGCTATCTGGCGGAATTTGGCGAAGCTGGCGTGATGCGGTTCTTTGAAACCACCGATGGCTGGGGCGGGCCAATTCTGGATGACCGTGCCGACCCAATATACCCAAGGGCACAGAATCTTAGCAATGGAGAGACCGCATTGGTTGATCAGCACCTTGCAAAAGCCACGCCAAAACAACCCTGACACTTTGCGCCTAGGTCCGGCTGACCGGCAGGGTGATTGCAATGGCAATCATCTGCTCTTGCCAGTCCAAACCCCAAGCACTTGTTTCGCGCGATCAATCAATCTGCGTTTCACGAATAATTCCCTGCAGTTCACGTATCCGGCATTTCATCGCCGCTATCGGGATGGCACACGCTCCATTTTTCTACACGTAATGAAAGGATACAAACATGTTGAATGCCATTCTGGGCGACGCCCCTCTTTGGGTCTGGCCATTGCTCGCATTTCTGGTTTCCTTTGGGCGAAAAGCCACGCGCAGCCGCGAGGCCCCAGCGTGCCGATATGTCTGTTGCCGTTGTTGGATTTTATGTCAGTGAACGTCGTCAATTCATTGTCGTCCTCCGGTTTTACATGGGGCGCGTCATCCTGAAAGGCGAATGGATCACGTTGACCATTTTGATAACCATATTCTGGGTGAATTTAGCAGATGGCGCTGTAAAGGCCGTATCACCAGGCACTTATTTATCATCCGGTTTTCACATGGCATTTGCCAGCATCGCCGGATTGGCTGCCGGATCATTCATCGGACGGGCCTTGCGGGTGTTCCTAGCCACATCTTCACCAAAGCCCTTGGACACCTGATAAAGCCGCGCCGCATCAACTGAAATCCATGCCTCGCGCCCCTTTTGTTTGCGCCGTAAAATACCACCCTGATACATAAAGCGTAAATGATGTGTGAGGGAGGATACCTTTAGGCCGCTTTCAGCCTGTAATGCGCCAAATGGCATGCCTTTTGGCCCCTTTCGCAACAGAATTTCACAGAGCATCTGGCGGCGTCGATGGGCAAGGGCGGTGAAAAACGCGGCATTGAGTTCTTGGGTTTCTGTGGGTTTCATACTTACTCCTCAGGTGTTGGTGCGGTTGGTGAAATGGAGGGACATCGCCGTCCATTCACCTTGCCGCTAACAGTTCCACTATTCCGGAATAGTAGAAATGTTTTGAGAAAGAGTTAACTCAGTAAATCACCCCATAGCACATTGTTTTACCTCATACTTAACGCCACTCACTCGCCGTCCAGTATTTGAATTCCCCCGCAAAACACCCCTATCCCCGCAAATAATCCCCAATTGGCAATTCGCAAAAACCCGTGTAAAAGGCGCCCATCACCCCTAATCACAAAGCCGCGCAACATGACCCAACACCGCTCCGAATTATTGATGCCCGCAGGCAACCTGCGCAAACTGAAGATGGCGATCCTTTACGGGGCCGATGCCGTTTATCTGGGCACCCCCGACATGTCCCTGCGCACTAAATCTGAATTTTCGCTGGAAGACGTGATCGAGGGCGTAAAATTCTGCCACGCCCACGGCAAACGCGCTTATCTTACGCTAAACCTGTTTTCCCATAACAAAGACATCCCGAAACTGAAAGAATACGTCGAGACCGTGAGGCATGTAAAACCCGACGGCCTGATCATCGCCGACCCCGGCGTGTTTCAATTCGTTAAAACCCATGCCCCCGAATTGCCGCTGCACATCTCGACCCAAAGCAACGTATCCTCATGGCTCTCGGTGAAGTTCTGGCAGGATCTCGGCGCGGAACTGGTCGTGCTGGCCCGCGAGGTGTCCTTCGCCGAACTGACCGAAATCCGCGAGGAATGCCCCGACATCAAACTCGAGGCCTTCGTGCACGGTGCCATGTGCATGACCTATTCAGGCCGCTGCCTGCTGTCCAACTTCATGTCCGAACGCGGCGCGAACCAAGGCAACTGTGCCAACTCCTGTCGGTGGAATTACAAATTCCATTTGCGGATGAAGGACGGCACCGTGCAGGACCTGAACGTAACGGATGAAAATGCCGATATGTTTGAATTCCTGCTTGAGGAAGGCTGCCGTCCCGGCGAACTCCTCCCGATCGAGGAAGACTCGCGCGGCTCCTACATCCTGAACTCCAAAGACCTGTGCATCATGCCCAAACTTGATGAATACCTGCGCATTGGCATCGACAGCCTCAAGGTCGAGGGGCGCGGAAAATCCGAATATTACGCCGCCATCGTCGCCCGCGCCTACCGCATGGCCATCGACGACTACTACGCAGACCCCGAAAACTGGGACCCGCTACCCTACATGCGCGAACTGGAATCAGTCGGGAACCGCGGCTACACACTCGCCTTCCACGAGGGCCGCTTGACCAACCATGCCCACAATTACGAGCACACCGCCGCCATGGCCCAATGGGAATACGCGGGCGTTGTGGCCGAGGTCACCGAGGATGCCTTCCTCGTTGAGGTAAAGAACAAACTCGAAGCCGGCGAAGTGCTCGAGTTCGTCTCCCCCATCGCGCGGGAAACCGTGCTGCTGCGGATGTATGATTTTGAAAATGCCCAAACCGGCGAGAAGCGCGACGTGATCCACGGCGGCACCCGCACCACCATCCGCATCCCGTTTTCCCTGTTCGACCACGAGGACCCGAACGCCCTACGCGCCCGCTTCCCGCAATATAGCGTGATGCGCAAGGAACGTGCGCTAACGGATGAGCAATGGGCCCGCATCCGGCTGGATAAACTGACCCAAGGGCTGGAAATCAGCGGCAAAGACAACCCCGCCGCCTACGCCAAACGCCGCGACGCGCTGGTGGACAAGATCGAGGAAAACACCTCGGGAAACACTGGCGACCGCCGCTTCAAAACCAACCGCATCGGGGTTGAAGGCTGCTGTGGTAAGGGCTGCAACGGCTGCATGATGTTCTGGGAAGACGACCAATACGCCCGCGCCCGCGAAGTGCTGCTAAAGCGCAAACAGGGCGAACAGTTAACGCGAGCCGAGGCGACGGAGTTCAAGTTGCCTGCGGAGTAGAGGTGGCGTGCTAATACGGGACAAAGATGAAATTACATCAATCAGCTAGGCATGACCCTAATCTAATTAGCGGCGTCAAAATCAGGCTCTAAGTCCCGGACAATGCGAAAGCCGATTGATGGCGACCAATGGTTATCGTCAATAGCGACGCGCCGCGCGGGTCGGGCCAGTTCAACGTTGCCATAATACATGCCACCTTTCAAGGAACGTCGGCAGGTCAAGCGATCAGCGTCGACCGCAAGGTACTGGCTAGATGATCCTAAGCCGCGATGTGGGCCAGAACCGCAAGTGCTGGTGAATTCAGAAACGTTGCCAGACATATGCCTCAGTCCCCAATCATTTGCTGCATTGAGACTATCGACAGGCACGAGTTCACGTGGACTTCCTAGGTCGTATTTCCAGACATATTCATCATTCACAACATCCCGTCGTGAGACTGAAAAATTTGCCTGGCCCAAGGTAAGTGTGTCACCTTGCGCGAACGTTGTTGTTGTGCCCGCCCGCGCTGCATATTCCCATTCTGCTTCGGTCGGAAGTCTGTAAACATCTGCACCAATCCTGTCATTTAGCCATGTCGTATAATCTCTCATTTCGTGATAGGTAACACCTTCTCTAGGGTTGCGCGGGTGGGTCGGATGTGGATTATATTGAAGACGAAACCGGATCCTGTCGTCCGGGGTCAAGGTGCAGTCGCTGGCATTTAGGCAGCCGATCCAAGCAGACGGGCTAATGTCATATAGCCCCTGCTCGCAGCCACCATCTTCAACGCATGCAGCCCATTCTTCACGCGTCACTTCATTGCGTCCCATTGCGATTGGCAGATCAATTAAAACCTGATGAGCTGGTCGCTCGTTAGGAAATGGATTAATGGAACGCTGAGGGTCCTTATCCGGATCGATGTTCCGGTTGGCATAGTACCGTCTTCTTGCTTGGGCCACTTCTTCTTGGGATGAGCCCATTTGGAACTGGCCCAAGGGCAAAACAATCATTTCGGGACAACCATCGCAGTCTTGGAATACATCGAGAACGCCGACTTGTTCACCCGTGGCTGTCAGATAGACTTCTTCAGCAGACACGAATGTGCCCGTCGCGAACACGGCCAAGCTTAAAAATCCCATGAAGTTCTTCATTTGGCGCAAAAGGTCTTCCTCCGTTTAGTTCTGAGCACCGATCTATTCCAATCTTATGGCGTATTTATGGCCGCTGGTCTTATGACGGCCGCGTATGTGAACTACGATCCTCCGATCTGAGATGGTGTTTTCTGATGAAATCTCGTGGTTGATAGCAACTGCATTAGGATAGCTGCCATTCGAACGGTCCGCAGCATTGGTCAAAATGGCCTCAAACCCGTCATCCATCCCCCCATCACTCCTCCCGAATTCCCCGCATCGCCTCCTTCGTCCCGCCCCACTCCCATTTGGGGTCTTCCTCGCACATCTCGAACTTGAACTCGTCCATCGTTTCCGGCCCCTCGATCACGCCCGCCAGCCGTCCATGCACCCATGCGCTCATCACATCGTTCATCCGGTTCTGATACCCGCTCCCCATGGATTTGAAAAACCGCACAATGCCCGCCTCGACCCCGATGGTGATCTTGATCTTTTTGTCCCGCCCCTTGTCCTTGGCAATCTCGCGCCACATCGGCGGGATGCGCTCGGCCCGATAAATCGTGTTGTGCATATCCCATTCCAGCCGCTGCATGGCATCGGTCATATAATGGAAATACTTCACTTGGGTTTTGTTCATTTTGGGCGGTGACATTCGGGCATCCTTTGGTTAGTGGCACCCCAAAGTCTGCTCAAATTTGATTAAAAATCGGTAATAGCAGCGTATGTAGGAAACCCATACGTTTTCCATACACTTTCCATACGCCGATTTTCAGCGGTTTTACCCGCGCTTCACATTCTGCAACAGCGGCAATAAATGCGACATATCCGGCCCGTGCTCCATTCCGGTCAGCGCCTTCCTAAGCGGCATGAACAACCCGCGCCCTTTGCGCCCCGTGGCCTCTTTTACCGCCGTGGTCCAAGCGCCCCAAGTGGTGTCGTCCCAGCCCCCGTCCGGCAGCAGCGCCATCGCCTGTTCAACGAACTCTTTGTCCTCATCGTCCACCATCGGCGCGGCCCCGTCACGGCATAGCGCCCACCAGTCTTTCAGGTCATCCAGCACGGTGATATTCGCACTTGTTGCAGCCCAGAACGCTTCGGCCATATCATCCGGCACACCCAGCGCCTTGATGGTTTCGGCCACATCGCCAAACGCCAGCGCTTGGTTGTAATGCGCGGTCAGCGGGAACAGATCATCCACATCAAATTTGGTCGGTGCAGCCCCGAAATGCGACAGCTCAAACCCATCCACAAGCTGCTCCATATCAGTGTGCAATTCCACCGGATCAGAGGTGCCGATCCGCGCCATATGCGACAGCAACGCCATCGGCTGAATCCCCTGCGTCCGCAGGTCGCGCAGCGCCAATGTTCCCAGCCGTTTTGACAGCGCTTCACCCTGTGGTCCGGTCAGTAACGAGTGATGCGCAAACGACGGAACCGTGCCGCCAAGTGCTTGAATTATCTGGATTTGTGTCGCGGTGTTGGTCACATGGTCCGACCCGCGGACAACGTTGGTGATGCCATAATCAATGTCATCACAAACCGACGCCAGCGTATAGAGGAACTGCCCGTCACCACGGATCAAAACAGGGTCCGAAACGCTGGCCGCATCAATCGACAGATCACCCAGAATTCCGTCGGTAAATTCAATCCGCTCCTGATCCAGTTTGAACCGCCAATGCCCCACCCCGCGCTCCTCGCGCAAGCGTTCCTTTTCGACGTCCGACAGCTCCAGCGCTGCGCGGTCATACACCGGCGGCTTGCCCATATTCAGCAGTTTCTTGCGCTTCAAATCCAGTTCAACCGGCGTTTCAAAACACTCATACAACCGCCCACTGGCCCGCAACTCATCCGCCGCCGCGTTGTAGCTATCCAACCGGTCAGATTGCTTTTCCAACCGGTCCCACGTCAGCCCCAACCACTCCAGATCCTGCTTGATCCCGTCCGCGTATTCCTGTGTTGAACGTTCCGGATCGGTATCATCCAGCCTTAAAACAAAGGTGCCGCCCGCCTTGCGGGCAATCAGGTAATTCATCAGCGCCGTGCGCAGATTACCAACATGGATATAGCCGGTCGGGGATGGGGCGAAACGGGTGGTGGTCATGAATATGGTCCAATGCTTACAGGTTATCAGGCTCTTTAAGCGGTTTTGCGCAAATGCGAAAGGGGCCTGCGAAAATCGGCCCTAATCACAAAACCGCGAGCGCTGTCACTATACCACAGCTTCAAACCGCAATTGTGGTAGGATGGCAAAAATCGGAGGGCCATCACATGACACAAAAACCATACACACGCAGATCAGCGATCCTTGCAGGATTGTCATTACCGCTTGCAGGCGGGCTGATTTCCACCGCAAACCCTGCGCTGGCTGCGGCCCCTATGTTGGGCGTGCAAACCACACGGTTTAACCGCTTCAAACTGGGCAGTTTCGAGGTCACAGCCCTATTGGCAGGGATCCGCACCTTCCCCGACGTGCACAGCATATTCGGAACCAATATTCCGGACGAGGAATTCGCCCGTGTTTCGGCTGACGCAAGTATCTCCGCCGACAAGGCTCAGTTTTTCTTTACCCCGACTGTGGTCAACACCGGCCGCGAACTGGTGCTGTTTGATACCGGCCTAAACGGCACCGAAATCACCTCGGCACTCAGCCAAGCCGGCATCAATAACGACCAGATTGACGTGGTTGTCATCACCCACATGCATGGTGATCATATTGGTGGTTTACGCATGCGGGGCGGCGAAACATTTCCCAATGCGCGCTATGTAACTGGGGCTGAAGAACACAATCACTGGTCCTTTATCGGCAATGAAAAGTTTGAGGAAAACGTGGTGCCATTGAACGAGAAAATGGAGTTCATCAACAACGGCCATTCGGTGGTTTCAGGCATCACATCCATCGCCGCCTTTGGCCACACGCCCGGCCATATGGCCTATATGCTGGAAAGCGACGGCCAGCAGTTGGTGCTGATTGTGGACAGCGCCAATCACTATGTCTGGTCGCTGGCCTATCCCGATTGGGAGGTGCGTTTTGACATGGACAAAGCCGCCGCCGCTGCCACACGGCGACAGATTTTCGGCATGCTATCCGCCGACAAACTGCCGTTCATCGGGTATCACATGCCATGGCCCGCATTAGGATATGTCGAGGCCCGCGATGACGGGTTTCAATATGTTCCGGCAAGTTACCAGTTGACGATGGAGTGATCCGAATTACGCCAAGTAAGACACCACTTCCACCTCGACCGCGTCCCCGTCATCAAAGTAAAACCGCCGCCCCGGCTCGTAATCTGCGTGCGATCCTGGGGTAAAACCGGCGGCCTTGACCCGTGCCTCGACCGCATCCAGATCATCAACCACAACCGCGATGTGGTTCATCCCGCCAACATGGGAATAGCTATCAGGGGTTTGCGTGGTATCCCCCTTTGAGTAGACCGCGACATAGCTGTTTTTGCCGCCCACATGGATGCTGGTGCCGCCATGAATTGAGTCACCTTTCCAGCGGATTTTCCAACCGAACAACTGGCAATAAAGATCTGCTGTTTCCTGCGGGTTGCTGACGGTGATGTTGACATGTTCTAGGTATGACTCGGACATTTTGGTTCCTTTCGTTGTTGATTTCCCTTTTGTAATTCCTTAAGCTAACTTTAGGTCAAGGACTATTTTCAGGAGCTGGATATGCGCAGCACAGACGCCCTAACCATCGGCCAATTGGCACGGCGCACCGGATTGGCGGTGTCGGCCATTCGCTATTACGAGACCCAAGGTTTGATCCGCCCCGCCCGCAATGCTGGTGGGCAACGGCGGTTTTTACGCTCTGATATCCGGCGGCTGTCATTTGTGAAAATCGCCCAGCAGTTTGGCTTTACCCTACCCAAAATCAGCGCGCTGATGGCCAGCCTGCCGGAGGAGCGCACCCCGACAAAACGCGATTGGGAAAAGATCAGCCGCCAGTTTCGCGCCACGCTGGATGCGCAAATCCAGACGCTGGAACGGTTGCGCGATAATCTGGATGGCTGCATCGGCTGCGGCTGCCTTAGCTTAAAGAAATGCCGTCTTTACAACGCGGATGATCGCGCCGCCCGCCTTGGGCCGGGGCCGCGGTATGTGATGGGGGACCGGCCTGCGGATGTGGATTAGGTTTCATCCCGCCACCGGTTCACAATGGGATAGCGACGATCCAGCCAGAATGACCGCATGGTCAGACGTGGGCCCGGGGCGGATTGGAAGCGTTTGTATTCCGAGATGTAGAGCAGGTGTTCGACCTTTTTCACCACCGCACGCTCAAACCCGTCCGCCACCAGTTCGGCCACGGATTTTTCATCATCCACCAACCCCTTCAGGATCGCATCCAGAATATCATAAGGTGGCAGGCTATCATCATCGCGCTGGTCTTCGCGCAATTCAGCCGTGGGCGGTTTGTCGATCACGCGGGGCGGGATCACTTCGCCGGATGGACCCATCATCCAGTCGCGGTGATTGGCGTTGCGCCAGCGACAGGTTTCAAACACACGGGTTTTATACATATCTTTGATCGGGTTATACCCGCCTGCCATATCGCCATAGATGGTGGCATAGCCCACTGCGACCTCGGATTTATTGCCCGTGGTCAGCAGCATTTCACCGAATTTGTTGGACAAGGCCATCAAAAGCAACCCGCGCAGGCGGGACTGGATGTTTTCCTCGGTTGTGTCGGTTTCAGTGCCCTCAAACAACGGGGCGAGCGTGTTGGTGATCGCGGCGCGACCCTCGGCAATTGGCACGAAGTCATAACGACAGCCTAGGTTCTCGGCGATTTCTTTGGCGTCGTTCAGCGAGGATTCCGAGGTATATTCAGACGGCAGCATCACACAGCGCACATTTTCAGCACCCAGCGCATCTGTGGCAATCGTCGCCACAATCGCACTGTCGATCCCGCCCGACATTCCCAGTAAAATCTGCTTGAACCCAGTTTTGCGCATGTAGTCGCGCAGGGCCATGACCATTACATGATAGTCCTGCTCCCACGCATCAGGCTGTGGGGCCTGATCGCCCATTTGCGCCCGCCACCCGTCGGCGGTGCGCACAAAATCGACATGGGTGATCACCTGATCGAAGGCCGGCATTTGCACTGCCAGACTGCCACCTGGGTTCAGCACAAAGGAGGCCCCGTCAAACACCTGATCATCCTGCCCGCCGATCATATTCAGATAGATAAGCGGCAATCCGGTTTCGACCACGCGGGCCACCATATGGTTCATCCGCACCGCCAGTTTATCGCGGTAATAGGGCGACCCGTTGGGCACCAGCAGGATTTCGGCACCGGTTTCGGCCAGCGTTTCGCAGACCTCATCTGCGTGCCACGCGTCTTCGCAAATCGGCGAGCCGATCCGAACGGGGCCAACCGAATACGGCCCTTGGTCAGGCCCAACGTCATATAGACGGACCTCGTCAAACACGGTTTCATTGGGCAGTTTCTGTTTCAGAACGCGGGCAGTGATTTTACCGCCCTCTAGGATGTAATAAGCGTTATACAGCTTATCCCCGTCAGCATACGGCCCACCAATGCCCAGCGCCGGACCATCGGCGCAATCCAGCGCCAACTGATCAATATGCGCCATCGCATCCGCCGTGAACGCGGGTTTCATCACCAAATCCTGCACTTGATAGCCGGTGATGAACATTTCGGTCAGCGCCACCATATCGGCCCCCGCTACGCGGCCCTGCTCCCACGCGTCAAACGCCTTGGCAGCATTATCTGCCAGCGCCCCTACGGTCGGGTTAAGCTGTGCCAGCGTCAGGCGAAATTTGTCAGACATGTGCGTTTCCTACTATTCACAAGTAGATTTATTAGCAGAGTTACGCCGAAGTGAAAGCCACAACCGCGCGAAAGTCGTTGTCAGGGCCACCTTGCTCTACTAAGTTCCTTAACCAACAGATATAGGGGGCTGATGTGTTTACAACCAAAGCAGCGATGAAGAGTTTTCGTGCCGCAACCACCGGATTGGCGCTGACCATAGCCGCCACAAGCATGGGCATTGCCCAGAACTCCGGCGCCGTTGAAACCAAGCAATACGATGATGGCGGCATCTATGAGGGCACGTTCAAGGACGGCAAACAGCACGGCACCGGCACCTATCGTTTACCCAGCGGTTATGAATACTCTGGCGAATGGGTGGATGGTGAAATCAAGGGCCAAGGCGCGGCCAAGTTCCCGAACGGGTCACTCTACAGCGGCACATTCATCAAAGGAAAACCCGAAGGCTTTGGCAAAATCATTTTTGCCGATGGCGGCAGTTACGAGGGTGACTGGGTCAACGGTATAATCACCGGCAATGGCATCCGGATCTATGCCAACGGCGTGCAATACGAGGGCGGCTTTCGCAATGCGCTGCACCACGGCGTCGGCACAATGAAAAGCCCGAATGGCTATGTCTATCAGGGCGAATGGGCCAACGGCATCAAGGCGGGGACAGGCAAGATCACCTACCCTGATAAATCCGTCTATGAGGGCACTTTGGTCAACGGGAACCGCGAGGGCGCGGGAACCCTGACCATGACCGACGGGACAACCTATGTCGGCAACTGGAAAGACAGCAAATTCAACGGTGCCGGCAAACTGACCCTGCCAAATGGCGACATTTACAACGGCAGCTTTACCGACAGCCAGCGGCATGGCACGGGGCGGATGATTTACGTTAACGGCGACAGCTATGATGGCGGGTTCACCAATGATAACCGCCACGGCCAAGGCACCTTTATCAGCACCGATGGCTATCAATATGTTGGCGGATGGATAGGGGGGCGCATCGAGGGCACAGGCGAGGCCACCTACCCTGACGGGTCAGTCTATACCGGCCAGTTCAAGGACAGCATGCCCGAAGGTGTGGGCAAAATCACCTATCCGGATGGCGGCAGCTATGATGGCGACTGGGTGGCGGGTGTGACCGAAGGCAAGGGAATCGCACGCTATAAGAACGGGATGGTCTACGAGGGCGAATTTCGGGATGCGAAATTCCACGGCCAAGGCAAGACGACCGAGCCGAACGGGTATCAATATGATGGCGGGTGGCAAAATGGCCAACGCCACGGCACCGGCACCGCCACCTATGAGGATGGTGCAACCTATACCGGCGGCTTTGTGAATGGCCGACGCGAAGGTCAGGGCGAAATGGTTATGGCGGACGGATTCAAATATGCGGGCGGCTGGAAGGCTGGCAAATTTGATGGCAAAGGCATTGCAGCCTACGTCAACGGCGACATTTACGAGGGCACGTTCATTGCTGGCAAACGTCAGGGTCAAGGCACTATGCGCTATGCGGCTACGGGCCAAGAATCCACGGGCAACTGGCAAAACGGCGCACTGGCACCTGCGGGGGGTGATGACACTGCCGCGCCGGATGCAGAGACGGCAGAACAGCCCGCCGATGGCAGTTCAAACTAACGGCGGCTACAATGATAAAGCAGTGTATATTTGTGATCGGCCTGTTGGCTACAACACCTGTCTATGCCGACATCGAAGACCCCTGCAACGATCTGTGGTTTTCCCGCAACGCAATGCTGGATCAGGCGGGGTATTGCTTTGCAAACCCCTTGGGCAAAGCCGTCTTTGACAATTTGGATTGCACCACGAAACAGCCCGTAATATCCACGGAAGTGAGATTGCAAATTGCGGCAATCAGAAAAATTGAAAAAGCAGACTCGAGTGAGTTTTATGACCTTTGCAATGTTGATACCTCAAAACGGGTGTTGGATTTAGAGGCAATAGATTTGCGCAAACAACTGGATTTCCAACCAGCAACAGACGGCGGGACCGGTATTTGTTTTGGCTATCTTGGCACCAACATCCCGTTATATTCGGCTCCGTGGAAGGGGGCGCGTCTGGTCGGGGTTATCCGTACGGGTGATAATATGACATTTAGCCATCTGGACTGGAAAGACTGGAGTTTCTCGCTCATCGGCAGCCCCGATGGGTGGACGGCAGCAGGTTGGTATAAGGAGCATATTGGCGAGCGCTGCAAGACCTTTGCGGGCTAACCACTATTCCGGAATAATAGAAATGACCACGTTCCCCTTCTTGTGCCCCGCTTCGACATAGCTGTGCGCCATGGCGATATCATTGAGCGGATAGACCCGATCAATGATCGCTCTTAGGGTGCCCGCATTGTACATACCCTTCAGGATGACCATATCCGCCGCCTGATCCTTGGCGGGTCGCAATCCGGTGGCCGCCATAACCGCGCGTTTTCCGCCAAACACCATTGTCCAGAACATGCGAGATATAGTTGCAAATGAAGGTGCTGTGACCAGATAGACCCCGCCCTGCGCAAGCACGCGTTTGACCTGCGCAAAACTGCTTTTGGCGACCGTATCAAAAACGATGTCATAGGTTTCGGCGGTTTCGGCCCGCATGGTGAAATCATCAACCGTATAGTCAATAACATGGTCCGCACCCAGCGATTTGACCAGTTCGATGTTTGCAGTGCTGCACACCCCCGTCACATGCGCCCCGAAATGTTTGGCAAGCTGTACCGCGATGGTGCCAATCGATCCAGACGCGCCGATGATTAACACTTTGTCCCCGCGCTTGATCTTGCCGTGATCACGCAGAAACGGCAACGCGGTTAGCCCGCCGTTACAGATGGTCGCAGCCTGTTCCAGCGTCATGTTGTTCGGGATAGCTGCAATCGCGCCTTCGGAGGGCAGGCAGATATATTCGGCATGTGCGCCAGTGCCATCAGCGGGGGCGGCAAATACCTGATCGCCAATGCCAAACCGCGTCACATCCTTGCCGGTTGCCGCAACCACACCCGCCAATTCGGTGCCGAGGATTGTCTTTTTGGGGCGCAACAGCCCCAGATACAGCCGCACGATGCAAGGATCGCCTGCACGGAACGAACAATCGACGGGGGTGACTGTGGTTGCGTGAATTCGCACCATAACCTCGTTGTCTTTGGGCGTTGGCGTTGCGGTTTCTTTGAGTCCAAGTACATCGGCGGGGCCGTATTGGGTGAAGATGGCGGCTTTCATAATTTCGGGTTCCTGATTGGATTTGGATGGTTGCCCCCAGATACCTATGCAATTTACCAAATAAAATTGACTAAATTCGCCATCATGATATGCAAATATGCATGGATTGGTGTTCTATTAACTTTGACTGGAACCGCGCACGAGCCTTTTTGGTAACCGCCGAAGAAGGCTCGTTATCGGCGGCTGCCAGGGCGCTGGGGTTGGCGCAACCCACACTGGGCCGACAGGTGGACGCGCTCGAGCAGGAACTGGGTGTCGTGCTATTCCAGCGGGTCGGGCGCGGGTTGGAACTGACCGCAAGCGGGCTGGAACTGTTGGACCACGTGCGCGCAATGGGGGATGCGGCAGGGCGGGTCTCGCTATCTGCCGCAGGGCAATCACAATCTATCAACGGCAATGTCTGCATCACCGTCAGTGACATTTACGCGGCCAAACTGCTGCCGCCGATCATCGCAAAACTACGCGGCACTCACCCCGGCATCACCATCGAAATCGTCGCCTCAAACACGGCCAGTGATCTGCGCCGCCGCGAGGCTGACATCGCCATCCGGCATTTCCGCCCGACCGAACCCGATTTGATCGCAAAGAAGGTCGGGGATGCCGCCGCACGGCTATATGCGACCCCCGACTATTTAAAGAGCATCGGCAACCCGACAACGCCTGACGGTCTGCGGGATGCAGCATTCATTGGAATTGATCGCGGCACAGCGATGGTGACTGGGCTAAACGCGCTTGGCCTGAATATAAGTCAGGATAACTTTCCGATTATTTCGGGAAACTACACGGTGATGTGGGGGATGGTGAAGCAGGGTTTGGGCATCGGTATCCTTGATGCCACCATTGGTGACGCGGAACCATTGGTGAAACAGGTGCTACCCGACTTTAAGCCTATCACATTTCCGATCTGGCTGGTGGCGCACCGCGAGTTGAACACCAGCCGACGCATCAGGGTGGTGTTTGATCTGCTGGCGCAAGAACTGGCGCAGCTTTAATAAAAAACGGGGCCCGCTGTGGGGCCCCGTCTAAACTATTTCTGCAACTTGGTGATTTTCAGCATCTTCATGATCTGCTTTTCATACCAAGGCTCGGAAACACCCTTTTTCACTTTGCGGATGAAATACCACTCAAACGCCAGTTTGGCCCAATGCACCCAGCGCCCGCTGGACGTCCAGTTTTTGTTGCGCGGCGGGTTCTGCGGCATCGCCAAAAATGCAAAACCACGGTTGCCAAAGTCGGCCAGACAGAACGCATTCCATGTTGGCATTTCCTTAGGCTCCTTACCGGCGATCACATCGGGAATATTATGCGCAGTGGCCGTGACCATGCTTTCGATCATAAAGCCGGTTTTCGGAACACCCGTTGGCACCGGCGTAATCACTGGTGGCGCGATGGCGATTGCGACACCGATGGCAAAGATGTTTTTGTATTCCGGATTGCGCTGGAATTCATCGACAATCACAAATCCACGCGGGTTCACCAGCCCCTTGATCCCCATCAACGCAGGGATGCCGCGGAACGCTGGCAACATCATCGCATAGCTGAACTCTTCTTCGTGTTTGGCTTTCTCAGAACCATCGTCATTCACTTCGGTGAAGAACACTTTGCCTTCTTCAAATTTGTCGACCTTGGAGTTGGTGACCCATTTGATATCGCGATCCCGCATGGCGGATTCGAGCATACCTTTGGTATCGCCAACACCACCCAGACCAAGGTGGCCGATGTATGGCTCGGACGTTACAAACGTCATCGGCACCTTATGGCGGATTTTACGGCGCCGAAGATCAGTTTCAATGGTCAGCAGGTATTCGTATGCCGGGCCAAAACAGGATGCACCCTGAACGGCGCCGATCACAATCGGGCCGGGGTTTTCACAGAACGCATCCCAATTGTCGCCGGAAATTTCCGCGTGTTCCACATGGCAAACCGATGACGTGTGCGCGTCAGGGCCAAAGCCCTCGATCTCGTCAAAAGCCAGATCAGGACCGGTTGCGATCACCAGATAATCGTAAGTTACCTCGCGCCCGCTATCCAGAACGATGGTGTTATCCTTTGGTTTCAGCTTCTTTGCGCCATCGCAAATAAACTCGATTCCCCGCTTGGTCATCACTGGTTCCAGCTCGACAATCAGGTCTTTCTTTTTACGCCAGCCAACACCTGCCCACGGGTTGGATGGAGTGAATTGAAAATACGATTTATTGGAAATAACCGTTATTTTATCGCTTTTCGCCAGTGTTTCACGCAATTCATACGCTTGTATGGCACCGCCTAGACCGGCCCCCAATACAACTACATGTGTCATAGATTACTCCCCATTAGACTCAGTTTTCTGAATTCTCATCTCGTCTGCTATATCGAAAAAGGTAATTACATTCAATATTCTTAATGTTTCCCGCAACAATCTGTCGCTTTCAGGAATTCATATTACAGGGGTTTTCTTTTCAATTTCCCGCTCATATAGTCACCCGTGATGACGAATATTGGACATATCACCTGTGATACCGCAGCCCGCACCACTGGCCTGCTCCTATCGTCGATCCTACTTCTTAGCCGCCTCTGAGCGTGCCTGATGGCGCGACCGCTCAGAGGAGATAGGACGCGCCGCTTCACCCTAGGTTAAGACACACATACGAAAGTATTTCCGATATGACTGATACATCCGAACAAGACCGCGTAATTATATTCGACACCACCTTGCGCGATGGCGAGCAATCGCCCGGCGCAACCATGACCCATGACGAGAAGCTGGAGATCGCATCGTTGCTGGATGAAATGGGTGTGGACGTGATCGAGGCAGGTTTCCCGATTGCCTCCGAGGGCGATTTCGAGGCCGTAAAAGAGGTTGCCGCCCGCAGCGTCGATTCGGTGATTTGCGGGCTGGCCCGTGCCAAGGTCGGCGATATTGATCGTTGCTGGGAGGCGGTGAAATTCGCCGCCCAGCCGCGCATCCACACCTTCATTGGCACATCCCCCCTGCACCGTGCCATTCCAAATCTGGATATGGACGAAATGGCAGATGTGATCCATGAAACCGTGACGCACGCGCGCAATCTGTGTGACAATGTGCAATGGTCGCCGATGGACGCGACCCGCACCGAGGATGATTACTTGTGTCGTGTGGTGGAAATCGCCATCAAGGCCGGTGCGACCACCATCAACATCCCCGATACTGTGGGCTATACTGCCCCCGCCGAGAGCGCCGATCTGATCCGCATGTTGCTGGAACGGGTGCCGGGGGCGGATAGCATTATCTTTGCCACCCATTGCCACAACGATCTGGGCATGGCGACGGCCAATTCACTGGCGGCTGTGGATGCAGGTGCGCGCCAGATCGAATGCACCATCAACGGGCTTGGGGAACGCGCGGGCAACACCGCCTTGGAAGAGGTGGTGATGGCGATGAAAGTGCGCAATGACATCATGCCGTACCGCAACCGGATCGACACCACCAAGATCATGAACCTGTCTCGCATGGTCGCCACGGTGTCCGGTTTTCCGGTGCAATATAACAAAGCCATCGTCGGCAAAAACGCCTTTGCCCACGAAAGCGGCATCCATCAGGACGGTATGCTGAAGAACGCCGAGACCTTTGAGATCATGCGCCCCGAGGATGTGGGCCTGTCCGAAACCAATCTGGTGATGGGCAAGCATTCGGGCCGTGCTGCCTTGCGGGCCAAGTTGAAAGACTTGGGGCACGAGCTGGCAGACAACCAGTTGAAAGACGTGTTTGTGCGCTTCAAGACGCTGGCGGATCGCAAAAAGGAAATCTTTGATGATGATTTGCTGGCGCTGATGCGCGACAGCACATCGGATGCGGTGCACGACCATATCCAGTTGAAACACCTGCGTGTGGTCTGTGGCACCGAGGGGCCGCAAACCGCTGATATGACGCTGATGGTTGAGGGGGTCGAGTATGAGGTTTCGACCACGGGCGACGGCCCTGTAGACGCAGCGTTCAACGCGGTCAAAGCGCTGTTTCCCCATGAGGCGCGGTTGCAACTGTATCAAGTTCATGCGGTGACCGAAGGCACAGATGCCCAAGCCACCGTATCAGTGCGCATGGAAGAAGACGGCAAAATTGCCATGGGGCAGTCGGCGGATACCGATACGGTTGTGGCCTCGGCCAAGGCCTATATCAACGCGCTGAACAAACTGCTGGTGCGCCGGAAAAAGACCAAGCCAGCGTAACGCTCGGACCATAGCCAGTAAGTTTTTTCATGCATTGGCGGGGTAAATACTAATTGTGAAATTCGAACATTTTACATGGTATTTACCCCGTCCACATGCGGAGCCTAGTTTATTTCCAACATTTCCTCCTGCTACAGATTTTGAAAAATCTTGCAGGCTACATGCGGAAAGGCAAAAAGGTGCTGACATCAAGCCCAGCCCCCTTTACCGCCCCTATGCCCCCCGCCTATAAGAACCCTTGGCCTTTGATAGTAAGAATCGCAGGCATAATTCTGTTACTCAAGCGGGAAGCTTAACGCATGGCATTTCTTTCGGGTCTGTTTTCATCCGACATTGCAATTGATCTGGGCACAGCAAACACGCTGGTTTATGTCAAAGGCAAAGGCATCGTTTTGAACGAGCCGAGCGTGGTGGCCTATCACGTCAAGGATGGCGTCAAGAAAGTGTTGGCTGTTGGCGAAGACGCCAAGCTGATGCTGGGGCGCACCCCTGGCAGCATCGAAGCGATCCGTCCAATGCGCGAAGGTGTGATTGCCGATTTCGATACCGCCGAGGAAATGATCAAATATTTCATCCGCAAAGTGCATAAGCGCTCGACCTTCAGCAAACCAAAGATCATCGTCTGCGTGCCCCACGGCGCGACCCCCGTTGAAAAACGTGCGATCCGCCAGTCGGTTTTGTCTGCCGGTGCCCGCCGCGCTGGCCTGATTGCCGAACCGATTGCAGCTGCTATTGGCGCCGGTATGCCGATCACCGATCCAACCGGCAACATGGTTGTCGATATCGGCGGCGGCACCACCGAAGTTGCGGTTCTGTCGCTGGGCGACATTGTTTATGCGCGGTCTGTGCGTGTGGGTGGCGACCGTATGGACGAGGGGATCATCAGCTATCTGCGCCGCCAGCATAACCTGCTGGTCGGCGAAAGCACCGCCGAGCGGATCAAAACATCCATCGGCACCGCACGGATGCCCGATGACGGGCGTGGAGCATCGATGCAAATTCGTGGCCGCGACCTGTTGAATGGCGTGCCAAAAGAAACCGAAGTCAATCAGGCCCAAATCGCCGAAGCGCTGGCCGAACCGGTGCAGCAAATCTGCGAAGCGGTGATGACAGCGCTGGAAGCAACACCGCCTGATCTGGCTGCCGATATTGTCGATCGCGGCGTGATGTTGACAGGTGGTGGCGCGTTGCTGGGCGAACTTGATCTGGCATTGCGCGAACAGACCGGATTGGCGATTTCGATTGCCGATGAATCCCTGAATTGTGTGGCACTTGGGACCGGCAAGGCGCTAGAGTATGAAAAACAGCTGCGCCATGTAATTGATTACGACAGCTAATCCGCGCATGGCCACGGGAGCGCGCCTTGGCACGAGATCGAAATACCCATGCACATTATGTCCGCCCCGTCCGGCGTATTCTGGTCGGGCTGGTGGTGTTTGTGCTGTTGGCCCTGTTCCTGCTGTGGCGCATCGATAGCCCGCGGGTTGAACGGTTCCGCGCCGCATTGGTCGATCGTGTGGTGCCAAATTTTGAGTGGGCGCTGGTGCCGGTCACCGCAGCGGCGGGCATGATCCAGGATTTCCGGTCATACCAACGTATATACCAGCAAAATCAGGAACTCAGGCGCGATTTGCAAAAGCTGAAATCATGGAAAGAGGCGGCGGTTCAACTGGAGCAGCAAAACGCCAAACTACTGGCGCTGAATTCGGTCCGGCTGGACCCCAAACTAACGTCTGTATCAGGCGTCGTGCTGGCCGATAGTGGTTCGCCCTTTCGCCAATCGGTGCTGTTGAATGTCGGGCAACGCGACGGGATCAAGGATGGCTGGGCCACCATGGACGGGATCGGGTTGGTCGGGCGTATATCAGGCGTCGGCAAGAACACAGCGCGGGTTATTCTGCTAACCGATTCCAACAGCCGTATTCCGATCACGATACAGCCGTCAGGCCAACGCGCCCTATTGGTTGGCGACAATTCATCCCGCCCCCCGGTTGAATTTCTGGAAAAACCCGAACAGGTGCGCCCCGGCGATCAGGTCGTGACCTCGGGCGATGGCGGCGTGTTTCCGGCCGGACTGCTGGTTGGACAGGTTGCCAAAGACGCGGACAGGCGGCTGCGGGTGCAACTGGCTGCCGATTACGAACGGCTGGATTTCCTGCGGGTTCTGCGCAGCCGCTCCACCGAAGTCATCACTGATCCGGGCGCACTGTTGGTTGGCCCGCAATCTGACGTGCCCGTAGAGGGTGACGCTGCTGCCACAGAGGGGGCAAGTGATGGTTGATCCGGCCCCCAGTAACAAGTGGTTATACCGGCTGTTATTTCTGGCACTGGTTATCTTCATTATTTTTGCACGCCTGATCCCGCTGCAAACCACACCTGCCAGTTGGGCCATGCCCGATCTGCTGATTTGCATTTGTTTTGCCTGGGTGCTGCGGCGGCCTGATTATTTGCCGATCCTGCTGATCGCCGCTGTAATGTTGGTCACTGATATGTTGTTCATGCGCCCACCCGGCCTTATGGCCGCGCTGGTTGTGCTGGGGGCCGAGTTTTTACGCGCCCGCGCCCATTTGATGCGGGAGCTGCCCTTTTCGCTGGAATGGGGCATGGTCGCGGGGATTATAACGGGGATAATGATTGCCAACCGCGTTATCCTGATCATGGTCATGTCGCCGCGCCCACCGCTGGGACTGTCGATGTTTCAGCTTTTCGTCACCTTGGCCGCCTACCCAGTGGTGGTCATGTTCTCGCGTTATGCCCTTGGCATTCGCAAAATTGCGCCCGGCGAAGTTGATGCATTGGGGCACAGGTTATGAGACCCGCGGCCAAAGACACTGCCGAAAGTCAGCGGCGCATCACCCGCCGCGCCCTGTTTCTGGGCGCATCACAACTGGCCTTTGTTGGCGCACTTGGGGCGCGTATGCGGTATTTGCAGGTGGATCAGGCCGATCAATACCGCCTTCTGGCCGATGAAAACCGGATCAACATCCGGCTGCTGCCACCTGCGCGCGGCCTGATCTATGACCGTAACGGTGTGCCGCTGGCCACCAACAAACAGGTTTACCGCATCACGATCGTGCGCGAGGATGCGGGCGATGTCGATGAGGTGGTTGCCCGCCTGAATGCGCTGGTTCCAATCCCCCCCGAAGAGCTTGAGCGCGCTTTAGAGGAAATGAAGCGGCGCAGCTCTTTTGTGCCGGTGACCATCGCGGACCGTCTAAAATGGGAGGACATCGCCGAAGTTGCGGTAAATGCCCCCGCCCTGCCCGGCATAACCCCCGAAGTCGGGTTAACCCGCAATTACCCGATGGCCAATGATTTTGCCCATATCATCGGTTATGTTGGCGCTGTGAACAAGGCTGATCTGAACCGTGTTGACGACCGCGACCCATTGTTGCAAATCCCGCGCTTCCAGATCGGCAAGATCGGGGTCGAGGCCAAGCTGGAAAGAACATTGCGCGGCAAGGCGGGCACCAAACGGATCGAGGTCAACGCGGTTGGTCGTGTCATGCGTGAACTTGGCCGCGAAGAGGGGATATCGGGCGCCAACCTGCAACTGACCATCGACAGCGGATTGCAAAACTATGTGCAGGCCCGCCTTGCGGGCGAAAGTGCGGCCGCCGTGGTGATCGACACCGTCACCGGCGATTTGCTGGCCATCGGGTCGACCCCGGCGTTTGACCCGAACAAATTTGTCAACGGCATCTCGCAGGCGGACTATAACGCGCTGCTGGAAAACAAATACCGGCCCCTGCCCAACAAGGCGATGCAGGGGATCTACCCGCCCGGCTCGACCTTCAAAATGATGACAGCGCTTGCCGCGCTCGAGGCAGGTGTTGTGACATCCGAAGACACAGTAAAATGCAAAGGCTATGTCGAAGTTGGCGGGCGCAGATTTCACTGCTGGAAACGGGCCGGCCACGGCAACGTCAACCTACACAACAGCCTGAAAAAATCATGCGACGTATTCTATTACGAAATGGCACAACGGGCCGGAGTCGAGAGAATCTCGGCGATGGCCCGGCGGTTCGGGTTTGGCACCAAATTCGACATCCCGATGTCGTCGGTTGCCAAGGGGCTTGCCCCGACCAAAGCATGGAAACTGGAAAACCGCGGGGCAGAATGGGTGATCGGGGATTCGCTGAACGCCTCGATCGGGCAGGGGTTTGTTCTGTCATCCCCGTTGCAGCAGGCCGTTATGACCGCTCGCATCGCCACGGGCAAGGCCGTGATCCCGCGCCTGATCAAATCGATAGACGGGGTCGATGTGCCGATTGAGGGTGGCGAGGATATGGACCTGAACGAAAACAATCTGCGGCTGGTGCGCAAAGGCATGTTCGCGGTGTCCAATGTTTCTGGCGGCACGGCGTATCGGTCGCGCATTCTGGGCGATGAGTACCGCATGGCCGGCAAAACCGGCACCAGCCAAGTCGGCAACAAAGTGGTGCGCAACAGCGATGTCGCGTGGGAAAAACGCGACCACGCCCTGTTTGTTTCATACGCCCCCTATGACAATCCGCGCATCGCGGTTTCAGTCGTTGTCGAACATGGCGGCGGCGGATCAAAGGCCGCAGCCCCCATCGCACGCGACATCGTTTTGCAGGCCCTTTATGGCGGATTACCCCCTGTGTCGGCTTACCCCAAAGCAGACCGCTGGCGCATCCAGAAGGAACAGCGCGCCCTGCCGTTACGCGACCCGAATGCCACGGCAGAGGAAAGCGATCAGGCATGAGCTATCTTGAACATAATGTCAAAACCGTCCCCACAGGCCTGCACAAAATCCTGTATCTGAACTGGGCGGTAATCCTGTTGCTGGCGTCGGTTTCCGGCATCGGGTTTTTGATGCTGTATTCCGTCGCCGGTGGCTCGATGACCCCTTGGGCCGAACCACAGATGAAACGTTTTGCCCTTGGCATGGGGTTGCTGTTTTTCATCGCAATGGTGCCGATCTGGTTCTGGCGCAATATGTCGGTGCTGGCCTACGGTGTTTCTGTTGCATTGCTACTGGGGGTTCAGTTTTTCGGCACCACGCACATGGGGGCAAAACGTTGGATTGATCTGGGCTTTATGGAATTGCAACCCTCGGAGTTGGCTAAAATCTCGCTCATCATGGTGCTTGCCGCATATTACGACTGGCTGGATATTAGGAAAACCTCGCGCCCTATTTGGGTGATCATCCCGCTCTTGATCATCCTGATCCCCACAGCACTGGTGCTGATACAACCCGACCTTGGCACGGCTATTCTGCTGGTGGCAGGCGGCGGTATCATCATGTTTCTAGCCGGTGTCAGTTGGCTTTACTTTGCCGCTGTCATTGGCGCGGTTGCCGGAGCCATCACCGCCGTTTTCCAGTTTCGTGGCACCGATTGGCAGTTTTTGAAAGATTACCAATACCGGCGCATCGACACATTCCTTGACCCCGCCTCCGACCCGCTGGGGGCAGGATATCACATCACCCAGTCCAAAATTGCACTGGGGTCTGGCGGCTGGACAGGGCGCGGTTTTATGCAGGGCACACAGGCGCGGCTGAATTTCTTGCCGGAAAAACATACCGATTTTATCTTCACCACTTTGGCCGAGGAATTCGGCTTTCTCGGTGCGTTCTCGTTACTGGGCCTCTACACCCTTATTATCGTGTTTTGCATCACCTCGGCACTCAAGAACAAGGACCGTTTCGCGTCCCTGATCACTCTTGGCGTTGCCGCCACGTTGTTTCTGTTCTTTGCGGTGAATATGTCGATGGTCATGGGCCTTGCCCCCGTCGTCGGCGTGCCCCTGCCACTGGTCTCTTACGGCGGGTCCGCCATGCTGGTGCTGCTGATTGCGTTCGGTTTGATGCAGAGTGCCCATGTCCACCGGCCGCGGTAGTTAACCTTCAATCGCGCCCCTGATAACAGCCGCCATCGGGTGATCCACGTCATGGGTGTGATACAGCAAGCCCAACGCGCGATATTCAGTCCCGATGCGCTTGAATTCAAGATCGGGAAATCGTGTCACCAAACCTTCCCATTGCGGCACCATCGCAACGCCCGATCCGCTCTGAACCATGATTGCAATCGTTTCCAGCGCGTCCAGTTCACACAGGATTTGCGGTGTTTGTGTGTGCTGCTCAATCGCCCGCCAACAGGCCGCTCCACCCCATGCATTCCGGCTGTAAACGATGAATGGCGCGTCGGTTTCTTCTATGCCCACCCGTTGGATCAACCCGACCGGATGATGCGCCAACACATCAAACCGCATTGATTTAGGCAAATCGAACGGCGGCGTGACACACAGCACCGCATCCAGTTCCCCATCTTGAAACGCCCGATATAGCTGCACTGAACTGCCCGGATGTACACTTAAATCCACCCTCGGCATTTGCGTAGATGTGTGGCGAATAATGCACGGGATGTAATCTGTCAGCGCGGTTGAAATCGCCCCGAGACGGAACCGCCCGACATTCACGGTTTGGGCAAGTGACAGGGTCAGCACGCGCCCTTCCTCAAGTAGTCGCCGTATTTGCGGCAATAGCCCGATGCAGGCCGGCGTAGGCCGCACATTTCGCCCCGAGCGCAACAGCAGTTTGACCTGCAGTTCTGCCTCCAGCGCTTGCAGCCGTTGACTGATCGCCGAGGCGGTGATGCCTTCACTCTGCGCCGCCGCGGCAATACTGCCCTCGTCGACCACGTTGACCAATGATTTCAAGAAACGTAAATCCATAAGGTATGCTTATGTTTTAAAATACATAAATAAGATAGCCTTTCTGAAACTTCTCGATATAAATCCAAACAAACCGAACCACCCAAGGGGTCCCATATGTCGATCTTTCACCTCGCTTATAACGTCACCGACCTTGCCGAAACCCGTGCGTTTTATGGCGGCCTGCTGGGGTGCGCCGAGGGACGCAGCACCGACACATGGGTTGATTACAACTTCTTCGGTCATCAACTTTCGCTGCATCTTGGCACCCCGTTTGAAACCCGCGCCACCGGCAAGGTTGGCGACCACATGGTCCTGATGCCGCATCTGGGCGTTGTGTTGGGAATGGAGGAATGGCAAGCCTTGGCGGATCACCTGACCGACGCAGGCATTAAGTTCACCATTCCGCCAACCCTGCGGTTTGCGGGCCAGCCCGGCGAGCAAAGCACGATGTTCTTTTGCGATCCCTCCGGCAACCCGATCGAGGTGAAAGGCTTTGCCGATATGTCCGGAGTATTCGCCACATGATCAACATCCTGTTCGCCGCCAAACCCGCAAGCTGGGCCGAATACGAGGCCCCCTTGCGCCACGCCTTGGACGACACGGGGCTTGCCTACACACTGTCGCCCGACACAGACGATCCCGCCACGGTGGATTATCTGGTCTACGCCCCGAACGGGCCAGTCAGTGATTTCATCCCCTTCACCCGCGCCAAGGCAGTGCTGGGTCTGTGGGCGGGGGTCGAGGGTATCGTTGGCAATGAAACCCTGAAACTACCCCTGGCGCGCATGGTCGACTACGGCCTGACCGAAGGCATGGTCGAATGGGTCACAGGCCACACGCTGCGCCACCACCTCGGCATGGATCGCCACATCTTGGGGCAAGACGGCCAATGGCGTGATTACGTGCCGCCATTAGCGCGGGACCGCACGGTCGCGGTGCTGGGTCTGGGGGCCTTGGGCGGCGCTTGCGCACAGGCATTGGCGGCGCTGAATTTCAATGTTGTGGGGTGGAGCCGCACCCAAAAGGATATCGCGGGCATCACCTGTATGTCTGGTGACGATGGGCTGGACCAAACCTTGGCACAGGCCGAGATCATTATTCTGCTGCTGCCCCTGACCGCAGGCACCGAAAACCTGCTGAACGCCCAGCGCCTTGGCCAAATGCCCAAAGGGGCCATGATCATCAACCCCGGCCGTGGCCCGCTGATTGACGATGACGCCTTGCTTGCCGCCCTTGATACCGGTCAGATCGACCACGCCACGCTGGATGTTTTCCGCGTCGAGCCCCTACCCGCAGATCACCCTTACTGGGCACATCCGCAGGTCACGGTCACCCCGCACATCGCATCCGAAACCCGCCCCGACAGTTCCGCCCGCGTGATTGCCGAAAACATCCGCCGCGGCGAAACTGGCGAGCCTTTTCTACATCTTGTGGATCGAAACGCCGGATACTAAAACCCGCGCGCCCCTTCTTCTTGCCCTAAATACCTCCCGCGCGGAGCGCATAGAATCTCTTTGGACCAATCTTAACGCAAAATCGGCGGACTATCAGGATCACGTCCAGGCGCTGCAGGCTCATGCGCCGCCACCTTGCGCTCCGGCAGATCAAACCGCAGCCCAACCTTTTCCAACGTGGTGCAAACCGGATCGGTTTTCGCAAAAAATGCCACGTCCAGCCCATCGGTATCATCCCCGCCAAAGGCCACAACCTCTCCCACCGCCTTGGCCAGCGCCCCTTGCGCGGCAGGCAGTGCATCGATGATCGCAAGCATCATGCCACGCTCGCCACCCTTGTATTCCACCGTCACCAGATAGGCTGTCGTTGCCAGCCCTGCCGCCGTGGCCAGCTTGGTATCAATCGCTGCCAACAGTGCTTGCGAGGTCCCCACTGGGGCCTCGATTGAAACGGGCCGCGCCATCACCTCGTCCGGCGCGTTGTCCAGCATGTCGCACAGCCACGCCATTGCATCCGCCGGTATCAGGATCGACGATGGCGCAACCCCGAGGTTCAGACCAAGCCCAATTCCCTGCCCCGCCAGCATGGTCGCCACCACCCGTCCAGACAGCACAGCGTGATGGGCACTGTCACCGACGAAATCGGCCAGCCGTTCCTCGCGGTCAAACACCAGCACATACTTGGCATCCTCAACTTCGAACACCTCGGGGATCAGGGTATTGCCCGCCGCCTCGCCTTGCAGCAACAAAAACAACTCGCTATCCGCCAACCGTTCAAAGAACCGCAACCGTGCAGCGGTATCTTCGGGGGCGGCGTCCATCGCGGTGTGGGCAATATCCAGCGGGGTTTGGTCAGTCATGCAGCACCTCTTGCACCCGTGTGCGCAGCGCCGGCAGCAGATCGGCCTCAAACCACGGGTTTTTCCTGATCCAGCCTGTATTGCGCCATGACGGGTGGGGCAAGGCGAATACGTCGGGCGCATGGTCGCGCCACCCTTGCACTGTGCGCGTCACCCCGCCCGCCGCCGCCTTTGCCAAATGCCATTTCTGCGCGTATCCGCCGACCAGCAGGGTTAGGCGCACTTCGGTCAGGTGTCCCAAGATATCTGCTCGCCATTCATCGGCGCAGATCTTTGGTGGCGGCAGGTCGGACCCTTTGTCGTTATACCCCGGAAAGCAAAACCCCATCGGCACAATCGCCACGCGCGTAAGATCGTAAAACGTGGCCTCGTCCACCCCCATCCAGCCGCGCAAACGGTCGCCGGATGGGTCGGTAAACGGCTTGCCGGATTCATGCACCCGCGCTCCGGGTGCTTGGCCTGCGATCAGAATGCGGGCCGCAGGCGCGAACCATACCACAGGGCGCGGTTCATGCGCCGTTGCGGTTTCAATAAAACGGTCCGCACATATCCGGCAGGCCTGAAGGCGCTGCGCAAAATCCTCAAAGTCATTGTCCATCCCGCAGATTTACTGCAAATTCCGGAGATTTTCAAATTAAGGCTTGCTTTTATTTCGATAGTTCTAGAAATATAGAATCATGAAACAAGAACACATCATAGATTTGAGCGTCGAGCGGGCTGCCTCGACTTTTGCCGCCCTTGGATCTGAACAGCGCCTATCAGTGCTGCGCATTCTGGTCAGAGCGGGGGATGAGGGCATTGCCATTGGCGAACTGGGTGAGCGCAGCGGCATCACCGGATCAACCCTGACCCACCATATGAAAATCCTGACGCAGGCCGGATTGGTGCAACAGACCAAGCGCGGCCGCTCAATCATTTGCGCCGCCGTTGCCTATGATCAAATATTTTCCCTATCGCAATTCCTGCTGTCCGAATGCTGCGCCGATTGCGCAATTCCCCACAAGGATCATCACCATGACTGATCACACCCATAGCCATAGCCACGTTGACGCTAGCGCCCCGTTCTGGAAACGGATGGACAAGGCATGGCTGGTGATCGTGTTGATCCCTATATTGCTGGCGATCTTTGATATGCCACAACTGATGCCAACAGTGATCTTTGCAGGCCAAGCAATTCTGCACACAGGCATTTTCATCATCTTTGCGGTGCTTGCCGTTGGTTACCTCAAGGCTTCGGGCGCCGAAACCATACTGGCGAAGGCCTTTGAGGGCCGCGAGATCAAGATGATTTTGATGGCCTCGCTGTTGGGCGGGCTATCGCCGTTTTGTTCCTGCGAAGTGATCCCGTTTATTGCGGCCTTATTAGCTGTGGGCGCACCGCTGTCTGCGGTGATGGCGTTCTGGCTGGCCTCCCCGATAATGGATCCGGCAATGTTCCTGATCACATCCGGCACATTGGGGTTTGACTTTGCCATCGCCAAAACACTGGCAGCGGTCGGTCTTGGCCTGCTGGGCGGGTTCACTGTGAAAACCTTTGCCAAAAGCATTGTTTTCGCTGACCCGCTGCGTCCGAGAGAACCCCAATCAGGATGCGGCAGCAGCTGCGGCTCCACCCCGTTTTCCGGCAAACCTGAGTGGGCGTTCTGGCATGACGCGGCGCGGCGCGAGACATTTCGCACCACGGTAATCGAGAACGCTTTGTTCTTGGGCAAGTGGTTGTTGCTAGCCTATCTGTTCGAGGCAATGATGATCCACTATGTGCCCGCAGATATGATCGCATCGGTTCTGGGCGGCGACGGGATAAAGCCGATCCTGCTGGGCGCATTGGTGGGGGCACCGGCCTATCTGAACGGATATGCCGCCGTGCCGCTGGTAGATGCCTTGCTGGAACAGGGCATGAGCAACGGGGCCGCAATGTCATTCGTCATTGCCGGTGGCGTCAGCTGTATCCCTGCCGCGATTGCCGTCTGGGCGCTGGTCAAACCACGGGTGTTTTACGCCTATATAACCATCGCGATGACGGGTGCCGTGATTGCAGGGATGCTTTGGAATATTGTGGCCTAGAATGTCGCACAACATTCTGCATGAAAAGACATCTATGCTTATTGTAACACCTCTATGCATACACTATCTGTATCGCACCTGAGACCGCACGTACGATGCGGCCGGGACGCGACGGGGGGATGAAATTGCGCACCATTGGCATAGTGATCGTTTTATCCATCCTCTGGCTGTTGCTGTCCGGTGTTTATACGACGATGATCATGGGCCTTGGATTTGCCTCGGTCCTGCTGGTTGTGTTCATCATCCGTCGGATGGATGCGCAGGATGATGACAGGGTCGAACTCAGCCTGTCACCAATTCGTCTGGTTAAATATCTGGCATGGCTGATGGTGGAAATCGCCAAAGCCAACTGGAACGTCACCAAAATAATTCTGGCCCGTGAAATACCGAAAAAGCAGCATCTGTTTTCCATTCCCCACACCCAGAAAACCGATCTGGCGCAAGTCATTTTTGCCAACTCGATCACGCTTACGGCTGGCACAATCACCGTCGAGACCGAGCCGGGCCGCTTTATCATCCATGCGCTCAACTATTCGGATGATGATCCGGTGGCGCTTGCCGATATGGACGCGCGGGTCACCGCCACCGAGGCCGCCGAGGCGACAGCGGCCATCGACACCACTGGGCGCGAGGGGCAGCGTTGATGTTTCTGGCCGCCATTCTTTTGCTCTTTGTTGCCATGATACTGGTGCTGATCCGGCTCTATGTCGGCAAAACGCTTTACGATCGAGTGCTGGCGGTAAATGCCTTTGGCACCCATACCGTGCTGTTTATCGGTGTGCTTGGGTTTCTGATGGGACGTCCCGATTTTCTGGATATTGCGCTGCTCTATGCGTTGATCAATTTCGTTGGCACCATCGCCATCCTGAAATATTTCCGCTACCGCGCCATTGGGGATGCCCACCAGATGCCGACAGATCAGGAGATCGGGCAATGAGCGTGGTGGACATCATCATCGAGGCCCTAAGCTGGATATTCATTCTGTCTGGTGCCGGTTTCGTTGTGGTTGGAGCCTTTGGTATCCTGCGGCTGCCCGGTTTCTGGTTGCGGCTGCATGCGGCTTCGGTTTCTGAATCTGCCGGTGTGATCCTGCTGGTAATCGGTATGTGCCTGCAAGCGGGCGCAACCCTGATCACTGTCAAACTGATAATCATCGGCGTTTTCCTGTTTATCACCGGCCCCACATCGACCCATGCAATTGCCAATGCGGCCCTTGTCACCGGCCTGCGCCCGGTTGAGGGCAAAGGGTTGGTCGGGGTGGAGCCGGAACCACTGATATCTGACGAGGGCGACAATGGTTGAGATTTTTATCAACCTGACCCTGTTTGTCATGCTGGTCGCCACCGCAATCGCCATTACACGCATGCAACGCCTGTTCGGGGTGGTCATGATGGCGGGGGTGTTCAGCCTGTTGTCGGCCCTGTTGCTGGTGACACTGGATGCGGTTGACGTGGCCTTTACCGAGGCCGCTGTGGGGGCGGGCATTTCAACTGTGTTGATGTTGTCCACCCTGACCCTAACCTCGCGGATCGAAAAACCGTCAACCCGTTCGCCCCTGATCCCGCTGATTGTTGTCACCATAACCGGGGCCGCGATTATCTATGGCACGCTGGATATGCCGAATTTTGGCGACGCGAACGCGCCCGCACAGGTTGGCGTGGCGGCGCAATATCTTGAACGCAGTCCTGAGGAAATAGGCATACCCAATGTGGTGACTGTTGTTTTGGCCAGCTATCGTGGCTTTGACACGATGGGCGAAACAGCGGTGGTTTTCACCGCTGGCGTTGGCGTTTTGATGCTGATTTCCGGTCTGCGCCGTCGCCGTCGCAGAGCCGATGAAAAAGACAGGGAGGAGGCCCGCTAATGCGTCACCACCTTATCCTGCGCGTGATTACCAAACTGCTGGTCAGTTCGATCATCCTGTTTGCGCTGTATGTCCAGTTCCATGGCGATTTTTCGCCCGGCGGCGGGTTTCAGGCTGGGGTGATCATGGCCGTGGCGTTTATCCTCTATGGCCTCGTTTTCGGACTGGCGAAAGTGCAAGCGGTGTTTCCTGCATGGCTAGTGCATAAACTGATGGCGCTGGGTGTGTTGATATATGCAGGCACCGGCGTGCTGTCGCTGTTTCTGGGCTATGACTTTCTGGACTATGGCGCGTTCACGCCAGACCATCCGTCACACGGCCAACACTGGGGCATCTTTGCCGTAGAATTTGGCGTCGGGGTCACTGTGACCGGAGTTATGGTGGCGATCTATTATGCCTTTGCCATGCGCCGCCCCGCCATCAGTGACGAGGAGTGGTGATGTTTGACGTTGATTTCATCCTTGGCCACCTGAATTACTGGCTGTTCACCGTTCTGATGATGACGGGTCTGTATATCGTTGTGGCCAAGGGCAATCTGATCAAGAAAATCGTCGGGCTGAACCTGTTTCAAACCGCCGTTTTCATGTTCTACATCTCGCTTGGCAAGGTCACGGGCGGCACTGCGCCGATCTTTCCCATTGATATGCAGATCGACCCGACTGTGGTTTATTCCAACCCGCTGCCGCATGTGTTGATCCTGACCGCGATTGTGGTTGGTATTGCCACCACGTCATTGGGTCTGGCGTTGATTGTGCGCATTCGCGAGGAATATGACACCATCGAGGAAGACGAAATTCTGGCGATCGAGACCGAGCTTGTGCGTCTCGAGAACAAGGAACTGGGCGATGCCATGGGGGGCCGTGCCTGATGGCCACTGAACACGTCCATGTAGCCCGCACTTTTGTGGACCACCTGCCGATACTGGTGGTTCTGGTGCCCTTCCTTGCCGCGCCTTTTACGGTTCTGATCGGGTCGCGCCGCCTTGCGTGGCCAATTGCGTTTCTTGCCAGCCTTGCCTCGTTCCTGATTTCGGTAAAGCTGCTGTTGCAGGTGCTGGATGGCGGGGTGATCTCCTATCACATCGGCGGCTGGGCCCCGCCGATGGGCATTGAATACCGGATAGATGCGGCCAATGCGTTCGTATTGCTGCTGGTCTCGGCAATTGGCACCATCGTGATGCCCTACACGGTGCAGAGCATTAAATTCGAGATATCAGAGCGTCATCACACCCTGTTCTACACCGCATATTTGTTGTGTTTCACCGGCCTGCTGGGTGTGGTGGCCACGGGGGATGCGTTCAACGTCTTTGTGTTCCTCGAAATTTCCTCGCTGTCCACTTATGTGCTGGTGGCGATGGGCGCAAAGCAAGACAAACGCGCCCTGACAGCCGCCTATGACTACCTGATCATGGGCACCATTGGCGCTACGTTTTTCGTCATCGGCATCGGGTTTTTATATGCGGGCACCGGCACGCTGAATATGGCTGACATCGCCGCCTATATTTCCCTGCACGGGACCGACCGGACCATCATGACCGCGTTCGCCTTTATCGTGGTGGGCATGGGGCTGAAGGTGGCGATTTACCCGCTGCACTTGTGGCTGCCCAACGCCTATACCTACGCCCCATCTGCCGTAACCGCCTTTCTAGCCGCCACCGCCACCAAGGTGGCGATCTACGTGCTGCTGCGGTTCATGTTTTCGGTGTTCCAGCCGGAGTTCCTGTTTGAAATGAACGCCGTGAGGTGGCTGATGATGCCGCTGGCACTGGTGGCGATGTTCGCGGCATCCTTGATCGCTGTGTTCCAGTCCGATCTGAAACGCATGCTGGCCTATTCCAGCATTGCGCAAATCGGCTATATCCTGCTGGGCATCAGCCTGTTGTCGGCCACCGGCCTGTCAGGCGCCATCGTGCATCTGTTCAACCACGGCATCACCAAAGCCGCGCTGTTCATGGGTGTCGGCGCGTTGGTGTTGCGGTCAGGCTCCTCGTTCTATGCGCGGATTGAAGGGATGGGCAAAGTGATGCCATGGACCAGCTTTGCCATCGTGATTGCCGGCCTGTCGTTGATCGGCGTGCCCGGCACGGCCGGATTTATCAGCAAATGGGTGCTGGTGCAGGCCGCGATTGAACAAGGCTGGTGGTGGATTGCGCTGGCTGTTGTGGCATCGTCCTTGTTGGCAATCATTTACGTGTGGCGGGTGATCGAGGTGCTTTATATGAAGCAACCCGCTGATCCCACACCACGCGAAGCGCCGCTATCAATGCTGATCCCGATGTGGATTATGGCGCTCTCGACGATCTGGTTCGGTCTGGACACTGAGCTGACCATGACTGCTGCCCGCGCCGCCGCTGACGGGTTATTGAACGGCTTTACGATGGGGGGGCATTAAGTGGAAACCAACACAGCTATTCTGCTGACTATGCTAATCCCTGCCGCCGCGTCCGTGGGCAACCTGCTGCTGCGCAATCACGCCGATTTGCGCGATGGCATGACCCTGGGCGCTGCCGTGGCTACATTCCTCACCGTACTGGTGATCCTGACCAATGTGGGTAACGGCACAACGCAAGCACTGGTGTTGTTCAACGTGTTCCCGGGTCTGGACATCGCGTTCAATGTCGAACCCTTGGGCCTGATGTTCGCCATCATCGCCTCCGGCCTGTGGATCCTGACCCACATCTACGGCATCGGCTATATGCGCGGCAATAACGAGGACAACCACACGCGGTTCTTCGCCAGTTTTTCACTGGCCATCGCTGCCGTGATGGGGTTGGCGTTTTCCGCCAATATGTTCACCCTGTTCCTGTTCTACGAATTGCTGACCCTGTCGACCTACCCGTTGGTTGCCCACAAAGGCACGCCCGAAGCCATCAGCGGCGCGCGCACCTATCTTGGCATCCTGATGGGCACCTCGATAGGCCTGCTGCTGGTCGCAGTGATCTGGACTTACACCATCACCGGCACGCTGGACTTCACCCAAGGCGGCATCCTGCGCGGCCATATCGCAGGGCCGATGGTTGCCGTGCTGCTGGGCCTCTATGCGTTCGGCATCGGCAAGGCGGCGATCATGCCATTCCACCGCTGGCTGCCCGCAGCTATGGTTGCCCCCACGCCTGTCAGTGCGTTGCTACACGCCGTGGCTGTGGTCAAGGCGGGCGTGTTCACCATGCTAAAGGTCGGCATCTACATCTTTGGCATCGACTTCCTCGCTGAAACGGGCGCGTCCGAATGGCTGATGTGGCTGGCCGCCTACACCATTATCGCGGCGTCCATCGTGGCGATGACCAAGGACAACCTGAAAGCCCGCCTCGCCTACTCCACCATCAGCCAGCTGTCCTACATCACCCTTGGCATGGCATTGGCCACTTCCATGGGGGCGCTGGGGGGTGGCATGCACATCGCCATGCACGCGATGGGCAAGATCACTTTGTTCATGTGTGCAGGCTCGATCTATGTGGCTACCCACAAGATCAACATCAGCCAGATGAACGGGCTGGGACGGATCATGCCAATCACCTATGGTGCGTTCCTGATCGGGGCGTTGTCAATCATCGGATTGCCGCCTCTGGGCGGGTCATGGAGCAAATGGTTACTGATCGTCGGTGCTGCGGACGCGGGCCAACAGGTAATGATCGCGGTGCTGATGCTGAGTTCGCTGTTGAATGTGGCTTACCTTTTGTCGATTGTCGGGCGCGGGTTCTTTTGGCCTGCTGAAACCACCGAACCCCCAAAAATAGCCGAGTCCCCCGTGCTGGTCTGGCTGCCGCCCGCCACCACCGCATTCGGCTGTTTGCTGCTGTTTTTCTATGCCACCAATCTCAGGGATTTCCTGTTGCCAATTGTAGGGGCCGCACAATGAGTGACTATCTGACAGACACACCGCAAACCGATGAGGGCAGGCACGCCTATGGCCAGCGTCTGCAAAAGCAGGGCCAACGCGAGCTGTATATTCGCAAAGCACTGCGGACACATTTCGGGCTGGGGATTGACGAGGTCATCGCCATCTGCACCGATCTGCCCAAAGCGCGGCTTTTGGAATTGAAACAACTCAGGAAACAGTTTCCCGATCTGAACGAGAACCGGCTGGCCTGGAAAATATCCAAGTCACTGACGATCCCCAAGGCAGACGCCCTGAAGTGGGCGCAGACGCTGATCTCCAAAGAGGGAAAGGCCTAATCATGTCAGAGCATGACACCGATCCAGCCAAACTGCCCGCCCTTGGCCGGATGCTGCTGTGGGTAGACAAGCCGGGCAGCGCCAACAAGATTTTCTGGGCGTTGGTGGTGGTTTGCGGTTTGCTGTTTTTGGCTGATTTTACTTATGAGAAGCACGGCCATTTCGAGATTGAAAACCTGCCCGGTTTTTTCGCGGCTTACGGGTTCATCATGTTCACCGGCTTGATCTTGGCCGCCAAAGCCTTGCGGGTGCTGATCAAACGGCGCGAGGATTTCTACGGCGACAAGGCTGTGGACCGCGAGGACTATCCCGAGGCCGGACTGGATAAAGTCGATTATGATGCTTGACCAGATCCCCACGGCCTTCCTGTTCTTCATCGGGGCCGCCGCCCTGTTCGCCCTGCCCCAAGGCCGCTTGCGTGGCCTGTTGCTGTTGATCGTGCCAGTGATTGCGGCGTGGCAAGTCTGGGGTCTGGAGATCGGCTCACACCAAACCGTGCCATTCTTCAACTTCGAGCTGGACCTGATGCGCATCGACAAGCTGTCGCGCATCTTCGGTTTGATCTTCTGCCTCGCGGCATTTCTGGGCAACCTATTCGCATGGCATGTGCGCGACACCGTGCAACAAGTGGCCGCCCTGCTCTATGCCGGATCGGCCATCGGAGCGGTATTCGCCGGCGATCTGATCACCCTATTTTTCTACTGGGAAGGCACCGCAATTGCGTCCGTTTTCCTGATCTGGGCACGCCGCACCGAGGGCGCGTTTCACACCGGTATGCGCTATCTGG
>CAYYOF010000010.1:52734-57623 GCA_964473185.1 uncultured Marinosulfonomonas sp. | reverse complement strand
TCCTTCATCGACGATCTGGGCGCTGACAGCCTGGACACTGTTGAGCTGGTTATGGCTTTTGAAGAAGAGTTCGGCATTGAAATTCCGGATGACGCTGCTGAAACCATCCAGACATTTGGCGACGCTGTGTCGTTCATCACCAAAGCTTCTTAAGTCTTACGTGACATAGAGTTTGGAAAGCGGCGTCCCGTAGCGGGGCGCCGTTTTTCGTTCGAGGGTTGGTATGATTCCATTGATTGAAACAGAGAGATTGATGCTGGTGCCGCCCGCACGCGAGGATTTTGCAGCGCTGGCGCGGTTGTGGAGTCTGCCCGAGGTTTACCGCTTTATTGGTGGGGCGGCGCGATCCGAGGCGCAGTTGTGGGCATCGTTTCTGGCCAATATCGGCGCATGGACCGAAATGGGATGCGGCATGTGGCCGGTGAAGCGGCGCGACACGGGGGCTTTGATCGGGCAGGTTGGCTTTCCCTGTGCGCGGCGGGGGCATGGGGCTGGCTTTGACGAGTATCCCGAGGCAGGTTGGCTGTTTGAGGGGGCTGCACAGGGCCACGGGTTTGCCCGTGAGGCAATGGAGGCGGCGCTGGGCTGGTTTGACGCCGCTGCGCTGGCGGACCGTAGTGTATGTATGATTGATCCGGCCAACGCAGCGTCAATGCGGCTGGCGGGCAAGCTGGGGTTCACCGAAACACGGCTGTCTGTGTTTGAAGGGGATCAGTTGCAGTTGTTTGAGCGGTTGGCCTAGAGAGTAAACGCCCCGTTATTCAGTGCCTCGCGCACGATGATTTCGACCAGGTCGAACTGGGCTTCCGAGCTGATGTCCTCAAAGTATACTGTTCCGGGCCATGGCTGAAGCGGGTTGGAGTAGCCGTTTTTGTGGATGGTTTGGGCCACGGTTTTAATGGCGACAACGGAGTCAGCAGCCATTTGGGCGATGTCCTGTTTGGCCATATCCAGATCGGCGATGCTGTTGCGGTCAACTTGCGAGACACCGATGCCGGTGAACAGGGGCACATTCCGCTGGATCGCTTGGTCGGTATAAAACGGCAACGGCACCTTGTCGTCATCCAGCCGGATGATGAAATCGGGGCAAACGCTGTGTTTCAGGTCTGTCAGCTCCTGAATGCTGATGCCGCTGTCGTCAGAGGTGGCTTTGCGCCGCCCACGGGTTTTCTTTTTGGCTTGGGTGACATAATCGCCGCGATAATTGGCGTCATAGACGCGGTGGCCCCACGGGTTTTCGTCAACCAGCCGTTTGATGGCACGGATGGCGACGGTTTTACAATTTTCAGGGCCGATAAAGAACGGCGAGCCTGAGGCGTCGGACATTTCGGCCCAACCATTGGGGAACTGGTTGGTAAAGTGGTCGATCCACGGCTTCAGGACCGTATCAACGATGTGATCCAGCATTTCATTGGCAAAATCGGGGTTATGCACCAGATCGGCCAGCAGTGGTTCCTGACCGTAGATATCGGCGGCCAGAGAGTAGGGGGCCGAGAGGTGCAGGACGGGCTCAAGCCCTGTCAGTTCTTCGGTGAAGCGGATAATGTCATCTACGATTTTCGGGATGCCGGTGGTGAAATCGGGCGTTTTGAGGATGGATTTGAAATTATCTTTGTTGATCAGGGTGATTTCAGGGTCGGAACCGGGGGGGAATTTATCGGGATACATCATCACTTGACCCAAAGCCTCGGCGGCGAAGGCGTAGACTGGCCAGCTCATGTAGAGTTTGTTCATCCCCAGCAAGCGGCGGGTCAGAAGGGTGGTGCGCACGTATCGCTTGGCGTCGCCTTTGTAGAACTCGGAGGATTCGATGCCGTAGAGGTCATGCATGATGGTCAGGGTCAGCAGATTGACTGAACCGCCGATGTTGACCGCGCACGTAGGGGCGGGAATGGCGAAATTGGCGTCAGCATCGCCGTTGATAGCCGCGTCGAAAATTTCCTTTAGGCGGGATGTCGCGCCGGCGTCGCCGGATTGCCAGCCGGACAATAGGTGAAGGCCAGCAGGGAATTGGGGGAAGTTGCTCATTGTTGCTCCTCGGTTGTTTGTTCCCCTGCATCCCTTGCAGTCTGGATGATGATTTCGATCATCCCGAACTGGGATTGAGCACTGATGTCTTCAAAATAGATGTGGCTGGGCCAAGGTTGGGCCAGAATGGTTTCATCTGGATAGCCGACGGTTTCACAAACGGTTTTTATGGCCGTGACGTATTCATTAGCAGTTTGGCGAATGTCCTGTTTGGCCAGATCAATGTCGCCGACGCTGTTGCGATCCACCTGACCCGAGCCGATGCCCGCCGTCAGGGGCACCCCGCGCAGGATGGCCTGTTCCTGATAAAACGGCATTGGCACGCGGTCGGCTTCCAGCCGGATGATGAATTTCGGGCAAACGCTGTGTTTCAGGTCGGTCAGCTCCAGCAGGTCAATGCCGCTGGTGGTGGGGGCAGCGGATTGGCGGCGTGAATTGCGGGCGCGTTTTTTGGCTTGGGTGACGTAGTCGCCGCGATAGTTGCAATCGAACAGCCGGTCCGCCCATGGTTTGCCGTCGGTCATGCGGCGCATCGCGCGGATGGCGATGGTTTTGCAGTTTTCTGGCCCGATGAAAAAGGGTGAGCCGGAGGCGTCGGACAGTTCGATCCAGCCGTTGGGGAATTGTTCTAGGAAATGTTCGATCCACGGTAGCAGAACCTGATCGGCCAGATGGTCCAGCAGTTGATTCACAAAGTCAGGATCATGCACGACGTCGGCCAACAAGGGTTCCTGCCCGTAAATATCGGCGGCCAGACTGTAGGGGGCCGATATTTGCAACAAAGGCTCGATTCCGGTCAAGCGTTCGGTTTCGCGCAATATATCGTTGATGACTTTCGGGATGCCGCTGTCGAAATCCGGTGTGGTGACTGACTGCCAGTTATCCTTGGTGATCAGCACCTTGTCGGGATCGGAGCCGGGCGGGAATTTATCGGGATACATCATGGTCTGGCCAATGGCTTCGCATGTGAAGGCATAGAGCGCCCAGACTGTGTAGTGTTTCTGGATGCCCAGCAGGCGGGCCGCCATCAGGTTGGTGCGGGCGTATCTGGCCGCGTCTTCTTTGTAAAACGCGGCGGAATCGATGCCATATAGATCGTGCAGGATCGACAGGGTCAGCATATGGACCGAGCCGGATACATGCACCTGATTTTTGGGCGCGGGTGAGGCAAAGACGTCGTCCATTTCACCTTTGATGGTCGCGTCGAAGATGTCTTTTAGGCGGGATTTGGCATCCGCGTCGCCGGATTGCCAGTTTGATAGCAGGTGTAGGCCTGCGGGGAAGGTGAGTTCGTTGATCATCGGGCAATCCCTTTTCGCGCTGCTCCGGCATATATTCCACCATTCAAAGCAGGGATTCGGGGAATACCCCGACATTTCCGCGACAGAATTTGTGCTGTAAACGGCATCGCGAGAAAGTGGAAATATCTGCATAAATCACCGCTGGTGCGCAAATCTGGGCGTATCCTTGCGGATTGCTACCAGATAGGCTTGCCGAACTGGGTGGGGGCGGGGTAATAGGACTGTGAGCAGAATAAGAATACCATTGGGGGAATAATATGCGCCGAGTTGTCGTTACAGGTTTGGGAATGATCACGCCGTTGGCTTGCGGGGTCGAAGAGACTTGGAAACGGATCATTGCGGGGGAGTCCGGTGCGGGCACTATTACGCGATTTGATGCGGGGCATTTGCAGACTGATTATGCTTGCGAAATTCCGTTGGGCGATGGCACCAACGGCACGTTTAACCCTGATGACACGATGGCCGCCAAAGACCGGCGCAAGGTGGATGATTTTATCCTGTATGGCATGGCGGCGGCGGATCAGGCGGTTAAGGATTCCGGCTGGCAGCCCGAGGACGAGGAAAGCCGTTACCGGACCGGCGTGATGCTGGGATCGGGCATTGGCGGTTTGCAGTTGATTGCCGAGACCGCGATTACGTTGAAAGAACGTGGGCCGCGTAGGGTTTCGCCGTTTTTCATTCCGGGATCGTTGATCAATCTGGCGTCTGGACAAGTTTCGATCCGGTACGGGTTCAAGGGGCCGAACCACGCGGTGGTGACGGCCTGTTCCACTGGTGCACATGCGATTGGTGATGCGGCGCGGTTGATTATGCTGGATGATGCGGATGTGATGATCGCGGGGGGCACCGAAAGCCCGATTTGCGAGATTGGTATTGCCGGTTTTAATGCCTGTAAGGCGCTGTCGACCAAGCGCAGTGATGACCCCAAATCCGCCAGCCGCCCTTATGACGAGGACCGCGACGGGTTTGTCATGGGCGAGGGGGCTGGTGTGGTTGTGCTGGAGGAATACGAGCACGCCAAGGCGCGGGGTGCCAAGATTTATGCCGAGATACTGGGCTATGGTCTGTCAGGCGATGCGTATCACATCACAGCACCCGCGTCAGATGGCGATGGCGGGTTCCGGTCGATGTCGGCGGCGTTGAAACGCGCTGGCATGACGCCTGCGGATATTGATTACATCAATGCGCATGGCACATCGACCATGGCGGATACGATTGAGCTGGCTGCGGTTGAGCGGCTGATGGGGGACGCGGCGTCCGGTGCCACAATGTCGTCCACCAAGTCGGCGATCGGGCATTTGCTGGGGGCGGCAGGTGCTGTCGAGGCGATCTTCTGCATATTGGCGATGCGCGACCAGATTGCGCCACCGACGCTGAACCTTGATACATTGCCCGAAGGGATCAAGCTGGATCTGGCACCCAAGGTGGCGGTGAAACGGGAAATCAACGTGGTGTTGTCGAATTCATTCGGGTTTGGCGGTACCAATGCGAGCCTTGTTATGGGTAAGGTGCCCGAAATGGTGACAGGCTGATGTGGCGTCACATTACATCAAATTTCCT
>CAYYOF010000010.1:0-52634 GCA_964473185.1 uncultured Marinosulfonomonas sp. | reverse complement strand
AAGGTGCGTCAATGGTCGAGATCGTCGACATTGTGACGCGGGGCGGCAAAAATACCTGCGGCACCGAGATTGTTTACCGCGTCGGGGTGCGGCGCAACCAAGTGCAGGTGCGCGAGCTGGACCCCGAGACCAACAAATACGTTGAGAAAGTGGTTTTTAACCCTGATGAGGACGAGGTTCCTGCTGCCTATACCGAGACCCGTGCCGAGGCAGATGTGCGGTTTAGGATTGCTGTGGCCGAGGGGGTGACCAGCTGGCAGATTGTGGAAGCATTGAAGGCTGCTGATTTTCTGGAGGGGGATGTGGCCGAGGTGCCCGCCGAGGGGATGTTGGCACCGGACAGCTATGAGATGAAGGCCGGCAGCAGCCGTGCGGCGGTTCTGGAGCAGATGCAGGCGGCGCAGGTGGCAATTCTGGATGCGGCGTGGGAGGCGCGGGCCGCTGATCTGCCGCTGGCCAGCAAGGAAGAGGCGCTGGTGCTGGCGTCCATCGTCGAGAAAGAGACTGGCATTGCGGCGGAACGCCGTCAGGTGGCGAGTGTGTTTATCAACCGGCTGAATCAAGGGATACGTTTGCAAACCGACCCGACGGTGATCTATGGCATCACCAAGGGCGAAGGTATCTTGGACCATGGTCTGCGCCAGAGCGAATTGCACCGCAAGACCGATTACAACACCTACCAGATTGACGGATTGCCACCGGGGCCGATTGCAAATCCCGGCAAGGCCGCGATTGAAGCGGCGTTGAACCCTGATGCGACCGAGTTTATTTTCTTTGTTGCGGATGGCACGGGTGGGCACGCATTTGCCAAGACCCTGCGCGAGCATAACGAGAATGTGGCCAAATGGCGGGCGATTGAAGCGGAGCGTGGCGGGAATTAGCTGTCAGCCTTAAGGCACTGTGTTGTAAAGGTTCTGTTAACCCTAGCGCACGGTGGGGGCAGCACAACTTGAGCGATTATTCTTGACTCTGCGAACGCTCCAGGGTATACCTTATGGCAAGCTAGAAGAAGTGGGCAAGCAGTCGAGGGGAAACTCTGTGGCTGCTTTTTCATTTCTCTTGTGCGGTCTAAAGCAATTTGCATTTACTTGAAACAGAATTCACCTCGAGGGTGGGCGAATTCTGATGCTTGATATTTTGCAAAATGCAAAGCGCTATATGCATGAGAGGCGAATTCAGACCATATGACAATTAATGCACCCCTAGGGGACGACGGTAGTTCGGAAGAAATTCTTTTGATTGCCGAGAAACAATTCGACCGGATGTTACGTCGGGCCGAAGAAATAATATCAACGCTTGATGAAGAAAACACCGAGGCCTCGAAGGCGGCGGCGGGGTGTGTTCGTGATTTGAGCAAAGCAATGCAAACCGCATTCGGAGAAAGGGCAACTCTTGAAAAGCTCCGCAAACATAACGCAGGGATCGTGCACGACTACGCGCTCGATTTCGATGCGGCACGCGATGAGATCGGGCGCAGAATGGCTCGCTTGCGCGACGCCGGAGATTCAGGAGACGTTTCTGAATGATCTGGACGAGAACGAGATATTGGCGCTGCCATACCTATTCGAGTTCTGGGCGTTTGAACATCAATTGCCACCAGAGGGGGATTGGCGCACCTGGGTGATCATGGGGGGGCGTGGCGCGGGTAAAACCCGCGCGGGTGCCGAGTGGGTGCGCAGCGAGGTTGAAGGGTCGCGGCCCAAAGATATTGGCCGGTCGCGCCGCGTGGCGCTGGTGGGGGAAACCATCGAGCAGGCCCGCGAGGTGATGGTGTTCGGCGAGAGCGGGATATTGGCGTGCTCACCTCCGGACCGGCGCCCTGAATGGCAGGCGACGCGCAAGCGGCTGGTGTGGCCCAATGGCGCAGTGGCGCAGGTGTTTTCGGCGCATGATCCCGAGAGTTTGCGCGGCCCGCAGTTTGATGCGGCATGGGTGGATGAACTGGCCAAATGGAAGAAAGCGGAAGAGGCGTGGGATATGCTGCAGTTCGGGTTGCGGCTGGGGGATAACCCGCGCCAATGCGTGACCACTACGCCAAAGAATGTGTCGGTGTTGAAGGGGATATTGGCCAATTCCACTACGGTGGTGACAACGGCCCCGACTGAGGCGAACCGTGCCTATCTGGCGGCGTCGTTTCTGGAGGAGGTGCGGGCGCGATATGCGGGCACGCGGCTGGGGCGCCAAGAACTGGACGGGGTGCTGCTGGAGGATGCCGAGGGGGCGTTGTGGACGTCCGCGATGCTGGAAGATTTGCGGCTGGAGCAGGTTGGTGATTTGTCGCGCATTGTTGTGGCGATTGACCCGCCGGTGACAGGGCACAAGGGATCGGATGAATGCGGGATCATTGTGGTTGGCGCCAATTGCGAGGGCAATCCGTCGGATTGGCATGCGGTGGTGTTGAAGGATGCCTCGGTGTCTGCGGCCAGTCCTGCGGCCTGGGCGCGAACTGCAATTGCGATGATGCAGGAATACGGCGCTGACCGGTTGGTGGCCGAGGTTAATCAAGGCGGTGACATGGTTGAATCCGTGATCCGGCAGATTGATCCGCTGGTGCCGTACCGAAGTGTTCGCGCCTCGAAGGGCAAGATCGCGCGGGCCGAGCCTGTTGCGGCTCTGTACGAGCAGGGGCGTGCGCGGCATGTGCGGGGTTTGGGTGATCTGGAGGACCAGATGTGCCGGATGACCACGCGCGGCTATGAGGGCAAGGGCAGTCCGGACCGTGTTGATGCACTGGTCTGGGCAATGCATGAATTGATGATTGAACCTGCGGCCAAATGGCGAAGGCCTAGGGTGCGTGGTTTGTAGTTTCGATCTTCCAAATGGTCCAAATATCCGCGCCGCAGGCAAGAAAGATTTAATGCCTGCGGCGCGGATATTTGGACCATTTGGAAGCTGTGATTTTCGGATTTTGGTGAAGACGAGGAGCTTCTTCTTATGGCGTTTAATTTCTTTCGAAAGGGTGCGGATGTACCCGAGCAAAAAGCCTCGGCGACGGGGCCGGTGGTGGCGTATCACGGGGCCGGGCGCGTTGCGTGGAGTCCGCGGGATGTGGTTTCACTAACCCGCACGGGATTTTTGGGCAATCCGATCGGGTTTCGATCCGTTAAGCTGATTGCCGAGGCGGCGGCGGCATTGCCGTTGGTGTTGCAAGACAATGAGCGGCGCTATGACGAGCATCCGGTGTTGTCGCTGATCCAGAGCCCGAACGGGGCACAGGGGCGGGCCGAGTTGTTCGAGGCGCTGTATGGGCAGCTGTTGCTAACAGGCAATGGATACCTTGAAGCGGTGACGGACGAGATGGGTGCGCCTGTAGAGCTGCATGTGTTGCGCAGTGACCGGATGAATGTGGTGCCGGGCACTGACGGGTGGCCTGTGGCCTATGAATATGCGGTGGGTGGCAAGAAGCATCGGTTTGATATGACCGGAGAGGCCCAACCGATTTGCCATATCAAAACGTTTTCGCCACAAGATGACCATTACGGTTTTTCGCCGATGCAGGCCGCCGCAAGTGCGGTGGATGTGCATAATTCAGCGTCGCGCTGGAGTAAGGGATTGCTGGACAATGCGGCACGGCCATCGGGGGCGATTATCTATCGTGGCTCGGACGGGCAGGCATCGTTGACGCCGGATCAGTATGACCGGTTGGTCGACGAGATGGCCAGCCAGCATCAGGGGGCCGCGAATGCGGGGCGCCCGATGTTGCTGGAGGGCGGTCTGGACTGGAAGCCGATGGGGTTCTCGCCATCTGACATGGAGTTCCAGAAGACCAAGGAAGCGGCGGCGCGCGAGATTGCGATTGCATTCGGGGTGCCGCCGATGTTGCTGGGGATCCCCGGGGACGCGGCCTATGCCAATTATCAGGAAGCGAATCGTGCGTTTTATCGGCTGACGGTGTTGCCGTTGGCAACCCGCGTGGCGGCGTCGGTTTCGGAGTGGTTGGCGCGGCTTGGTGGTGATCGGGTCGAGCTGAAGCCTGATCTGGATCAGGTGTCGGCGCTGTCGGCGGAGCGGGACAACCAGTGGAAACGGGTCAGTTTGGCCAGTTTTCTGACGGATGTGGAAAAACGCGCCATTCTGGGGCTGCCAAAGCTGGCGGATGATGAATGACAGACGGGAAAACGCACGCGAGCGGATCGCGGTTTTTATACGACAGTTTCGATGCCGCAGCCGCGCGGATCGAGGCCAACGAGCGGGTGACTGCATTGCAATTCGAGGCGTTGTCGCAACGGCTGGCGCGGATCGAGGCGATGATCGAGCGGTTGGAAAAGCGGCTGTGGCTGGCGGTTTACGGCGTGGTCGGCGTGGTGCTGGCGCAGGGTGTAATTTCGTTGCTGGATGCGGCGCCTAAGTAGGGAATAAAGATATGAAATCAATGGATTACGAGACCGGTTTAGAGCGCAAGTTCTGCCGAATGGATAGGGGTGTGACCGTTACGGATGGCACGTTGATCGAGGGTTATGCCAGTTTCTTTGGCAAATGCGATCAGGGTGGCGATGTGGTCGAGGCGGGTGCTTATGCCGCGTCACTGGCCACGCTTGCCAAGATGGGGCGCACGGTGAAAATGCTGTGGCAGCATGATCCGACCCAGCCCATCGGCATTTGGGACGAGGTGCGTGAGGACAGCAAGGGCCTGTATGTGAAGGGCCGTTTGTTGCTGGACGTGGCCAAGGGGCGTGAGGCGGCGGCGCTGATTGAAGCGGGCGCGATTGATGGTCTGTCCATCGGCTATCGCACCAAGAAGGCACATAAGAATGGCAAGGGCCAGCGGCTCTTGGCTGAACTGGAATTGTGGGAGGTGTCACTGGTGACGTTCCCCATGCTTCCGGAAGCGCGGGTGGGGGCGAAGGGCGAGAGCCTGGATGCTGATGCCCTGCGTGATTTGGCAGGCGTGATTAATGACGCCCGCCACATGCTGGCCGTTGAGTAAGCCAGCGATCTAACCTCAATAGCATTTTGCACCCTGGAAACCGGATGCAACGGGCTAAAACTTTAGGAAACAAAGATGAGCAAAACCGACCGAAAGGCTCGGGACGTTGGTGTTGTGCCAACGGACCTGTCTCCGGCTGCCGAGGTGAAGACCGCGATGGCCGGTTTCGTGAATGATCTGAACGAGTTTCAGGACAACCTTAATTCAAAACTTAAACAACAAGAAGAGCGATTGACCATGCTGGACCGCAAGACAATGACCCACTCCCGCCCTGCACTTTCTGCAATGGCTGAAACCGAAGCCCCGCACCAGAAAGCGTTCAACGCTTACTTGCGCTCGGGCGATGATGACGCGCTGCGCGGCATTCATCTGGAAGGCAAGGCGATGTCCACGACCGTATCCGCCGATGGTGGTTATCTGGTGGATCCACAGACGGCGGAAACCATTCAGTCGGTACTGAATTCGACCGCATCGTTGCGTTCGGTGGCCAATGTGGTGAATATCGAGGCGACTTCTTATGATGTGCTGATCGACCACACTGATGTTGGTGCTGGTTGGGCGGACGAGACCACGGCGACTGCTGAAACAGGCACGCCGTCCATCGACCGCATCACCATCCCGCTGCACGAGCTTTCGGCCCTGCCAAAAGCCAGCCAACGTTTGCTGGATGACAGTGCATTTGATATTGAGGGTTGGCTGGCTGGCCGGATTGCGGACAAGTTTTCCCGCGCTGAAGCGGCTGCTTTTGTTTCGGGTGATGGTGTGGACAAACCAAAGGGTTTCTTGACCCATACTGCTGTTGATGATGCGAGCTGGGTCTGGAACAATCTGGGTTATATCGCAACCGGCGTTGATGGTGATTTTGACGGTGTTACACCGGCAGATTCGATCATTGATCTGGTGTACGCGCTGGGGGCCCAGTACCGGGCTGGTGCGACATTTATCATGAATTCGAAAACCGCTGGTGCGGTTCGCAAGATGAAAGACGCAGACGGGCGCTTCCTGTGGTCCGATGGTCTGGCGGCTGGCGAGCCTGCTCGTTTGATGGGGTATCCCGTGCTGATTGCCGAGGATATGCCTGACATCGGGTCTGACGCCACTGCGATTGCCTTTGGTGATTTTGGTGCCGGTTACACCGTTGCCGAGCGTCCTGATCTGCGGGTTTTGCGTGATCCGTTCAGCGCCAAGCCACATGTTCTGTTCTATGCAACAAAACGTGTTGGTGGTGATGTGAGCGATTTCGCCGCGATCAAACTGCTGAAATTCTCGGTCGCCTAACGGTTGCCGAGATAGGTCATCCCCCATCGTTTGGGGGGTGGCTAAATGGGCGTGCGCCAATGATTTCGTGTTGTCTAGCTGCTCCCCTCCGTCCGAGCAATGCGAATGGCGTGCGCCCGCCTATTTGGGGGCGTTATATTACCGGAGAATTTCCATGATGTTAGTCGAGCAGACAACAGTGCCAACATTGGCGCTGCCGATTGCTGAATTCAAAGACCACTTGCGGATGGGCACGGGGTTTGCCGATGATGCGGTGCAGGATGCGGTGTTGGAGAGTTATTTGCGTTCAGCCATGGCGGCGATCGAGGCGCGTACCGGCAAGATTTTGATCGAGCGCAGTTTCATGTGGTCGGTGACCGCATGGCGGGCGTTGGGCGAGCAGGCATTCCCTGTGGCCCCCGTGAGCATGATTGGCGAGATGCGGATGCTGGACCGTTTGGCGGTGGTGACGGTGATTGATCCGGCGCGATACAGTCTGCAAAAGGATGACCATCGCCCGAAGCTGGTTGCGGTTGGCGGCAGTTTACCGACGATTCCGATTGGCGGCAGCGTTGAGGTGATCTTTGATGCCGGATTTGGCGCGGCGTGGGGTGATTTACCTGCGGATGTGACCCATGCGGTGATGTTGCTGGCGGCGCATTATTACGAGCATCGTGATGTTGGCGGTGCCGGTGGGGATGTGATGCCTTACGGGGTGACCAGCCTGATCGAGCGCTACCGCACGGTCCGTATTCTGGGCGGGGGTGCGTCATGAGTGCGCCCCTTTTGAACCGCAAGCTGGTGCTGGAAGATGCGGTGCAATTGCCGGATGGATCCGGCGGGTTTGCCGAAAGCTGGGTGGCGTTGGGCGAGATGTGGGGTGAGGTGATGGCGGGCACGGGGCGCGAGAAGGCGGGCGAGTTTGTCACCGTTTCAAGTGTTCCGTATCGCATCACAGTGCGGGGGGCACCTGTCGGGGCACCGTCGCGCCCCAAGCCAGACCAGCGGTTCCGCGAAGGCACGCGTCTGTTTCGCATCAAGGCGGTGACAGAGCGCGATCCGCAGGCACATTACCTGACCTGTTTTGCGTTTGAGGAGGAATTGTCATGAGTTACGGGGTTTCGGCGGCTTTGCAGGCCGCGATCTATCAGCGTTTGATGGGAGACACGGCATTGACCGCTTTGGTCGGCACCGCGATTTACGATAACGCGCCATCGGGGGCTGTTGTGGGCACTTACGTGAGCCTTGGTCCTGAAGATGTGCGGGACCGGTCGGACAAGACCGGATCTGGTGCGCTGCATATGATCACCATCAGCGTGATTACGGATGCGGCCGGGTTTCAGGTGGCCAAGCAGGTAGGTGCGGCGGTGAGCGATGCGTTGCAAGGGGCCGAGTTGGTTCTGTCGCGCGGTGCCCTTTGTTATATCAACTTTGATCGCGCCACGGCGCGGCGGGTTGGCACGGGTGAAACGCGCCGCATTGATCTGCGGTTTCATGCGCGGGTTGAAGATAATTAACGATCATCGGTGTTGCACATCAAGCCCGTCAGGGGCTGATGAGCGGCTGGATGCAATGACCTAAATTTCTAAAATTGGAGTGACAGCTATGGGTGCCCAAAACGGCAAGGACCTTTTAATTAAACTCGACATGACCGGTGGTGGTTTGTTCGAGACCATTGTGGGGCTGCGGGCCACACGGATCAGTTTTAACGCCGAGGCGGTCGATGTGACCTCTTTGGAGAGTCAGGGCGGGTGGCGTGAACTGCTGGCAGGCGCTGGTGTGAAATCGGCTTCGATTTCGGGGTCAGGCGTGTTCAAGGATGCGGGCACAGACGAGCGCGCGCGCCAGATTTTCTTTGATGGTGAAACGCCGAATTTTCAGGTGATCATTCCTGAATTCGGCATCATCGAGGGCGCGTTCCAGATGACGTCGATTGAATATTCCGGCAGCTATAATGGCGAGGCGACTTATGAGTTGAGCATGGCCTCGGCGGGTGCGTTGGTCTTCACACCTGTTACGCCATGACGAACCCCTGGGCCGGTGAAGTTGCGTTGACGCTGGATGGGGTCGCGCACAGCTGCAAGTTGACGCTTGGGGCTTTGGCCGAGCTTGAGGCGTCGCTGGAGACAGGGACGCTGATTGGTATGGTCGAGCGCTTTGAAAGCGGTCAGTTCAGCACGCGCGATGTGCTGGCGTTGATTGTGGCTGGATTGCGTGGCGGGGGATGGCAGGGTCGTGCGAGCGATTTGCTGTCAGCCGACATCTCTGGCGGTCCAGTCGAGGCGGCGCGGGTGGCGGCAGAGCTGTTGGCGCGGGCGTTCTCAATGCCGGATGTTGCTGCACAATGAACGGATTTGACTGGCCTGCGTTGATGCGGGCGGGGTTTCGCGGGCTTGGGTTGCGGCCAGAGCAGTTCTGGCGGCTGACCCCGGCCGAATTAATGCTGATGCTGGGCGAGGGGGCGACGGATGCGCCGATGAATCGCACGCGGCTAGAAGAATTGGCGCAAGCGTTTCCGGACAAGATGGAGAAAGATCATGACAAGTGAAGTGGACGGGCTGGACGGATTTGACGATCAGGTTGCGGCCCTCGAGACAACAATGGGCAGTGCCACAGCGATGACGGCGGCCTTTGATGGTGAGTTGGCCAAGATGCGTGACAGCCTGACCACGACGAACCGCGAGGTTGATGTTTTGTCCAAAGGCATCAGCCGCGGGTTGAAATCGGCCTTTGACGGGTTGGTGTTTGACGGGCTGAAGCTGTCGGACGCTTTGGGCAAGGTGGCGGAGTCGATGGTTAATGCGACGTATAACGCTGCGATCACGCCGGTGACCAAGCATTTTGGTGGTTTGATTGCCAACAGTATTAGCGGGTTGTTTGGCGGTGGTTCCCTGTTCGAGAAGGGCGGCAGTTTTAGCCAAGGTCGGGTGATGCCGTTTGCCAATGGCGGGATTGTCAGCGGGCCGACCACGTTCCCGATGCGGGGTGGCACCGGATTGATGGGCGAGGCTGGGCCAGAGGCCATCATGCCGCTGACACGCGGGATGAATGGGCGTTTGGGGGTTGAGGTCAATGGCGGGGCAGCACCAGTGAACATCACAATGAACATCAGCACGCCTGATGTTGAAGGGTTCCAGCGCACGCAGGGGCAGATTGCATCACAGTTGGCACGCGCTATGGGGCGCGGGCAACGGAACCGTTAGGAGGGCAGTGCTATGGGTTTTCATGAAGTAAGGTTTCCGGCCAATCTGAGTTTTGGGTCTGTGGGTGGCCCCGAGCGGCGCACCGAGGTTGTGACGCTGGCCAACGGGTTTGAGGAGCGCAACACCCCCTGGTCCCATTCGCGGCGCCGCTATGATGCGGGGCTTGGCATGCGGTCGCTGGATGATGTGGAGCTGATGATTGCGTTTTTCGAGGCGCGGCAGGGTCAGTTGTTCGGGTTTCGCTGGAAGGACTGGTCGGATTTCAAATCGGGCAAGTCATCGGTTGATCCCGATTTTGAGGATCAGGTATTTGCGATCGGTGACGGGGTGACGGCGGCGTTTGTTTTGAACAAGACCTATGCGTCGGGTGAAGGTGTTTATGTGCGCCCGATCACCAAGCCTGTAGCGGGATCGGTAAAGGTGGGCATTCAAGGGGATCTGTTGCAGGAGGCTATCCATTTTGATGTGGATACGGCCACAGGCATGGTAACCTTTGATCATCCGCCGGACGAGGGTGTCGAAGTCACGGCAGGTTTTGAATTTGATGTGCCGGTGCGGTTTGACACTGACCGGATCCAGACATCGGTTGCCAGTTTTCAGGCGGGGCAAGTGCCCAATGTGCCTGTGGTGGAGGTGCGGGTCTGATGGCGCTTTCAACAGAGTTTCAGGCGCATTTGGCCACCGGGATTACCACTGTGTGTCGTTGCTGGGCCGTGGTGCGCCGTGACGGGGTGGTGTTCGGGTTTACCGATCACGATATGACGCTTTCGTTCGAGGGCATTGAGTTCAAGGCCGATACCGGACTGACGGCAAAGGCGTTGCAGCAGACTTCGGGGCTGGCGGTGGACAACACCGAGGCGCTGGGGGCGTTGTCGGACAGCGCCATCACCGAAGAGGATATCGCAGCGGGCCGGTTTGACGGGGCCGAGGTGCGGGCGTGGTTGGTAAACTGGGCCGACCTGGACCAGCGCACGTTGCAATTTCGTGGCACAATCGGCGAGTTGCAGCGTAGTGGTGGTGCGTTTCAGGCGGAACTGCGCGGGTTGACCGAGGCGCTGAATCAGCCGCAGGGGCGGGTGTATCAAAAGCCCTGCACAGCGGTATTGGGCGACAAGGATTGCCGGTTCGGGTTTGATGTGCCGGGGTATGTGACGGAACTGCCTGTCGAGATAGTCGAGGATGCGCGTGTTTTCCGGTTTGCTGATATGACGGGGTTTGACCCACGCTGGTTTGAATACGGGCGCTTTGAGGTCTTAAACGGGGCTGCTATCGGGTTGGTCGGGTTGGTCAAGAATGACCGCGTGACGGATGATTATCGGGTGATCGAGCTGTGGGAGAGCCTGCGCGCTGATATTACAACGGGTGATTTGGTGCGTATAGAGGCGGGGTGTGACAAGCGGGCCAAGACGTGTCGTTTGAAGTTTAACAATTTCCTGAATTATCGCGGGTTCCCGGACATTCCGGGTGAAGACTGGTTGATGTCATATCCGACACGTAGCGGTGTCAATGATGGCGGGAGCCTGAACTGATGGCAGATGTCGGGGAGCATGTGGCCACGCTTGCGCGGGGCTGGATTGGCACGCCGTATCGGCATCAGGCCTCGACCAAGGGGGCGGGGGCGGATTGTCTGGGGCTGTTGCGCGGGGTTTGGCGCGAGCTGTATGGCGAGGAGCCGGAGACGGTGCCCGCCTATACGCCGGATTGGTCCGAGCCGCAGGGTGAGGAGCGGTTGTGGCGTGCTGCGTTGCGCCATTTGTTGGTGCAACAAGGCGCTGCTGTGGGTGACTTGCTGCTGTTTCGCATGCGGGCCGGTGGGATTGCCAAACATTTGGGGATAGCGGGCCGGATTGGCCCAACCCCGACTTTTATTCATGCCTATACGGGACACGGGGTGGTCGAGAGCCCCCTGAGCACCCCGTGGCAGCGCCGCATTGTGGCGCGTTTTGCGTTTCCCGAGGAGGGGCTCTGATGGCGACTATTGTATTATCATCGATCGGTTTTGCGGCGGGTGCGTCCGTGGGTGGCGCGGTTCTGGGGTTATCGAGTGCGGTCATTGGCCGCGCGGTCGGGGCGACGCTGGGCCGCGTGCTGGATCAGCGGATCATGGGGGCCGGATCAGAGGCTGTGGAAACAGGGCAGGTGGACCGGTTCCGGCTGACGGGGGCCTCCGAGGGGGCGTCTGTCGGGCAGGTTTACGGACGTATGCGCATTGGCGGACAGGTGATCTGGGCGTCACAGTTTGAAGAAAGCAGCACAACAACGGGCGGGGGCAAAGGGGCACCGAGCAAACCCAAGACCACGGCCTTTAGTTACACCGTCAATCTGGCGATTGCACTGTGCGAGGGCGAGATCACGCGTGTGGGCCGTGTTTGGGCCGACGGGATCGAGATTGCGCGGGATGATCTGAATATGCGGGTCTATTCGGGTTCTGAGGACCAGATGCCGGACCCGAAGGTTGAGGCGGTCGAGGGGGCAGGATTGGCCCCTGCCTATCGCGGGATTGCCTATGTGATGTTGGAAGATTTGCCGATGGGGCAGTTTGGCAACCGGATACCGCAGTTTACCTTTGAGGCGTTGCGCCCTGCACAGGATGTAGGCGAAAGCGATATTGCGCAGGCGGTTCAGGCGGTGGCGTTGATCCCTGGCACCGGTGAATATGCGCTGGCAACGACGCCTGTGCATTATTCGGCAGGGTTCGGGGTGAACCGCACGGCCAATATGAACACACCATCGGGCAAGACCGATTTTGTGACGTCGATCGAGGCGATGGGCGAGGAGTTGCCAAATTGCGGGTCGGTTTCATTGGTGGTGTCGTGGTTCGGCGATGATTTGCGCTGTGAGGAGTGCAATATCCAGCCGAAGGTTGAGCAAAAGCTGGATGACGGGACGGGCATGCCTTGGGGTGTGTCGGGGGTTTCGCGCACGGCGGCTGAGGAAATTGTCAAGGTTGACGGGCGATCCGTTTATGGCGGCACGCCGACGGATAAATCGGTGATCGAGGCGATTGTGCATATGAATGGCATGGGTAAGGGGGTGGTTTTTTATCCCTTTATTCTGATGGATCAGTTGGATGGAAACACAAAGTGGGATCCGTATACTGGGGAGGCGGGGCAACCTGCGTTGCCTTGGCGTGGGCGGATTACATTGTCGGCGGCCCCGGGGCAGGGTGGTTCCCCTGACGGAACCGCAGGTGCGGATTTCGAGGTCGCGGCGTTTTTTGGCACGGCGGCGGTTGGCGATTTTACGCCTTCTGCGAGCGGGATTTCCTATAGTGGGCCTGCGGAGTGGTCGTACCGGCGCTTTGTGCTGCATTATGCGCATCTGTGTGCCGTTGCGGGCGGGGTCGAGGCGTTTTTGATCGGATCGGAATTGCGCGGGTTAACCCAGATCAGGGGGGCTGGTGGCAGTTTCCCTGTGGTTGAAGCCTTGCGTGTTCTGGCGGCGGATGTGCGCAGCATACTGGGGGCAGGCAACAAGATTTCATATGCGGCGGACTGGTCTGAGTATTTTGGTTATCAGCCGCAGGATGGGAGCAATGACAGGCTGTTCCATCTGGATGCGCTATGGGCTGACGCAAACATCGATTTTATCGGGATCGACAACTATATGCCCCTGTCGGATTGGCGCGAGGGGTATGAGCATCTGGATGCGGATGCCGGTGCGATTTATAATCTGGATTACCTGAAGTCGAACATCATGGGGGGCGAGGGGTATGATTGGTATTACCATTCGCCGGAATCCCGCGAGGCACAGATACGCACCCCGATTACCGATGACGAGCACGGGGAGCCGTGGATATACCGTTTCAAGGATATCAAAAGCTGGTGGTTGAGCACACACCACGAGCGTATTGATGGGGTGCGGCAGAGCACAGCAACGGCGTGGGAAGCTGGATCAAAACCGATCTGGTTTACTGAATTGGGCTGTGCGGCGGTAGACAAGGGCACCAATGAGCCGAACAAGTTTGTGGACCCGAAATCATCGGAGTCCAGCCTGCCGCGGTATTCAGATGGCACGCGGGATGAATTGATCCAGATGCAGTATTTGCGGGCGATGACACAATTCTGGGCAACGCCCGAAAACAATCCTGTGCATGACGAAACCGATGTGCAGATGCTGGATATGGGGCACGCGCATGTCTGGGCATGGGATGCTCGGCCGTTTCCTTATTTCCCCAACCATCAGGATCTGTGGAATGATGGCGATAATTATGCGCGGGGGCATTGGCTGAACGGGCGCACGGCGGCGCGCTCTTTGGCGTCTGTTGTGGCCGAGATTTGCGAGCGTTCGGGGGTGGAGCAGTATGACGTGAGCCGGTTGTTCGGGTATGTGCGTGGTTACTCAGTTCCCGGGATTGACGGGGCGCGGACCGCTTTGCAGCCATTGATGCTGGCATACGGGTTTGATGCAGTAGAGCGCGACGGGATTTTGATATTCAAAAACCGCGACGGGCGGGAAACGGCGGTGGTTCCTGCCGAAAAATTGGCTGTGGTGGCTGAAGCCAGCGGATTGATCGAAACCCTGCGGGCACCTGCGGCCGAGGTGGCGGGGCGTATCCGTCTGAATTATGTGGATGCGAACGGTGATTACGAGGTTCGGGCAACAGAAGCCATTTTCCCGGACGAGGCGACGTTCTCGGTTTCGCAATCGGAATTACCATTGGCGTTGACGGCAACCGAGGGGCGGGCCGTTGTGGAGCGTTGGTTGGCGGAATCGCGGATTGCGCGGGACGGGGCGCGGTTTGCTTTGCCCCTGTCGGAACTGGCGCTGGGCGCGGGGGATGTGGTGCGTTTGCCTAATGATGATGGCGATGCGTTATACCGGCTGGATCATGTGGAGCAGGCCGGAGCGCAAATGATCGAAGCAGTTCGGGTTGAGGCGGGAGTTTATCAGACAAGTGACAGAGTTGAAGAGGAGAGCACTGTGCGGGCTTTCACGTCTGCGGTTCCGGCCTATCCATTGTTTCTGGATCTGCCGTTGATGCGGGGTGACGAGGTTGAGCATGCGCCGCATGTGGCGATCACGGCGACGCCTTGGCCGGGTCCGGTTGCCGTATACAGTTCGGCAACAGATGACGGGTATGGGTTGAACCGTCTGGTTGAGGCATCATCGATCATTGGTGTGACCGAGACATCTTTGGCTGCTGCATTGCCCGCTTTGAAGGACCGTGGGTCTGCGTTACGGGTGAAAGTGTTTGGCGGGGATTTGTCATCAGCCAGCTGGGCGGATGTGTTGAACGGGGCCAATTTGGCGGCAATCGGTGATGGATCGACGGACAATTGGGAGCTGTTCCAGTTCGCCGATGCAACATTGGTAGCGCCTGACACCTATGATCTGACCTTGCGGTTGCGCGGACAGGCCGGGTCGGACGGGATAATGCCCTTGGAATGGCCGGTGGGCAGCCAGTTTGTGTTGCTGAACGGGGTTCCCGAGCAGATTGAACTGGCCACCAGTGAACGTGGATTGTCGCGTCATTACCGGATTGGCCCTGCGGCGCGCAGTTATGATGATCCATCATATGTGCATTTGCAGGCGGCGTTTCAGGGGATCGGGGTGCGTCCCTATTCGCCGTGTCACCTGAACGCGCTGGGCGATGTTGGATCAGATATTGCGGTGTCGTGGGTGCGGCGCACGCGGATTGACGGGGATAGCTGGGAATCGGTCGAGGTGCCATTGGGCGAGATTGGCGAAAGCTATCTGGTGCGGGTGATGGATGGCGTTACGGTGCTGCGTGAAGATACGGTGGGGGCTGAGGCGTGGACCTATTTGGCGGCGGATCAGGTGACTGACGGGGTGGTGGCACCGTTCCAGATTGTGGTTGCGCAGATATCGAACCGGTTTGGGCCGGGTGTGTTTGAGCAGATCGAGGTTGCGAGTTAAGCCATGCGGCCAGTTTTGCACGGGGATGTTGTGGCGGCGGCGCGGGTTTTGCTGCGGGTGCCGGAAGTGGACCGCCGTGCATTGATGCGCCAATTGCTGGAGCAGGCAAGTGTTGCGGACCTGTTTCGCAAACGATTGGGACGGGGGCATCCTGTTTGGGGGAATGGCAGCCTGATGGCGGTGGCAATGTCCCATCAAATGAAGCCTGAGCCGTTTCTGGATGATCCTGACTATTGCCGCTGTCTGGTTGTGGTGTTCGAGGTGCTGATCCTATGGCGGAGCGAGCGGGCGGCGCTTAACCGGCCGCGCAGGTTATGCAAGTCGGTACAGTTGGATCAAGTTCCAGCCGTTTAAGGGGAATATTGTCGCCGCAATTGGTGCAATAGCCGTATTCGCCATCCTTCATACGGGCAAAAGCGGCATCGATACGCAAGGATTGCTGGCTGCGCCGTGTTTGGGTGGCCTTGGCCATCGCTTGTTGTTGCAGAGCGTCCATGCGGCTAAGACGGCCAACGGATTGCTGATCCAGTGCCACGGTTTTCTGGCTATCCTGCGCAATGTGGTCCTGCGCGATGAGTGCTTTGCGCAAGTCCATCAGTCGACTGCGAAAATGGCCAAGCTGCATATCATTCATTTTGCGAATACCATCTATCAGGGCTTTCATCTTGGCGTGTGGTGATTATCTGTTATAAAGCAAGACAGGCACCAAGGATACAATGATGACAAACGCGCGCGCAAAATTGGCAGAGGTGGATCCGGTCTGGGAGCGGATTTGCAGTGATGCAACCGAGGCGGTTTTGAATGAACCGCTGTTGGGTGGTTTGATACATTCATCGGTTTTGCACCATCCGACGCTGGAACGGGCCTTGGCGTATCGTGTGTCGTTGAAGCTGGCGTCTGGCGAGATGTCCGAGCAGATTTTGCGTGAAATTACGGATGAGGCCTATGAGACATCGCCCGAGTTGGGGCAGATGGCGCGGGCTGATCTGGTGGCGGTTTTTGAACGTGATCCGGCGTGCCACCGCCTGTTGCAACCATTGCTATATTTCAAAGGCTTTCAGGCGGTGCAAGCTTACCGTATTGGCCATTGGTTGTGGAAAAGCGGGCGGCGCGACATGGCGTTCTTTTTCCAGATGCGAATTTCCGAGGTGTTCGGGATAGATATTCATCCTGCAGCAAAGATCGGGCAGGGGATCATGATTGACCATGCCCATTCTATCGTGATTGGCGAAACGGCTGTCGTTGGTAACAATGTATCGATGCTGCATTCAGTGACATTGGGCGGTACGGGCAAGGAAGATGATGACCGGCACCCGAAGATTGGCAATGGTGTTTTGATTGGTGCAGGAGCCAAGGTTTTGGGCAATATCGACATCGGTGATTGTTCGCGGATTGCGGCGGGATCAGTCGTGTTGCACGATGTTCCTGCACGTAAAACTGTGGCTGGTGTGCCTGCAAAAATCATCGGGGATTCGGGCTGTGACCAGCCGTCGGTTACGATGGATCAGTTGCTGGGCGGAAACGGCTGATTGTTCGAATAGTGAAATAGTAGGCGTGAGGCATAATAGCCTTGCGCCTTTTTTGTTTGAATTAGGCAAGCATAGCGATTGGGTTTTCCAGATTATCCACAATCGCATTCAGCAAAATAGCACCTAGTGCGCCGTCAATCACCCGATGATCGACCGAGAGTGTGACCGACATAACCGTCGCGATTGACAACTCACCGTCTTTACCAACAATCGGTTTTTTCACCCCTGCACCAACGGCAAGGATAGCCCCGTGCGGCGGATTGATCACCGCGTCGAAATTATCGATGCCGAACATCCCCAAATTTGAAATTGCAAAACTGCCGCCAAGGTATTCGTGCGGCGCGAGTTTCTTATTTCGGGCGCGACCGGCGAGGTCTTTCATCTCGACCGAAAGTTGCGATAGCGATTTGGTTTCGGCGTCTTTGATGACCGGAGTGAACAACCCGTCCTCGACAGCCACAGCCACGGCAACATCGGATGGTTTCATCTGGAATAAACGGTCACCGGCCCAGATTGCATTGGCGGCGGGCACAGTTTGCAGCGCCATGGCGCAGGCCTTGATGATAAAGTCGTTGACCGACACCTTTAGCCCGCGGGATTCAAGCTGTTTGTTGATATGGGCACGGCCCGCGAGCAAGGCATCAATGCGGATGTCGCGGCGCAGGTAGAAATGCGGGATCGACTGTTTGGCCTCGGTCAGTCGAGCGGCGATGGTTTTACGCATGCCGTTCAGGGCAATCACCTCATATTCACGATCAGCGTAAATTTTGGTAATCGCATCGCTGGCCGGACCTGTTGGCATTGGAGCAGGGGCGGGTATGGAAATACTGGCCGGCTTGCCTAACACGTCGGCCTTGACGATGCGCCCGTGTGGGCCGGAACCGGTGATTTGTGCAAGGTCTACGCCTGAATCCGTGGCAATACGGCGGGCGAGGGGGGATGCTAAAATCCGGTTTGTTTCAGCGGCTTGTTTAGTTTTAGGTGCGACGGTTTTAGCGGGTTCCGGCGCGGTTTGAGCAATGGGTTCTGTTCCGGGGGTTGCAGCAGGTTTAGGCGTTTTGGCAGGCGCAGAAGAAATGTCATCCGCACTTTCACCATCTTCAAGCAACACCATGATTGGGGTGTTCACCAGAACCCCCTCGCTGCCCTCGGCCACCAGAAGTTTGCCGACCACGCCCTCGTCCACAGTCTCGAATTCCATCGTCGCTTTGTCGGTTTCGATCTCGGCGATCAGGTCGCCAGAGGCCACCGTATCCCCCTCTTTTACCAACCATTTGGCAAGCGTGCCTTCCTCCATCGTGGGGGAAAGGGCGGGCATCAGAATTTCTATTGGCATTATTCGGCCTCCATTAAGAAGAATGAGTTGTAAACCCAATAAAGAAAGATGATTGCGATGAAGAGGTCGAACACGAAAAGCACCAATGCAATTCGCATTACTTTTGCTTTTGTATCGGCTAAATCAGCGGGGGCAGACGACAGTTTATTTGCAAGTATATGTGCGAGCTTTTTTTGAATCCAGTAAGTGATATTGCCAACAACTACGGCAGCCACAAACATGCCAATTATTATAAACCCGAATGCCTGTAAGCTAAAAAGGCTTGGGCTTCTTGCATCTGTTAGAAAAAGAAACACCGATCCAGCCAACCAAACAAAGGTAGCGATTGCACCGTGAGTTTCTTTTTGACTATCTGAATCAATCATAGTGCTAACCCTAACGATATGTGACTTTATGGACGGCCTCAACAACTTCGTCCGTCGTGATCAGCGCTAGTTTTTCGAGGTTGGCGGCATAGGGCATCGGCACGTCCTTGCCAGTGCAAGTGATCACGGGTGCGTCGAGGTAATCGAACGCCTCCTGCATCAGGGTCGAGGCAATATGCCCACCGATTGAGCCTACTGGCCAGCCTTCCTCGACAGTAACGCAACGGTTTGTTTTCATAACAGATTTAATGACTGTGGCGGTGTCCATCGGGCGCAGGGTGCGCAGGTCGATTACCTCGGCTGATATGCCATCTTCAGCCAAACGATCAGCGGCTTCAAGCGCGTATTTCATGCCGATGCCAAAGCTGACGATGGTCACATCCGTGCCTTCGCGCCAGATTTTGGCAACGCCAAAGGGGATTGTGAAATCGTCCAGCACAGGCACATCGAAACTCTGCCCATACAGGATCTCGTTTTCCAGAAAAATCACCGGATTCGGATCACGAATTGCGGTCTTTAACAGACCTTTAGCGTCGGCGGCAGAGTAGGGCATCACCACCTTCAGACCCGGAATTTGCGCATACCACGCGGCGTAATCCTGGCTGTGCTGTGCACCAACGCGGGACGCGGCGCCATTGGCCCCGCGAAACACCATGTGCGCGCCCATCTGGCCGCCGGACATATAAAGCGTCTTGGCGGCGGAATTGATGATCTGGTCCAGTGCTTGCACGGCGAAATTGAAGGTCATGAACTCGACAATCGGTTTTAAGCCAGCAAAGGCCGAACCAACGGCGATGCCGGTAAAGCCGTGTTCGGTGATCGGGGTGTCGATCACCCGTTTGTCGCCAAATTCATCCAGCATGCCCTGACTGATCTTATATGCACCCTGATATTGCGCGACCTCTTCGCCCATCAGATAGACCATTTCATCACGGCGCATTTCTTCGGCCATGGCGTCGCGCAGCGCTTCGCGCACGGTGGTCGGCTTCATCTCGGTGCCCTCGGGGATTTCGGGGTCTTGCGGGATGGTTGCCGCGACGGGGGCGGCAGGTGTTGGCGCGGAAATTTCGGCCTCGGGCGCGGGAGGCGGCGCGACAGGTGCGGCGCTCGCCGGCACAGCACTTGCATCTTCGCCCTCTTCCAGCAACACAGCGATGGCCGTGTTCACGGGCACGCCCTCGGTGCCTTCGGTGATCAGGATTTTGCCCATCACACCCTCGTCGACCGCCTCGAATTCCATCGTGGCCTTGTCGGTCTCGATCTCGGCAATAATCATGCCGGATTCGATTACATCCCCCTCAGCCACCAGCCATTTGGCCAATGTGCCTTCTTCCATCGTGGGGGAAAGTGCGGGCATCAGAATTTCGGTTGCCATGTTAATTATCTCCGTCTTATCCGATGTTTACGCGTCTGCGTAGATGTCTGTCCAAAGCTCGGTCAGCTCCGGTTCAGGGCTTTCGCGGGAAAAATCGGCGGCCTCGTTGACTGTGGCCTTGATCTCTTTGTCGATCGTTTTCAAATCGTCCTCGGACGCATGCTTTCCCTGCAATAGCAATTCGCGCACATGATCAATTGCATCGCGTTCTTCGCGCACTTTTTGCACTTCTTCGCGGGTGCGGTATTTGGCGGGGTCCGACATGGAATGGCCGCGATAGCGGTAGGTGACCATTTCCAGAATGTAGGGGCCTGCGCCGGAACGGCAATGCGCGACAGCCTTCTCGCCAGCGGCCTTAACCGCCAACACATCCATGCCGTCAACCGATTCACCGGGGATGCCAAAGGCCTGCCCGCGGGTGTATAATTCAGGGGTGGAGGAGCCGCGTTGCAAGGATGTGCCCATCGCATACTGGTTGTTCTCAATCACGAAAATCACCGGCAGTTTCCACAGCGACGCCATGTTGAAAGTCTCGTAAACTTGGCCCTGATTGGCGGCCCCATCGCCAAAATAGGCGAACGACACGTTGTCATTCCCCAGATATTTGTCGGCAAAGGCCAATCCGGCACCAATCGGCACCTGCGCGCCGACAATCCCGTGGCCGCCATAAAAATTCGCCTCTTTCGAGAACATATGCATCGAGCCACCCTTGCCTTTGGAGTAGCCCCCGGTCCGGCCGGTCAATTCGGCCATAACCCCTTTGGGGTCCATGCCGCAGGCGAGCATATGACCGTGATCGCGATAAGAGGTAACGCGCTTGTCGCCCTCTTTGGTGGTGGCCTCTAGTCCGACGATGATCGCCTCTTGACCGATGTAAAGATGGCAGAACCCGCCGATCAAACCCATGCCGTATAGTTGGCCTGCCTTTTCCTCGAATCGACGGATCAGCAGCATTTCGCGATAGTAATGAAGCAGATCATCCTTGGAAACGTTTGGTTTCTTTGATGTTTTCTTGGCTGCCATGGTTGTCCGCCTTCGTGAATTGCAAAGTAGTTTAGCGTTAAACTATATAATAGCGCATTGAAACACGAAGTGCGAGCAAAAGATTTAGGTCGGGGTTATTCGTGGGGTTAACGGATGACAATTTCATCCGCGCGCAGCAGTCCCAGAACGCTGCGGGCTTGTTCATCCAGTAGATCAAGGTCAAGGAATTCATCCGACAGGCGGTGGGCTTTGTTTTCCATCCACGCAACGTCTGCTGAAAGCCCCACCAGATCCTCGCGCAGAATTTCGGCTTCAGCGTCAATCTGGACACGGCGAAACAACCCGTAATCGCCTTGAATGGCGGCAAAGGCAAAATACAGGCCCAGCGTAAATACGCCACCAAAATACAGGACGACACCGACAGGCGGCCGTTTGCGGGAAATGCTCATTCTTATCTGCCTCTTTTGCCGTCATTAATTGCGCGGCTTAAGGCACAGTCGCATATTGGTGCGGCTTTGTGAATCCCCTGCGTGGCAGGGGGCGGATATTTTCCTTGGACACCTGTGGCTTATTGGTCGCTTTTTGAGCGCTTCCAGTTTTGTTGAAACACTTTTAGCTGCCTCTAGCCTGCGGCTAGAACGCAAAAAGCGATACTCTTGTTTCCTGATAAACTGGAAACGCTGTAACAAAATGAAACCCTCCAAGGGTAAACCTTGAAGGGTTAAATGTTTCTGGTCTGTGGGGCGAGGCGCGCCTGAATATTCAGGCCTTGCCCTTGTAGATGTCGACCAGCTTGCCCAGCATATCCAGCGCATCCGCCCGATCCCGCTGGAACGAATTGCGCCCGATGATTGATCCGTTGCCGCCGCCATCACGAATGGCGCGGGCGTCGTCATAAACGCTATTGGCGCCTTTTTTCGCCCCGCCGGAAAACACCACAATGCGCCGCCCGTTGAAACTCGCGTCCATGCAGTGCTTCACTCGTGCGGCTTGGGTCGATATGTCGATGCCCTCATCCTCGTAGACCTTTTTGGCGGCGGGCAGCGACAAATGATCGGTCGACAGCTTGATCTTGATGATATGTGCGCCCAGCAGGGCCGCGATTTGGGCAGCATAGGCAGCGATGTCGATTGCTGTCTCTCCGTCGCTATCCAGCGCTTCGCCGCGTGGGTAAGACCAGATTACGGTCGCCACGCCCTTGGCGGCGGCCTCTTCGCGCATGACCGAAATTTCCTCAAACAGCTCCAAGCCTTGCGAGGAACCGGGATAAATCGTGAAGCCAATCGCCGATGCCCCGATGCGCAACGCGTCATCAACGCAAGCCGTGATGGCTTGGTCCTTGGCGGATGCTGACGGGATCAGAGAGTTGGCCGAATTGACCTTCAGAATAGTCGGGATTTGGCCAGCGAACGTGTCGGCACCGGCCTCTAACATCCCCAAAGGGGCGGCAAAGGCATTCAGCCCTGCGTCAATCGCCAACTGATAATGGTAGTGCGGATCATAGGCGGCGGGGTTGGGGGCAAAGCTGCGCGCGGCCCCATGTTCAAACCCTTGATCGACCGGCAGGATAATCATTTTTCCAGTGCCGCCCAGTTTGCCGTTCATCAGGATGCGGCACAGGTTTGCCTTCACGCCGGGGCAATCTGCCTCGTAATTCGATAGAATTTTCTGAACAATCCGTGTCGCTCTCATATCGTGATCCTTTCAAGAACTGTGGGCCAATGCCACAGCCCTAGTAAGGTATGCGATTGCATGCAACGCTGTTGGCGCTACCAGTGGGGAAATACCGCCAATTAGGCCCCTAATGCGGCCACCCCGGGCAGGGTCTTGCCTTCCATCCATTCCAGAAATGCACCACCTGCGGTCGAGATATAGGTGAAATCATCGCCATGACCCGACGCATTGATGGCAGCCACCGTATCGCCGCCCCCCGCGATCGAGACCAGATCACCGCTGGCGGTCTGTTTTGCAATCTGGTCCAACATGCCGAAGGTCGCGGTGTGAAACGGGGGCATTTCAAACACGCCAAGCGGGCCGTTCATCACCAAGGTTTTGGACGCGCCAATCACTGCGTTGATCCGTTCCATGGTTTGGGGACCGGCATCCAGTATCATTGCGTCGGCAGGGCAGTCGGCAACCGGCAGGATTTCATGATCGGCATTTGCCGCAAACTCCCGCGCCACTACAATGTCGGTCGGCAGAATGATCTCGCATCCAGCGGCTTTGGCTTTGGCCAAAATTCCTAGCGCGGTGTCTTTCATCTCGTGCTCGGCCAATGACTTACCGACATTAAAACCTTGCGCTGCCAAAAACGTGTTGGCCATGCCACCGCCAATCACCAGATGATCGACCTTGCGGACCAGATTGCCCAGCAACTCCAGTTTGGTTGACACTTTAGCCCCGCCAACCACGGCACAAACGGGGTGCTGCGGGCTGCCCAATGCGGCCTCAAGCGCGCCCAACTCGGTTTGCATAAGGCGTCCCGCACAGGCCGGTAACATCGCCGCAATGCCGGCGGTTGATGCGTGCGCACGGTGCGCGGTGGAAAAAGCATCATTGCAATAAACATCGCCCAGCGTGGCCAGCTCGGCGGCGAATTCGGGGCTGTTGGCTTCTTCGCCCTCATAAAAGCGCAGGTTTTCAAGCAGCAGAATATCACCTTCAACCATACTGTTGATCCATGCGCCGGCGCGTTTGCCGCTATCATCCGCGGCAAATATCACCGGCTGGCCAAATGCGGCCTCAAGCGCGGGTAGGGTGACACGCAATGACAGCTCCGGCACCACTTGGCCCTTTGGTCGCCCGAAATGCGCCATCAACACGGGTTTACCACCCGCCGCCAGAATATCCTTTATCGTAGGCACAATCCGCTCAATCCGCGTGGCGTCAGTGACGATTCCGTCCTTGACCGGCACATTGATATCTACCCGCACCAGAACAACTTTTCCGTTCAGATTGATATCGTCGAGTGTTTTCCAGCCCATATCAGACCTCCTTTATGTGCCGATTTGCGCCCACTTTCACCATCCGGCGGGCAGGGTCAATGTGGCACAGTGTATTGCCCCTTTTATATTGCGCACATCCCGCTTAGGTTCGCCCCAAACTGTAACACGACATAGGAGCGCCCGATATGGCCGAGATCAAAGACCCCGAAAACACAATCCTGATGGAACTCAAAGGCGGCACAGTGACCATCGAATTGCTGCCCGATGTTGCACCAAAGCACGTTGAACGGATGAAAGAGCTGACCCGCGCAGGCGCCTATGACAACGTCTGTTTCCACCGCGTGATTGACGGCTTTATGGCCCAAACCGGTGATGTGGCCAATGGCAACATGGAAAACGACTTTAACTTGCGTGCTGCTGGCACTGGTGGTTCGGACAAGGCTGATGTGCCTGCCGAATTTTCCAAGGTGCCACATGCGAAAGGCAGCATTGGCGCGGCGCGCTCGCAAAATCCTGACTCCGCCAACAGCCAGTTCTTTATCAACTTTGGCGATAACGCCTTTCTGAACGGCCAATACACCGTTTACGGACAAGTGATCGACGGCATGGAACATGTTGACAAAATCGCCCGTGGCGAGCCGCCAATGAACCCTGATCGGATGATCAGCATGAAGGTGGCCGCGGATGCCTAGAACATTTGCAATACCACTGCTTCTAGGCTTTCTGGGGGCGGCGATATGGGCAGCGTTTTTCTTTTACGATGGCGCCGATCAACAGGCGCTGTTTGATGATACCCCAAGTCCAAATCTGGTGATCGAGGTGGGCGGCAGCAACAGCGGCACAATCGTCATCGACCTGTTGCCAAATGTGGCCCCCAAACATGTGGAACGCGTCATCGCGTTGGCCAAATCCGGTGCCTATGACGGGGTGGTGTTCCACCGAGTGATTGATGGATTCATGGCGCAAACAGGTGATGTGCAATTCGGCATGCGTGGTGGTGATACCAGCCGTGCAGGAATGGGCGCATCAGATATGCCAGACCTTGCGGCCGAATTTTCCAACATCCCGTTCAAACTGGGCACAGTCGGGGCGGCACGTTCAGGCAGCCCTGATTCCGCCAACAGCCAGTTCTTTATTGTGCTGGCACCGGCCAAGCACCTGAACGGGCAATATACAGTGTTCGGCCAAGTGACCGAGGGGCTGGAGACACTCTATAACATCAAGCTGGGGAATTCGAACGCCAATGGCGCTGTGGATGATCCTGACTATATGGTGAAGGTCACTGTGACCAACGAATGATTTGAGAGGCGTGCATGATTGCACGCCTCATCAACCTGTCGTGAACGGGGCTAGGCGAACGGTATTACCTCTGTCATCCTTTTGCTAACCTGACAGGAGGATACCCTATGCGCCGCCATCTTCGAATTTTCCCACTTATTGCGACCCTTGTGACCGCTCTCGCCACATCTGCCAGCGCCAATCCGGCGAGCTGGAAATACGAGTGGCCTGATACCGATTTTTCCCGCTCCAGCGTTACGGACTGGGGTGAAATCTTGTCTGGCGGCCCACCCAAGGACGGCATTCCTGCCCTGTCGGACCCGAAGTTTCGCAAAGCCGCATCCGAGACACGGATCAGACCGCGCGAACCGGTGATTACCTTGGAAATAAAAGGCCAGACCCCGCGGGCCTATCCAATCCGCTATCTTACATGGCATGAAATTGTAAATGACAAAGTCGGCGGTGTGCCTGTCGCCGTTACCTTTTGCCCGCTGTGCAATTCCGGCATGGTGTTTGACCGCCGAGTGCGGGGAAAATTGCGCACCTTCGGCGTGTCGGGCAAGCTGCGCAATTCCGATATGGTGATGTATGACCGCGAGACCGAAAGCTGGTGGCAACAGGCCATCGGCACAGGAATCGTCGGGGCGCACAAGGGCGATGTTTTGAAACAGTTGCCCAGCTGGATGGAAAGCTGGGAGGAGTTTACCACCCGAAATCCGGATGGTCTGGTGATGGACGAGCCCGACTGGGGCCGCGCTTATGGGAATAATCCGTATGTCAGCTACGACAGCTCCTCACGTCCGTTCCTTTATGGCGGAGAGATGCCGCCGCACGGTATTCCGCCATTGATGCGGGTGGTGCGGGTTGGCAAACGGGCCTGGCCGATGAGCCGGTTGAGTGCCGAGGGCGAGGTTTCCGAGGCGGGGATCAAGTTAAGCTGGGTTGCGGGGCAGGCCTCGGCGCTGGATTCGCGAAAGATAGGCGATGGCAAGGACGTGGGCACCGTGCGGGTGCGCGATGCAACGGGGCGCGATGTGGCGCATGACGTGATGTTCGCCTTTGCGTTCCACGCGTTTTTCCCGCGCGGCAAATGGATGTTGCCAAAATGAGCTGACGCGCATGATGCTGGGTAAAACCCCCTCTGGTCCCCCTGAAGGGGGAGGCGATGGGGAGATTGCTGTGTGTTCACTTTTGCGCGGTGGCGGCTTTGATGTTGGAGCCTCCGGCGGAGATATTTAGGAAAAGAAGAAGCTAAAGGGCGAGTGTGACCAGTGCGTGGCGTTTTTTACCGGCAGACAGTTTGAGGGGCGGGGTTAGGTCATCGCTGGTGATCATTTGACCCGCACTCGTAACCGGCGCATCATTCATTTTAGCACCGTTTTCCGCAATCAGGCGTTTGGCGTCTTTGCCGGATTTGGCGAGGCCGGATTTTACGAACAGTTGCACGATAGAGATGCCATCGCCAATGTCCGCAGCACTTAGGGCTATTGTGGGCAGATCATCGCCAACGCCGCCTTTTTCAAACACTTCGCGCGCCGTGGCTTCGGCACCTTTGGCGGCCTCGGCCCCGTGGGCCAGTGTTGTGACCTCGCCTGCCAGTCGGATTTTGGCGGCGTTGATCTCGGCCCCGTCCAACGCACCCAGACGGTCGCATTCCTCAACCGGCAGCTCGGTGTAAAGTTTCAGGAACTTGCCCACATCGGCATCCGTGGTGTTGCGCCAGAATTGCCAGAATTCGTAAGGGCTGCGCATATCGGCGTTCAACCAAACCGCGCCATCCAGCGATTTGCCCATCTTTTTGCCATCCGATGTTTCCAGCAGCGGCGTGGTCAGCCCGAAAATCTGGTTATCCAGAACGCGGCGGGTCAGGTCGATCCCGTTAACGATATTGCCCCATTGGTCTGATCCGCCCATTTGCAACAGGCAGCCGTAGCGGCGGTTCAATTCCAGAAAGTCATAGGCTTGCAGGATCATGTAGTTGAATTCAAGGAACGACAGTGATTGTTCTCGGTCGAGGCGCGATTTCACCGATTCAAACGCCAGCATCCGGTTTACCGAGAAATGTCGCCCAATGTCGCGCAGGAATGTGAGGTAATTCAGCCCCTCCAGCCATTCGGCGTTATTGACCATTTCGGCGTCCGTTGCCCCGTCGCCGAACGTCACATAGTTCGTAAAGACCGCCTTGATGCCAGCGATATTGGCGTTGATCGCCGCGTCATCCAGCAATGGGCGTTCATCGGAACGAAACGAGGGATCACCCACCTTGGTGGTACCGCCGCCCATCAGAACAATCGGTTTATGGCCGGTTTTCTGTAGCCAGCGCAGCATCATGATCTGGATCAGGCTGCCAACATGCAGCGATTTTGCGGTGGCGTCAAAGCCGATATAGGCGGGCACGACGCCTGCGATCAGGGCCTCGTCCAGCGCCTGATAATCGGTGCAATCGGCGACAAAGCCGCGTTCCAGCATCACCCGCATGAATTCTGATTTGGCGTGGTAGGTCATGTGCATTTTTTCCGTTCTCATGTGTGTTGCGTCCTGATATATCGGGGTCAGCGGTGAAGGGAAAGAGCATGTTGAAATCGGGACCGATCTGGGCGCTTGGTGCGATGTCCGGCACATCACTGGACGGGGTGGATGCCGCGATGTTGCAGACCGATGGCGTGGAGATCTTTGTCTTTGGAGAAAGTGCCTATCGGCCCTATAGCCCGGCGGAGCGCACGGTGATTTCTGCGGCGTTTGGTAAATGGCCAGGTGAGGACGGGGTTGCGGCGGCGGCGGAACTGGTTGAAACCGCGCACGCCGAAGTTCTGGACCCGCTAAAAGGGGCAGAACTGGTCGGGTTTCACGGCCAAACGCTGGCCCATGCCCCATCAGGGCGCGGCACACATCAGGCTGGCGACGGGCGGGTGCTTGCGGCGGTGCTGGACCTGCCGGTGATCTGGGACTTTCGCACATCGGACGTTGAAATGGGCGGGCAGGGCGCGCCGCTGGCGCCGTTCTATCATTTTGCCTGTGCCAAATGGATCAAGGCGACAACGCCTGTGGTTTTCCTCAATCTGGGCGGGGTTGGCAATGTAACGTGGGTGGATCCGACCAAGGACAAGCCCGAGGATGCGGGTGCGTTACTGGCGTTTGACACCGGCCCCGCGAATGCGCCAATCAATGATCTGGTTACGGCGCGATTGGGCAAACCCTATGACAACGGCGGGGCACTGGCGATGAAAGGCCGCGTGGACGAACCACTGGTCGAGGCGTTTCTAGAGCGCGGATATTTTCACCGGATGCCGCCCAAGTCATTGGATCGAAACGATTTTGAAAATATTTTAGAGCTGGTTGCAGACCACAATGATGCCGATGCTTGTGCCACATTATGTGCAATTTCAGCGGCCTCGGTTGCCAAGGGGATGGAGCATTGCCCATCGCCGCCGACCCGTGTGCTGGTGACAGGCGGCGGGCGGCATAATAAGGCGATGATGGCGATGCTGGCGGCGCTGCTGGATTGCCCTGTGCAGCCGGTCGAGGATGTCGGGCTGGATGGTGATATGCTGGAGGCGCAGGCATTCGCCTATCTGGCGGTGCGGGTGCTGCGCGGTATGGCGACATCGGCCCCCTCAACCACCGGAGTCGCGGCTCCTGTTGGCGGCGGGCGCAAAAGTGGCTGAATTGTTAATGATCCAAAGTGTGTGATCAAAAAAGATTAACCACTACATTTTGACAGACGGGCAAAGCGATGGGCTTGAGTGTTTGTGAACCATCCGGTGGCCGAATGGACGCAGACCTTTTGGCCGATCTGGGGGGCGCTAAACCCGCCATCGACGGGAACGTCGCCTTCATGGCCATCCGCAAGTGTGATGGTGATAAAGCTGTTTGCCGAAAACCTGCCTGCGTCGAACTTGAATCCGGACACCGTTGCACTTTGAAATCCGAGTGATTTGGGGGCAGAAAAGGTGGCATTTTGAGATGCAATAACCCCAAAGCCGGCCGCCAGAATTGCCACAAGGGCAATGGCGAATATTTTTCCTGTTTTCATTATCAACAGATGGGGGCATCACCCGGCAAAACAAGAGGGCTATTCGTAGGGAATTTCTGCACCTTCATCCATCATCTCGAACCCGTCGAAATGAAACGCGGGCGAAACAGTGCAACCGACAAGGGTATAATCGCCGGTGCTGCGGGCGGCCTGCCAATGGTGCGTCGGCACGATCAGTTGCGGGGCCTCGCCAGCCAACACATCCGGCCCCAGAGTATAATCGCGAGCGGGGCCTGCTTCGGTCTCGGCCATGCTCAGGATCAACGGCGCACCGGCGTAAAAGTGCCAGATTTCCACCGCATCAACACGATGCCAACGGCTGACTTCGCCCGCCTTTAGCAGAAAATAGATACATGTGCCTGCGGGACGCTTGCCATCAATTGCTTCCGCGATCCATGTCTGGCGGTAATGGCCGCCCTCTGGGTGGGGCGTCAAATTTAGCTGGTGAATGAGTTGGTCTGACGGGTTCTGCATGGCTACATTGGGGGCAAAGAGCCGCCGCCAGTCGCATCAAAGCCGCCCTCGGCACCACTCGGATTTTGACCACTACCAGCCGACCCTCCTTGGACTAGGGCAAGCATGGCTTGCTCGCGTTTCCTAAGATAGATTGATAGACGGGCAAGTGACGGGCTGGATTTGTTGATAAAAGCAACGGTAGCCGTCATTTCATCGACCAGGGTTTTTTGGGGAATAAGTTTTGGCAGCGGCGTGTTTGTCGGACCATTTGTGATCGGGGCTGTTACGATTAACAGGCCAGGTATGGGCATTCTTACCTTTGGCTGATCCCCGGGCATGGTCCAGCGTGGCCCGCCCAGATAAACAGCGGCATACATGATTTTGGCTTTATTCGGGGGGGTGCCGCTGACACGAAGTGCATCATAGAACATCCGGTGCACGTTTCGCCACATATCCGAATGATACTGAGGCAGGCTTTCGTTGCCGATGCCGCAATAGGCGTCGTGCATTGTTGCAGCATTAATGAACTCTTTGCTGCGCGGGTTGCCGACGGCACCGCGAAAAATGGTCGGGATGGATGCGCCATCGGTCAGGGTGTTTTTCGGGGCAAGCCACTTTGTCGGCCTTGCATCTACAAATTCGATTGCCTGTTCGGTGCGGAAAAACGGCAATGGGCGGGCTTCTAGCCGGATTATTTTTGGCAGCAGAGATACCGGAGCGTTGAAAAACAGGCAGCGAGCGGTGCTTTGACTTTCACAGGGGCTTGGCGGGGTTGCATTGCTACGTGCTCTCATAGCTGTCTCAGGATCGGTGGTGGTGACACAGGCCGAGGCTAGAAAACAAAGGACAATCAGATAATGACGCAACGTGTTACTCCTGAAATTTAGCAAAATTGAATACTAAAGCAGAGTATTGTCGCAAGTGGCGCATGGGTTCAACCCATTGAGCACGCATTTGTAAGGCGTGGGTCGAATATGGCCTATCCCCTGACGCGCCGTATGCATCAGGGGATAGGCAGGCCCAAAACAGGGTGATCACTTCAGGATGGAACGCCCTGCAAATTGCGCACTTTCGCCCAGCATTTCCTCGATCCGGATCAGCTGGTTATATTTAGCCAACCTGTCTGAACGCGCCAAGGAGCCGGTTTTGATCTGGCCGCAGTTGGTGGCCACCGCAAGATCGGCGATGGTGGCGTCCTCGGTTTCGCCGGACCGGTGCGACATCACGCAGGTCATGCCAGCGCGGTGTGCCATTTCAACGGCTTTAAGGGTTTCCGACAAGGTACCGATTTGATTGACTTTTACCAACAATGAATTGGCCGCTTTTTTCTCGATCCCCGTGGCCAGACGCTCGGGGTTGGTAACAAACAGATCATCGCCCACCAACTGGATTTTATCCCCCAACGCAGCGTTCAGCGCCACCCAGCCGTCCCAGTCATCCTCGGACATGCCATCCTCGATGCTGATGATCGGGTAATCCGCCACCAGCGCCTCCAGATAGGCGACGTTTTCAGCGGATGTCAGCGATTTACCCTCGCCCTTCATCTCGTATTTACCATCGACATAATATTCGGTCGCAGCGCAATCCAGCGCCAGATAGATTTCTTCGCCGGGTTTATAACCGGCCTTTTTGATCGACTTCAGAATGAAATCCAGCGCATCACGGGTGGACGACAGGTTCGGGGCAAAGCCGCCCTCGTCACCAATGCCGGTGGACAGGCCTGCCGTCGATAGTTCGCCCTTCAGGGTGTGGAACACTTCCGAGCCCATCCGCACCGCATCGCGGATGTTTTCGGCGGACACCGGCATGATCATGAATTCCTGAATATCTATAGGGTTATCAGCATGTTCACCGCCATTAATGATGTTCATCATCGGCACTGGTAACACGCGGGCAGCGGTGCCACCAACGTAGCGATACAGCGGATGCGCCGCATCATCAGCGGCGGCTTTGGCCACAGCCAGCGACACACCCAGAATGGCGTTTGCCCCCAGCCGTTCTTTGTTCGGGGTGCCGTCCAGCTCGCACATAATTGCGTCAATCGCTTCCTGTTCGCCGCAGTCCATGCCGACCAGCTCTTCGGCGATTTCACCGTTCACAGCGGCGACTGCGTTCAAAACACCTTTGCCGCCATAACGCGACATATCCCCGTCGCGTTTCTCGACCGCCTCATAGGCGCCGGTCGAGGCACCGGATGGCACCGCCGCGCGGCCCATGGTGCCGTCTTCCAGTATCACATCGACCTCGACTGTCGGGTTGCCACGGCTGTCCAGAATTTCGCGGGCGAAAATGTCGATGATAATGCTCATTGGGGGTGTCCTTGCTGCTATCGGTTCCTGCGTAGCTATAACAGCAAACCAATGAAAGTAAACAGCACTTGATAGCGCTAACAGGTGTTGTTTTCTATAGCTCTGCGGACTTTGCCACGCGCCGTTCGCGCAGGAATGAAAATATACCGGCAGCAATCGTTATTGCAGCCCCGATAAGGGTCCACATGTCTGGGCGTTCACCCAGAATAAGGGTGCCGATCAGCAGGGCAAATATGATCCTCGAATATCGAAACGGGGCCACAACGGATACATCGCCAATACGCATCGCCGCCGTTATCGCCCAATACCCCAGAACGCCAACCACAATAGCGCCGCCCATCTGTGCATAGTTCAGCGTGCTCAGCGCGCGTGGGCCGTCGCCAATAGCCAGCAAAAACAGCCCCGCAGGCAGCAGCATCACCATGCCATAGGTCGACACTCGCAGCGTCGGCATGTCGGGGGGCACCATTCGCGTTGACAGATCACGCATGGCAAGGCCGAGCATTCCCGCTACGGCCCACAGCATTGCAGGCTCAAACGTATCTCCGCCCGGGCGCAGGATAATCAATACGCCGATGAACCCGATTATTATCGCGCTCCAGCGCCGCCAATGCACAACCTCGCGCAACCAGATCACAGCACCTAGGGTGACGGCCAGCGGGGTTGCCTGAATGATGGCGGAAGCGGTGGACAGATCAATCAACGAAAGGGCCGTGACATAACAGACTGACCCGAATGCCTCGCTCAGGTTGCGCAGGATGACGGGCCACAGGAAAAAGTCGCGTGAAAAGACAGCGTACCCTTGTGCCTTGGTCATCAGCGCGAAAATTATCCCGCCGCCCGTGCCGGCAATGGCCAGTATCTGCCCAACCGGTAAATCAAGCGAGGCCGATTTTACGAATAAATCGGTTACGGTGAACCCGATCATTGCCGCAACCATCAGGGCAATGCCGCGCAAGTTGTTCGTTCTTTGGGTCTGGATCATTTCCGGATCGGCACGCCGTAAAGTTCCAGCCGATGCCCCTTCAGCTTATAGCCAAGCTTCTCGGCGATCTTTTCTTGCAAGGCCTCGATTTCTGGGTCAATAAATTCAATCACCTTGCCGGAATTCATATCAATCAAATGGTCATGGTGGTCACGATCTGCCGATTCATAGCGTGCGCGCCCGTCGCCAAATTCGTGCTTGTCCAGAATGCCCGCTTCCTCGAACAATTTGACGGTGCGGTAAACCGTTGCAATCGAAATGCGTTCGTCAACCGCGCTGGCGCGGGCATATAATTCCTCGACATCCGGATGGTCATGCGCGTCTTCCAACACAGCAGCAATCACCCGGCGTTGTTCCGTCATGCGCAGGCCAGAGCGCTCACATTTGGCTATGATTGTTTCAGGCATAAAAGGCCCCCAGATGGATTTCACCAGAGTTTAAGCGATATCGCATCTGGTCTCCACCGGTTTTTCCATAAAAAACCCCCGCCAACGTGAATGTGGGCGGGGGCAGGGTTGTGACGGGTCTAGCCGTAGATCGACGGCACGCCCAGTTGCTCGTGAATGTGGTTCACGTTGCGTTTGTCGATACCCAGCTCGGTGGCGAAATCATGCAGGTATTGCGCCTCGGTCTGGTTATCCAGATCAATACCCATGATCGACATGGCATAAACCTGTGCTTCCATCCCGTTTGGAACCTGCCGTGCCAGACCTTTGACATCAATCGCGGCGGCCAGTTCGGCATTCACGAAATCGCGTTCTTGCGGCGAAATATCACCCAGTTTACCCAGCAGCTTCTCGCGCTCGCTATCATCAATCTTGCCGTCCGATTTGGCCGCCTGGATCATTGCCCGCAGCATCAGGCCCGCGGCCACTTCCTGTTGCGGGGTCGGGGGAATTTCAGGCTCGCCGCCATGGGTTAGGGACTGGTTGAACTTGTCGCCAAAGCTGCTTTGCTTGTTGGCGGATTTATCCTTGTCGGTGGATTTGGCCTTTGGGGCCGCCGCACCCGCACCAGCGCCCAGCAGACCACCGAGCAAACCGCCCAGATCACCACCGCCGCCGCCAGTCATGCCGCCCAGCAGATCACCCAACCCGCCTTTGGCCGCGCCTTTGCCAGCCAGCCCGTCCAGAATGCTGTCCAGCCCGCCACCGCTGCTGCGTCCAGTTTGAACGCCACCGCGCGGGGTGCTGGCATCGCTTAGACCATCTAGCAAACCACCCAGACCACCGCCACTGGCCGCGCGACCGGATTGTTGCTGACCGCCACCAAGCAAACCACCGAGCATATCCTCAAGCCCGCCACCCTGCGTGTGCGCACTACCGCCGCCACCCATCAAGGCATCCAGCAAACCGCCACCACCACTGCTGCGTTGCGGGGCCGCGCGGCCTTTGTTGGTCATGCTGCTGACGCCCTTGGCCATAGCCACGCCGATGGCAACTTTTGCCAGTGTTTTCATAAGACTCATAATAAACTCCCAGGTTACTGATACGTGTTCCAAGACGACTATGGCATAAATCACCACCGCCTTTTAGCAGAAAGTCGTTGACCAATGGGCAGGCAGCTTCCCGATAAGCTTGATGGCCCCCACACATTATGATACTTGAATGTAACGGCAACCAAACACGCGCGACAGAACGAGGGAGTTCACTATGTCATTTGAATATGAAGGCAATGAAATCGAAACCGATGCCAACGGTTATCTGACCAACCAAGAAGATTGGTCCGAGGAAATGGGCACATTCATGGCCTCGGCTGACAACATCGAAATGACCGACCGCCACTGGGATGTGATCAATTTCCTACGGACGGAATATTTCGACAACGGCCAAGTCCACCCCAACACCCGCACCATCATGAAGGCGATGTCCACCGCGTGGGGCGAAAAGATCAAACAGGGCGACCTATACGCGCTGTTCCCGGGCGATCCGTCGAAGCAGGGCGGTAAACTGGCTGGATTGCCTGAGAGTCGACGCAAGGGTGGGTATTAATTCCCGACTTGAAAATGATCAAACTCGGTGCCGCAGACATAAAGCCTGCGGCGCTGTGCATTTGAGTTACATCAACTCCGGCTCACGCCCGACCCGTGTCGCCAATGGTGCCACCGTCAGCCCTTGAATGATGATCGAGAACATCACCAGAATATAGGTCGCCGCCAGTATCAGCGGTTTATATTCGCTGTCGGGCAGGGACAGGGCCAAGGCGACCGATATGCCACCCTTCAACCCGCCCCACGTCATAATCGGGATCACCCCTTTGGAAAATTCGCGAAACGGTTTGAGCACCAGCACCGGCACAGCAACCGCCACCAGACGGCCAAACAGCGACAGGCCAATCGCGCCGATGCCCGCGATAATGGCGTCATCGGTAAAGGCCACCGCGAACACCTCGAACCCGATCATCAGGAACAAAACCGCGTTCAGGATTTCGTCGATCAGTTTCCAGAAGGCCTCGACATATTTGCGGGTCTCCTCGGACATGCCGTGTTTCACCCCGACGTCGCCAATGAACAGGCCCGCAACCACCGCCATAATAGGGGCGGAAACATGCAGGAAAATTGCCAGCTCATAGCCGCCGAAGGCCAGCCCCAGCGTGATCAGCACTTCCAGCGAATAGTCATCAATCAGCCGCATGACGCGGAAGGTCAGCCAGCCCAGAACCCCACCCAACACGGCCCCGCCGATGGCCTCCTGCACAAACAGTTTAAGCACATCGACAAAACCCGAAGCATGTTCGTCATGGCCCGACGGAAACGCCAGCCCGACCAGTATCAGGAATACCACATAGGCAACGCCATCGTTAAACAGGCTCTCGCCCGCGATCTTGGTCTCCATTGATTTCTTCAGGTTCGCCGCCCGCAACACGCCCAGCACCGCCACCGGATCGGTGGGCGAGGCCAGCGCGCCAAATACCAGCGCCACCAGCAGCGGCATGCCGGTTAACCAGCTGAACCCGACGCCAATGATCATGGTGGACAGGCCAACCCCGATGGTCGCCATCAGCGCCACCAATATCCATTCGCGCCTCAAATCCGATATTTTGACATGCAAGGCCCCTGCAAACAGCAACAGACCCAACATGCCTTCTAACAGGGCGCTGGAAAACTCCAACTCCTCGACCTGTGATCGCACCGCATCCGCCATGCCCCATTCTGGCACCAAATAATCTACCCCCATCACGCCTAGGGACGCCAGAAACGCCACAATCAGGATGCCGATAGAGGAGGGCAATTTCAGGAATAGATAGTTGATGGCCCCGAACGCGCCAGCCAGCACGATCAGTAGCGAAGCAATTTGCAGTAATGTCATTGGGCGTCCCTGTTCACCTTGTTCGCATTCCTCCTAGCACAAGGCGCGGGTGAATTGGAACTTGCAACATGAACGCAAACGTAGGGCCTGTTAAACCTCGCATAAATCCGAGCGGGTGATAAACCGTTTGCCGCGTCCGTTATCGAGCGAAAACATGCCACCCCGCCCTTTGATCACATCAATGGTCAGGCGGGTGTGCTTCCAGACCTCAAATTGCGGCCCGCTGATGTAAAACGGCGTGCCAGCAATTTCACCCATTTGCACGTCATGGTCCGCGATGATCAGATCGCCCTCAGCGTAACACATCGGGGCGGAGCCATCGCAACAGCCGCCGGATTGATGAAAAATCACCGGCCCGTGGTCGGCAATGATTTCGTTTAGCAACTGCAAGGCAGCCTCGGTGGCTTCGACTTGATCAATCATCTGATCCTCCGGTTTCTGGGGTGCGCCCATCACTATGGCCACCTCATTTTACCAAAATGAACCACTTTGTCACTATTGGCATAGGTTTTCATTTTCGGGATGCGGGCGGGGCAGTTCCGGTAGGCATGTTCAACCTCGACCCGGATAATGGCTTGGGTTTTGGGCCAGAGTTCGGCCTCGGCAGGGCCCACATCCTGAATGAAGGCTTTGCCATTCACCCGCGCGCGTTGCTGTTCAGTGAAATCAATAAACAGCATGCCGATTTGTGGGTTCAGGTGGATGTTTCCAAGGCTGTTATAAAACCCGTTACCGGCAAAATCAGGGAACAGAATGGTCTTCGGGTCTGCTATTTTCAACAAGGGCAGGGGGTGGCCCGCTGGCGAAGAATCCCGCCCGCGAAAGTTAGCATCACAAGCCCCGACATCGCTGGGGGTGGCAATAAAGAAAAACGGCTGGCGCTCGATAAATTCGGCCAAGGATGGCTTGATGTGGTCCAGCACCTGCTTGGCCAACATTTCATCGCTCAGCTTAATACGGTTGGGCAGGCGTTTGCGCATCGTTAGCTCGCCATCGTGACTGATGGGTTTATCAGCATCGTCCATAGAGGCAGCCCCCGTCGTGGTGCGGAAAAAGGGCGTGCGGTTAGGCACGCCCAATTTGTATCGCTTAGAAGAAACCAAGTTTGTTGGGGTTATAGCTGACCAACAGGTTTTTGGTTTGCTGATAGTGGCCCAGCATCATCAGATGGTTTTCGCGGCCAACGCCTGACTGTTTATAGCCACCAAACGCCGCGTGCGCCGGATAGGCGTGATAACAATTGGTCCAGACACGTCCGGCCTTAATGGCGCGGCCCATGCGGTAACAGGTGTTTATATTGCGCGACCACACGCCAGCGCCAAGGCCATAGAGCGTGTCATTGGCGATTTCCAGCGCTTCCTCTTCGGTTTTAAAGGTGGTCACAGCCAACACCGGTCCAAAGATTTCCTCTTGGAAAATCCGCATTTTATTGTGGCCTTTGAACACGGTGGGCTGCACGTAATAGCCGCCCGAGGTTTTGTTATCCAGCTCGGCAGCACCGCCACCGCACAGAACTTCGGCACCTTCCTTGCGGCCGATATCCATGTAGGACATGATCTTTTCAAACTGCTCCTCAGACGCTTGCGCCCCGACCATGGTGTTGAAATCCAGCGGATCACCCTGAACGATAGCCTCGATGCGCTCCAGACATTTCGCCATGAATTCCTCATAGATGTCCTCGTGGATCAGGGCGCGGGACGGGCAGGTGCAGACTTCGCCTTGGTTGAAAGCAAACAGCACCAATCCCTCGATCGCTTTATCAAGGAATTCGTCATCTTCATCCATGATGTCCTTAAAGAAGATGTTGGGCGATTTGCCGCCCAATTCCACCGTGCTGGGGATGATGTTGGCAGCCGCGTACTGCATGATCAGACGGCCGGTGGTGGTTTCGCCGGTAAAGGCGATTTTGGCGATGCGGGTGGAGGTGGCGAGCGGTTTACCAGCCTCGAGCCCAAAGCCGTTAACCACGTTCAAAACGCCAGCAGGTAGCAGATCACCGATCAACTCCATCATCACAAGGATTGATGCAGGTGTTTGTTCGGCCGGTTTCAGCACGATACAGTTACCAGCCGCCAAAGCAGGGGCCAGTTTCCATGTGGCCATCAGAATCGGGAAATTCCACGGGATGATCTGGCCAACCACGCCCAGAGGCTCGTGGAAGTGATAGGCGACGGTATCATCATCCAGTTGGCTTAATGATCCTTCTTGCGCACGGATCACACCGGCGAAATAGCGAAAATGGTCAACCGCCAACGGCAGGTCGGCTGCGTTGGTTTCGCGGATCGGCTTGCCGTTGTCCCATGTTTCGGCCTCGGCCAGCAACGGGATGTTGTCCTCGATCACCTGCGCAATTTTGTTGATGATCACACTGCGCTCGGCCACACTGGTTTTGCCCCATGCGTCTTTGGCCGCGTGGGCCGCATCCAGCGCCAGTTCGATATCTTTTTCGTTGGAGCGCGGGATTTGGCACAAAACCGAGCCGTTTACCGGCGTGATATTGTCGAAATACTGGCCATCCACAGGATCGACCCACTCGCCACCGATATAGTTGCCGTATTTTTCTTTGAACTTGAAAGCCATTTTCATTTCCTCCCAGAAATTTGTTTTGATGATATTGGAACAAAGTCTGGCTTGAAATTTCATGCCTGTCATCTTGCCCGCATGAAATAACAGGCCCATTGTGTCGCAATGCTGATACAGTTTTCAATCACAACGCGCGATTTCAGGTTTTGAATTTCTTTAACTTGCGATGCAGCGTGGCGCGGCTGATGGCCATTGCCCGCGCCGCCGCACTGACATTTCCACCAGAATTGGCCATGGCCTGCTGAATAATTCGCTGTTCTGCCATCGCATATTCGCGAGCCTGATCCACCTTTTGGCCGTGCAGGCTGCTTAATGGTCGCGGGTTTTCCAGATCGGTGTTGCTTAGACCGTAAATGTTTCGTGCGCCCCGTGTTGCGCCAATCACCAGATCGTCTTTGTCGACGGCAATCAAGGCCGCACCGCGCAGGTTTTCCGGCGCTGGTTTCCGGGCCTCCTTGGCCGAGGCCAGTACTATCCGCGCATCCGAGAACCGCGCCCTGAAATGATCGGTTTCAATGCGGCGCGCGGTATCAACCACCGCCACCGATATCAGGCGCGAAAAACCGGCCGTTAAATCGGCACGGCAAGAGGAAACATCGATTACCGCCATCAGATTGCCCTCGTGATCAAAAATCGGGGCCGCCGTGCAGGACAATCCGGTGTTTTTAGAATGAAAATGCTGGTCTTTGTGGATCGTCAGCGGGCGTTCTTCAACAATACAAGTGCCAACCCCGTTGGTGCCCTCGCTTTCTTCGCTCCAGATGGCACCGGTCCAAAGGCCCCATTTATCGAACGTCTTGTCGTCCTGCTCCGCCCCTCGCCGCGCAATGGCCACGCCGTTTTTATCGGCCAGAATAACGCTGCACCCGACATCGCCAACCGCAAGGTATAATTGGTCCAGACTGACCTCGCTGGTGTTGACCAGCAGGCCTAAACGCTCCTGCGCTTCCTTGAGTTCCTGATCGGTGAGGCGCTCAGGCGCTTGCGGTTTGGCAGGGTCCAGTTCATGCAGCACGCTTGACCTTTGCCAAGACGCGACCAAAGGATGCCTAGCTGCTTCATCGCGTGCGATGGCGGCTTCAATCGTGGCTGCGTGGTCCCCCACAGACGGCATATTGGCTCCCATTTCAATTAATCCCGCAATTGGGCACCATCCTGACATTGTAGTCAAACAATAAATCAAAAGCAGCATTACGGTGCGGTGCAGACGGCGTGATTTCACCCATAGGCTTGTAAAATGCTGGCAGGCGTGTGCTGTTGGCCAAAATACAGGAGACGAAATGAATCGCAAACCCAACATAGACGCCTTTGGCGCGGTATCGCTGATCGGGTTTTCCGTGCTCTTGGGCTTTAACCAAGTGGTAATCAAGGTGGTGAACGGCGGCTTGCAGCCGGTGTTTTTCGCAGGGCTACGCTCGCTCGGGGTGATATTCTGCGTCTGGCTCTGGATACGTCTGCGGGGCCGAAAACTCGATTTCAAACCGGGCACCACACGCGCCGGCATCCTGATGGGCGTGGTGTTTTCATTTGAATTTCTATGCCTGTTCATGGCGCTGGATTTGACCAGCGTCACCCGCACCACGGTGATTTTCTACTCCATGCCGGTCTGGCTGGCGATTGCGGCGCATTTCCTGATGCCGGATGAACGGATCACGCGGATCAAAGCAGCGGGGCTAACGATGGCCTTCGTTGGTGTCGCCTATGCGATCATCTCGAGCGGGACGGGGGATGGGGGCAGCCTGACGGGTGATTTGTTCGCTTTGGGCGCGGCAATCGGCTGGGCCGGTATCGCGCTGGTGGCACGCACCACGCGCCTATCCGAGGTGCGTGCTGAAATGCAGGTATTCTGGCAGGTGCTGGTTTCGACGCCAATTTTACTGCTGGCGGCCCCGCTGTTTGGTCCGCTAATCCGTGATCTGGAGCCGATCCACCTCTGGGGTCTTGGCTTTCAGATCGTGGTGATCGTGTCGGCCGGATTTATCTTCTGGCTGTGGTTGTTATCAATTTATCCAACCAGTTCAGTGGCTTCATTCAGTTTCCTCACACCAATATTCGGCGTGTTTATGGGCTGGGCCTTGCTGGGCGAGACGATAAGCACCGAGGTGATTATCTCGCTGGTGTTGGTGGCGGGCGGCATCATCCTGATCAACAGACCCGCGCGTTAACTTGCCCGACGTTAACTTGATTGTGACAATGCGTCCGACCCAAACACGCGAATTGCCGTTGGCCTGACCGCTTGAACCCCTTAAGAAGGGGCCATGATTATTGAACTTGGCCATTTCGCCCTGATCCTTGCCTTCGCCGTTGCCCTTGTGCAGGCGTCCATTCCTCTTATCGGGGCGCAAAAGCGTTGGCCGGGCTGGATGGCTGTTGCCATACCCGCCGCCAATGCGCAGTTCTTCCTGACCGCCTTTGCCTTTGGCGCACTGACATACGCCTTTGTCACCTCGGATTTCTCGCTGCGGGTGGTTGTGCAAAACTCGCATACCGCCAAACCGATGCTCTATAAAGTGGCCGGTGTCTGGGGCAATCATGAGGGCTCGATGCTGCTCTGGGTGCTGATCCTGACACTGTTTGGCGCATGCGCCGCGTGGTTCGGCACTAATCTTCCGCCCAGCCTGCGGGCCCGTGTGCTGGCTGTGCAATCCTCGATCGGGGCGGCCTTTATGGGCTTTGTCCTGTTCACCTCGAACCCGTTTGAACGCCTGCAAAACCCGCCCTTTAACGGGCAGGATTTGAATCCGCTACTTCAGGACCCCGGCCTCGCGTTCCACCCGCCGTTCCTATATTTAGGCTATGTTGGCCTGTCTATGTCGTTCAGTTTTGCCGTTGCCGCCCTGATTGAGGGGCGCGTTGATGCGGCATGGGCCCGCTGGGTGCGCCCATGGACATTGGCCGCATGGATTTTCCTGACCATCGGCATCGCGCTTGGCTCATGGTGGGCCTATTACGAGTTGGGCTGGGGTGGTTTCTGGTTTTGGGATTCGGTTGAAAACGCGTCCTTCATGCCGTGGCTGATCGCCGCCGCTCTGCTGCATTCGGCCATTGTGGTCGAAAAACGCGAGTCGTTGAAAAGCTGGACCATCCTTTTGTCGATCCTCGCCTTTGGCTTCTCGCTGATCGGCGCGTTCATTGTGCGCTCGGGCGCCTTCACCTCAGTGCATGCCTTTGCGACGGACCCCGTGCGCGGGGTGTATATCCTGTTCATCCTTGCGTTCTTTACTGGCGGGGCATTGGTGCTGTTTGCGATCCGCGCCCATTCGATGGAGGCCAAGGGCGTGTTCTCGATGGCCAGCCGTGAAACCGCGCTGGTGATGAACAATATCCTGCTGGCCGTTGCGGCTTTCGTGGTCTTTATCGGCACGATCTGGCCGCTGGTGGCCGAAATAGCATTTGACCGTAAACTGTCTGTCGGCGCGCCGTTTTTCAATATGGCGTTCACCCCGTTCATGGTGGCGCTGGCGATTATCATGCCGATCGGCGCGATCCTGCCGTGGAAACGGGCGCGGTTGGGACGTGCGGTAAAATCAATGACAGGCGTTATGGCGCTGGCATTGGCCGCAGGATTGCTGGTTTGGGCCATGCAAACTGGACGTTCGGCCCTTGGGCCGGTTGGAATTGCACTTGGTGTTTGGCTGGTGTTCGGCTCGGCGCTGGATTTGTGGATGCGCACAGGGCGCAGCGGATACGGGGCACGATTGCGCCGCCTGACCAAACTGCCCCGCGCAGACTGGGGCAAGGCTACCGCACATGGCGGGCTTGGCATTGCGATCCTTGGCATCGCTTGTCTGACCGCTTGGTCCGAAGAAGACATCCGCGTGGCGCAACTGAACGAACCCTTCACGGTTGGCGATTACGAGATCACCTTGCTGAGCGTCAAACGCGAGCAGGGGCCGAACTATATCACCACCAAAGGCGAAATGTCGGTGACGCGCGATGGCAAGCTGGTCACCACCCTGACACCTGAAAAACGGCTCTATCCGGTGCAGGCGATGCCCACGACCGAGGCGGCGATCCACAACGGGTTCCTGCGCGATATCTATCTGGTGATTGGCGATGCACAGGATGGCGGCGGCTGGGCCGTGCGCACCTATATCAAACCCTTTGCCAGCTGGATTTGGGCCGGTTGTATCATCATGGCGCTTGGCGGAATGATCAGCCTGACTGATAGGCGTTACCGCGTGGCCGCTGGAGCACGCAAACAGCGCACTGCGGCTATGGCACCGGCGGAGTAATGTGATGAAATATTTGATCCTGATCATAACCCTGTTGGCCAGCCCCGCATTTGCGGTGCAACCGGACGAGGTGCTGTCCGACCCTGTGCTCGAGGCCCGCGCGCGGGGCTTGGGGCAGGAATTACGCTGCGTGGTCTGTCAGGGTGAAAACATCGACGAATCCAATGCCGGAATCGCGCGCGATCTGCGCCTTTTGGTGCGGGAACGGCTGGTCGATGGTGACACGGATCAGGAAATTCTGGATTTCGTCGTCGAGCGTTATGGCGAATATGTGCTGATGCGGCCAACATGGGTTGGCTCCAACATCATCCTTTATATTGCAGGTCCGGTGTTGCTGTTGCTGGCGCTGATCGCCGGATTTGTCTATTTGCGCGGACGTTCAACCGCGCAAAACGTGGCCGGTGCGGACCTTACGAATGACGAAGAAGCACGCCTTGCGGAAATCCTGAAAGAATAACGCGGGGTTGCCCTTTTAATTGCGGGCCAAAGAGGTATCTCTTTAGGGATACACATTTTGGAGGCGCGACATGAACTATTCCACAATCCGGCTGACTGTGCGGGATGACATTGCAGTCATTACCCTGAACCGCCCCGACGTGATGAACGCACTAAATACCCAGATGCGGGCCGAAATCACCCACGCTGTCAAAGACGCGGGCACATCCGCACGGGTGCTGGTAATCACCGGCAAGGGCCGCGCGTTTTGTTCAGGCCAGGATTTGGGCGATCGCGCCAACACCGCCGACATTGATCTGGAGCGCACCCTGCGCGACGAATATCTGCCAATGCTGACCGCGATATATGAATGCCCGATCCCGACGATTGCGGCGGTGAACGGGGCGGCAGCGGGGGCAGGGGCCAACCTTGCGTTGGCAGCGGATGTGGTGATCGCCACAAAAAGTGCTGTATTCCTGCAAGCCTTCACCCGCATCGGCCTGATCCCCGACGCTGGCGGCACCTACTGGTTGCCCCGCCAGATGGGCGCTGCGAAGGCGATGGGAGCGGCGCTATTTGCCGAACCTATCAAAGCCCAGCAGGCTGCCGATTGGGGCATGATTTGGGAGGCGGTGGCGGATGATGGCTTTGCTGATCATTGGTATGGCCGCGCTGCCAAACTGGCGAGCGGGCCAACTGCTGCCTATGCCCACGTAAAGCAAGCCATTCGCGGATCGTTCGACAACACATTGGACGAGCAACTGGCGCTTGAGGCCAAGTTGCAAGGCGAATGCGGCAAAACGCGGGACTTCAAAGAAGGCGTGCTCGCGTTTTTGGAAAAACGTCCGGCCAATTACGAGGGCCGCTAAGCCGCTGATAAGGATTTGATCAGCAAGATTACCTCGGGCGGCGGGGTGATGCTTAGGCGGGTGTAAACCTTGCCGTCCTTTGTGCGCGTCATGAATTTATGAACAATTAATGATCGGCGCACCAACGGGTAATCCTCAAATTCTATCCGTGATTTGATGGCGTTGTTCACTTGCGATTCAGCCAGTTCCGCACCCCGCTCCAGATCAAACCAGATCGGCCACAGGCACAGACCCTGAATGGCTGTGGCGGCGGGCCAATGGGACATTTTCGCGTCCTTGCTAAATACCCGAAGGGCACGCTCCAGTTTTCTGGCGGCATCTTTCGATAACGGACGTGATCTATCGGCCTGACTTTGCAGATGCTGGTAATTGCGAAACCCTGCGGCCCGCGCAATCATCCCAAGAAAAGCAAGATGGCCGGGAAGTTCGTCATTCTGGGTAAGTTGTTTACGTAATTGACTGGCAAAACCCGATAGATCGGTGATTTGCAGTGGGATTAGATCGCGTGACATAGCATGCCTTTCCTGCGCTAAAAATCTACAAGAGCCACCCTTGTCATATTGCGCAAAAAGACAATAAATCAGGATATCAAAGCAGGTTTAGCATGGTGGCAACACCGGCGGCGTCTGGGTGAACTGCGGACCCGCCTGTATTTTAGAGCGGTGGTCGTTGCGGAGCAAGGAAAAAGGGGGGTAGGGCGTTTGGCACGATCCATTACCGCGGGGAATGGTTGCATGTCGCAATGGCTGCTGCATGGGACAAAGCTGTCAATCAGGCAGCCGGAATTTTCGAAAATTCCGACATGGAAAATTGCAATTTTCCAGTTCGTTTTCTTTTAAAGAAAACGGCTCACTGACTAACGCAAAGAAGGCTCAATATGGGCCGGTACCAGCCTTTACCATACCATCAAAAAAGGGCCACCCAATCGGACGGCCCTTTGAATTCTCGCAACCAGGTCGTATTCCTACCGATCTTCCACATTCATATATTCGCGGAAAGACTCGCCGTGATACAGCTGCCGTGGACGTCCGATTTTCAGTTGCGGATCATCCAGCATTTCTTTCCATTGTGAAATCCAGCCAACCGTGCGCGACAGCGCAAAAATCGGCGTGAACATCGAGGTGGGAAAACCCATCGCCTCAAGGATAATACCCGAATAGAAATCCACATTCGGGAACAGTTTCTTCTCGATGAAATAAGGATCCTCGCGCGCCGCTTTTTCCAGCGCCTTGGCAACCTGCAATTTCGGATTATTCTCGATCCCCATCAGTTCCAGCACCTCGTCGGCGCTTTCTTTCAGAACCGTGGCGCGAGGGTCAAAGTTTTTGTAAACGCGGTGCCCGAAACCCATCAGGCGGAACGGGTCCTTCTTGTCCTTGGCGCGGGCAATGAATTCTGGAATGCGGTCAACCGTGCCGATCTCTTCCAGCATTTCCAGACAGGCTTGGTTCGCGCCACCATGCGCTGGCCCCCACAGGCAGGCAATACCGGCAGCAATACAGGCGAACGGGTTGGCGCCCGATGATCCCGCCAGACGCACGGTGGATGTCGAGGCGTTTTGCTCGTGATCCGCGTGCAGCGTGAAAATACGGTCCATCGCGCGGGCTAAAATCGGGTCGACCTCGTAATCTTCGGCCGGAATGGCAAAACACATCCGCAGGAAGTTCGAGGCATAATCCAGATCATTGCGCGGATAGACAAACGGCTGCCCTTGCGAATATTTGTATGCCATCGCCGCAATCGTCGGCATCTTGGCGATCATCCGGATCGAGGCAACCTCGCGCTGGTGCGGGTCTTTGATATCAGTTGAATCGTGGTAAAACGCCGACATCGCGCCGACCACACCCACCATAATCGCCATCGGCGGGGCATCACGGCGAAACCCGCGAAAGAAATTCAGCATCTGCTCGTGCAGCATAGTGTGATGCGTCACACGTTCCTCGAAATCTTCCAATTCATGCGCCGAAGGCAATTCACCATAGAGCAGCAGATAGCAAACCTCGAGGTAGTGGGATTTTGCCGCCAGTTGTTCGATGGAGTAGCCACGGTGCAGCAGGATACCGGCATTGCCGTCAATATAGGTGATCGAGGAATCACAGGCCGCCGTCGAGGTGAACCCTGGATCGTAAGTGAACACACCGCCTTGGCCATAGAGCTTGCGGATGTCGATCACATCCGGCCCCTCGGTCGGGGAATACATTGGCAATTCAAGCGTCTTGCCATCAAAAGTCAGGGTGGCGGTCTTTTTACTGTCGGTCATTTTTGTTCCTATCATTGTCCCGTCGCGCGGATCGCAGCGGGCTTGCGGTTATCGTTTCGGCCAAAGGCATTGCGCGCCTTAGCCAATTGCGTCGTTCAGCCTTGCGATGGTTTCTTCGCGCCCCAAGACTAGCATCATGTCGAAAACACTTGGCGTTGCAGTACGTCCCGCCAGTGCCGCCCGAAGAGGTCCGGCGATTTTGCCAAACTTGGCGTCATTTTCCTCGGCAACCCTCGTTGCTACCTCTTCCAAGGCCTCGCGTGTCCAGCTAACATCTTGCAAGCGGGGCGTCAATTGGTTCAGTATACCACGGGATACATCGTCGAGCAGTTTCGCGGCCTTCTCATCTGGTGCAATAGGCCTATTGGCCAGGATAAATTCAGCCTTATCAAGCAGTAACGGCAGAGTTTTAGCGCGTTCTTTCAGGCAATACATGCCGCGCGACATAACAGCTTTTTGTTCGCCCCTTAAGGCGGGCTGTCCGGTCACGCTCAAAAACGCATCAATCTGGTCCAGCAGATCCGCATCCGCTGTCGCCGCAATGTGTTGGCCCGATAGATTATCCAGCTTTTTGAAGTCAAACCGTGACGGGGATTTGCCAATCCCGCCCAGATCGAACCACTCTATTGCCTGCTCGGTGGTGAAAAACTCATCATCCCCGTGGCTCCACCCCAGCCGCGCCAAATAGTTGCGCATGGCCGACGCAGGATATCCCATCGCCTGATATTCCTCGACCCCAAGTGCCCCGTGGCGTTTGGACAGCTTTTTGCCGTCCGGTCCGTGGATCAGCGGGATATGCGCCCAGACCGGCACATCCCAGCCCATCGCGGTATAGACCAGCGTTTGGCGGGCGGCATTGTTCAAATGGTCATCGCCACGGATAACGTGGGTCACGCCCATATCGTGATCATCTACAACAACAGCCAGCATATAGGTGGGTGTGCCATCAGAACGTAAACAAATCATGTCATCCAGCAAATTATTTTCAAATTTTACTGGTCCCTGCACTTGGTCATCAATCACCGTTTGGCCCGCGCGCGGGGCTTTCATCCGGATCACATAAGGCGCGTCGGGGTGGCTGGCGGTGTCGGCATCGCGCCAAGGGCTGATGAACAGGGTGGATTTGCCCTCGGCCTTTGCGGCCTCGCGAAACGCGGCAATCTCTTCTTGCGTTGAAAAACACTTATACGCATGGCCCGCATCCAGCATTTGATGCGCCACTTCTGCGTGGCGATCCATGCGCGCGAACTGGCTGATCACCTCGCCATCATGGTCCAGCCCCAGCCATTCCATACCGCGCAAAATGGCGGCTGTGGCCTCGGGGGTTGAACGGGCGCGATCGGTATCCTCGATCCGCAGCTGGAATTCGCCACCGTGATGGCGGGCGAACAGCCAGTTGAACAGGGCGGTGCGGGCACCGCCAATATGCAGGTATCCGGTGGGGGACGGGGCAAAACGGGTGACTACTGGGCGTGCGGGCATAAAAATTAACCTTTTGGAAACCATGAGGGGGGTAGCGTTAAGGATGTATTAATGCCGAGCGCAGGTAAGGACAAGAGTGGTGCAAATATCCAACCCGCTGGATGTGGTTCTGGGCCAGCGCGGGCATCTGTTCGCGTGGGTGCCGGTGTGTCTGGCATTCGGGGTCGGCATATACTTTGATCTAAAGGTCGAGCCGGGCGGCGGTGCGTACGGGGCGCTGGGGGCGTTGGCCGTTGTGTTGACGGCGGCGGCGATGTGGCTGGGCGAGCGGTTGCGGCCTTTGTTCTTGGTGGCCCTGTTGGTGGTGGCCGGCATACTGGTTGCTGGCGCACGCGCCCATATGGTGGCCGATCCGGTGCTGGGGTTTCGCTATTATGGCCCGATCGAGGGGCGGGTGATCAAGGTAGACCGCTCGTCCTCGGACAAGGTGCGCCTGACGCTGGACCGCGTGGTGCTGGAGCGGATGCCCGATTGGCGCACACCCGCCAAGGTGCGGGTGACGCTGCATGGCAAAGGCAGCTACATCACCCCCGAACCCGGCATGGTGGTGATCACCACCGGCCACCTGTCACCGCCCAATGGTCCGGTCGAGCCGGACGGCTTTGATTTCCAGCGCATGGCGTGGTTTCAGGGGCTGGGCGCGGTTGGCTACACCCGTTCACCAGTGTTGATGTTGGCGCCGGCTGACGCGGGGCGGGCAGGGTTGGTGATCCAACGCTTGCGTAGGGACATATCGCAAGGCGTTCAATCGATGATGCCTGGCGATGCAGGCGCTTTTGCCGCCGCGATCATGACGGGGGACCGGTCCGGCATGCGCCGCGAGGTGCTGGGGCAATTGCGGGCCTCGAACCTGGCGCATTTGCTGGCGATTTCGGGCTTGCACATGGGGCTGCTGACCGCGTTCGTGTTCGGGGCGTTGCGCTATGGTCTGGCTATGGTGCCGGTGATCAACCTGCGCTGGCCGATCAAGAAAATAGCCGCTGCGATGTCGCTGGTCGCGGCGGCGGGGTATTTGGCGTTGTCCGGCGGTAATGTGGCCACTGAACGCGCCTTTATCATGGTCGCTGTCATGTTGGTGGCGGTGCTGTTTAATCGTCGCGCCTTGACCCTGCGGGCCGTGGCATTGGCCGCAATCATCGTTCTGATCCGCCGCCCCGAAGCATTGACCGGCCCCGGCTTCCAGATGTCCTTTGCCGCGACCACAGCGCTGGTGGCGGTGTTCGGGGCGTTGCGTCACTGGGATGGCTCCGCCGTGCCGCCATACCTTCGCCCCGTGCTGACGGTTCTGATTTCGTCGTTTGTGGCAGGCGCAGCGACGGCCCCCGTGGCGGCGGCGCATTTCAACCAGATCGCCCATTACGGGTTGCTTGCCAACATGCTGACCGTGCCCTTGATGGGGATATTGGTGATGCCCGCGGCCGTGGTGGCTGCGTTGCTCTATCCGCTGGGGCTGGCGTGGATCGGTTTGGCGATGATGCGCTGGGGGGTGTTGTGGATATTGGGCGTGGCCGAATGGGTGGCGGGGCTGGATGGGGCGCTGAGCCATGTGGTGACGCCGATGGCGGCTGTGCTGCCGCTGATCGGGGTCGGGATGCTGTGGTTGATCCTGTGGCAGGGCCGCTTGCGATTTGCAGGTATCGGGGTGGCGCTGATGGGTTTTGTGCTGTGGGCACAAACCGAGCGCCCTGCTGTTCTGATCTCAAGCAGCGGTGGGTTGGTCGGGGTAATGGGGCCAGAGGGGCGCAGCCTTAGTAAGCCGCGTGGCGACGGCTTTTCGGCCCGCAGCTGGCTGGAAAATGACGGTGATGGTGGCCTGGAACAGGCGGTGGCATTCGAGCGGGACGGGATATCGGGCGAGAAGGGTGCGCGGCAGTTCGATCTGGGCGGCCAGGCGTTTTTGCATCTTACAGGGAAAGGGGCACAGCCACGCCTTGCGGCGGCGTGTATTGCGGGACGCTGGGTAGTGACCACGGCGGAATATGACGGGGACGGGGCGTGCATTATGATAGATGCCATATCCCTGAAGGAAACCGGTGCACTGGCTATTTATCAAGATGTGGACGGGTTGCGGGTGGTCGCATCAAAGGCGCGGGCAGGGGTAAGGTTGTGGAATTCTGACTGATAGGATTGATGTGGTTTTCTTGTTGTCGAGCACTACACATTTTTTCACTCGCACCGAGTGCCGCTGTTAAAGCTAGGGCTGCGGGCCGACACAGTAAGAAGACATTGAAACAGGCAACGCCAAACGGCGGCTGAGCGGACAAAGCGACGTTCTACTCAAAGGTTCAACGCAGCATACCCCCAGAAAAAGTCAGTGAGTATAATTCCGTATCGCCCCTTTGAATTGTCTCATATCCAGAAAAGCCAATCAAATTGCCGTTTGATCGCATTTTGTAGTCGTACATTTTGTCGGAGAAATTAGTGGGGCCTCTAACTGGAAATTTGATGGGTAAATCGCTGAGGGCAGACCTCAAGAAATTGTAAAGCTGTCTGGTTTTTTGCGCATCCACACCCAAGTCTACTCCGCCTGAATATGTCATTGACCACAACGGCTTACCCAAAAGATAAATGACTTCCATGCCAGAAAAGAATGATGTGCCATAGTAGATGTCTCGATAGAACCAATCTCCCTCACGATATTCAAGCTGCATGCTCTGATTAAGAAGCGGATCAGGCAGAGTGGTTTCATCATCTGAGCCAGCATAGGTGCTCTTCTTTGCTGTGGTCAGAAAATCGTGAAATCCATCAGGTATGTCAAAGGTGTGCATATTTGGTCCAATTCCCTTCAAGTGCGGGCGTTGATGAGTATCAGAAAATATTTCGCGGACGTCAACAAGGGCTCGAACTTGCCATTCGCGGCGTTTTGATCCAATGACCGCTTTGGTGGAATCACGCTATTGGGTCAATGTTGTGACGTAAATGCCAGAGGTGCTTGGGTTTTACATTTGAGCAAGCCCCATAACGTGAAATCCATCAGGTAACCTGAACGCATCTGAAACAAACGCGGTCTAGGGGGCTGATGGCTAAACAAATCCGGTTATACGGGGTGCGCCCTAATACGTCCGGATCAATCCAACCAGACGCCCCTGCACCTTGACCTGTTCTTCAGGCAGCATGCGGGTTTCATAAGCGGGGTTGGCAGCCTCAAGCGCGATCATATCGCCCTTGCGTCGATAGCGTTTCAGCGTCGCCTCGTGCCCCTCGACCAGCGCCACAACGATATCACCGTTATCGGCTGCCGAGGTTTCGCGGATCACCACCACGTCACCGTCGTTAATGCCGGCATCAATCATTGAATCGCCCTTAACCTCGAGCGCATAATGATGCGCCTGACCGCTGATCATTCCACCGGGAACCGACACGTTGTGCGACACCTCGGAAATTGCTTCAATCGGGGTGCCCGCTGCAATCCGGCCCATCACCGGCAGTTCGACCGCGTGACCAATCATCACCGGCATTGCATCGCGCGGCGCATCCGGCTTGTCGCCTTCAATCACCTGTGGCTTAAAGCCACCCGTCGGGGCGCCGCCCATTACACCTGTGGGCATACCGCCCAACGCATCCGGCAGCTTGATAATTTCAATCGCCCGCGCCCGATGCGCCAGACGCCGGATAAACCCGCGTTCCTCCAGCGCTGTAATCAGCCGGTGAATGCCGGATTTCGACCGCAAGCTTAACGCATCCTTCATTTCATCGAACGAGGGCGGAACACCGTCCCGCGACACCCGCTTGTTGATAAAATCCAGCAGTTCCAGTTGTTTGCGCGTCAGCATAGCCACACTCCCCGAGGTCACCCAATACCGCCCAGAAACAGGGCGTTCTTCCGTGTTCTACACCTGTTCCCGTTTTGTGTCAACCGCCCAGACATTCGCCTATTTTGCCGCATGTCCCTGATCGGCGGGCTTTGCTATGGCTCCGCAGCATCCCTAAAGGCGCGAGCAAACCCAATGCAAAAACCAGACCTGACATGGCTAAAAATCGCCGCCCTGTTCGAGGGCACATCCCTGATCGCGCTGGTCTTCATCGCGGTGCCGTTCAAACGTCTGTTGGACATGCCGATACTGGTGAAAATCATCGGCCCCGTGCACGGCGCATTGTTCCTGCTGTTCATCGCAGCACTGCTGTTTCACTTCATTAAGGGCCGCATAGATGGCCGCCTGACAGGCATCGGAGCCCTAGCCTCTCTGGTCCCGTTCGGCACCTACATCTACAAGGCAAAACTGCTGCGCTGATCCTAAATATCCAGACGGCCTTGGGCCGTTGTGTCCTGCTCTTTGGCAGCCTTCTTGTACGGGCTGCCGTGGCGCAGCGGCGTATCTACTGTGCGCGGGCCGTCTTTCAGGGCTGCCTCGATGGTGACGATCTGTAGGCGCGGCACCGGATCAAACCCTTCAACCTCGAACGTTCCAGCCCCCTTGGCCCACTCAATCATCGGTTTGGTGGGTTTGTGCAGGGTCAGAAAGATACCGATCTGCGCTTTTTGTTCGGTCACCACCGCATCCAGATCGCGGATCATTGCGACGCCAAGGTTCTTGCCACCTTTAACCGAAACAATAGCCTTATGCTCTTTATCTCGGCCAAAGCGGAAAATACCGTCAAT
>CAYYOF010000009.1:66652-67709 GCA_964473185.1 uncultured Marinosulfonomonas sp. | reverse complement strand
GTAACCTTCGGGCAGACCGGTGGCGCAAAGAGTAAAGTGTTGCTGGCGAAGATCATCGAGGCGGCAGGTGCCGAAACGGTTTCGCATATTTATGAGCGCCGCATGGCGCAGCACGCGGATGATCTGAACGAGGGGGCTGCGTGATGAATATACGTCGCAAGATAGCCCTTTGGATTTGTCCCGATCTTAATCCGGCTCGATGGGTTCCGGCTTTGGAAAGTGGTGCGGCCTGTAGTGCCGCCAGTTACGAGAATGTCCTTCATATCAAAGCGCTTGATCAACTGCTGACCGCATACCACGGCAAAGCGTTGGAGTGGCGCGATATGAAGCCTGCAATAGGTGCGCCAGCAGATGTTGGAAATATCGGCGAAACTGATGCGTATCAGGCCATTCAGACCATCCGCAAATTGCGCCCTGGTGCGGTTCCGTCCTGCGGAGAAAAGGCGTGGTTCTACGCCATCGCAGTTTTCGCTCACGTTTGGCCTAATGATCTTGAATGGCCAGCAGCAATCCCTCGGCTAGCTGCAGATGAGATGACAAAGTGATGTATACAAGGTCGAAACACCCGTTCCAACAGCCATATCGGCACCTATCAGTATAACAACTCGGGCCCACAACACGCGCCTTACAGTGCTGGATTGGACCATTTCACCCATGACGTCAGCTGACCTGCCACTAAGAATTTCCTCCATTTTGAACTAGAGTCTGACCTAACCTGCTCTTGCCCCCAAGGACACCGCGCAAGCTGGTGGAAACTTGGGGCGCAGGTCACTGCAGAGACATGCATATTCCCCCATCCGGCAAGCAAGGCTTCTTTAAACGTAAGCGCGAGTGCGTCGCCGCGGGTAGAGGTATAATGATGGTGCGTTTCCTATCAGGTCCAGTCGAGAACGATTTTACCTGACTTGCCGGCTTTCATGATGGCAAAACCTTGCTCGAATTCATCAACCGGCAAGCGGTGGGTAATGATGCGGCTGATATCCAACCCGTCCTCCAACATGGCGATCATCTTGTACCAGGTCTCGAAAATCTCGCGGCCATAAACACCCTTGATCGT
>CAYYOF010000009.1:0-66552 GCA_964473185.1 uncultured Marinosulfonomonas sp. | reverse complement strand
GCCGTATGCACCGCATTGCCCAATGGGTCGAGAATGGCGCCGATCTCGTCGGGGATCACGTCGGGCAGAGGGACCACATTGAAGGCAGGAAGCGCTAGGTATTCGGCAAAAGCGCCATCAACGTTTACACCTATGCCTTTGGTCTCGGGATCTAGATGAAATTTACCCGACCTGCTCTGGCGCGAGTGCTTGCCGATCAGGTGGCCTTCACCGGTACAACGCTGCCCGATGGAAAGGTCGTCGACATTGCGCCCGATCTCGACAATCTCGCCGGCGAATTCGTGGCCTGTAATCAGCCCGACGGGGACGGTCCTTTGCGACCACTCATCCCAATTCCAGATATGGACATCGGTGCCACAGATACCGGTCTTATGGACCTTGATCAGCACGTCGTTCGGTCCGATTTCGGGTATCGGTCGGGTCTCCATCCAAAGACCTTCTTGTGCTTTGGACTTCACCAACGCTTTCATCGTGTTCATGACAACACTCCTGTCTCTCGGCCCGCTTTTGCGAAAGCCTCCAGTGCGAAATCCAGTTCTTCTTTTGTCAGTGCTGCGTTCATCTGGGTGCGGATACGTGCCTGACCTTTCGGGACCACCGGAAAGAAGAACCCGGCAACATAGACACCTCGTTCATATAGCTTGCTCGCCATTTCCTGACTGAGGCGCGCGTCACCCAGCATCACGGGAATAATCGGGTGTTCGCCCTCAAGCAGCTCAAAACCAAGGTCGGTCAGCCCCGCTCGCCAATAGGCTGCGTTCTCGAAAAGCCGTGTGCGCAACTCGTTACCCTCCTCAACCAGCTTGATTGCCTCAATGCCCGCAGCGACAATTGCAGGCGGCAGGGAGTTGGAGAACAGGTAAGGTCGAGCACGTTGCCGAAGCAGGTCGATCACCGCCTGAGGCCCGGCAATATAGCCACCAATCGCGCCACCAAGAGCCTTGCCCAACGTGCCGGTAAGGATATCGACATCAACCCCGTGATGCGCGGGCGTGCCCTGCCCCTGTGGGCCCATGAAGCCGGTGGCGTGGCAATCATCGACCATAACCATGGCGTCATATTCCTGTGCCAGACGGGTGACTTCGGGCAGGTTGGCAAGATACCCGTCCATCGAAAATACTCCATCCGTGGCGACCATGATGAAACGGGCACCCGCAGCGCGAGCCTCTTTCAGCTTTGTCTCCAAATCCGTCATATCCGAGTTGGCATAGCGATATCGCTGCGCCTTGCACAACCGGATGCCGTCAATGATCGAGGCATGGTTCAAGCTGTCGGAAATAATTGCATCCTCGGGCCCCAGAAGCGGTTCAAACAGCCCGCCATTGGCATCAAAACAGGCGGCGAAAAGGATCGCATCATCCTTGGCCAGAAACCGCGCCAGTTTTTGTTCCAGCTCGCGGTGCAGGTCTTGCGTGCCGCAAATGAAGCGCACACTGGCCATACCATAGCCGTGATCGTCCATCGCAGTTTTGGCCACCTCAATCAGCTTTGGGTGGTCTGCCAATCCAAGATAGTTGTTGGCGCAAAGGTTTATCATCTGTTTTTCGCTGTGATCAGGCAGCTCAACAGTAATCCGGCCAGCTTGCGGCGATACGATCATCCGTTCGCGCTTTAACAGCCCGTCGGACTCGATTTCTTCCAAAGTGTTTTCGATGTGGTCCAAAAAAAATTTCGACATGTTGCCCTCCCGTTTATTGGATTGCTATCCGTTAACGGGGAATGTGTCAATATATTGGATGCCGGCCAATAAACCGGAAATTAGGCGTTCTTCACAATAAGAAGCACTCTTGCTGCCTCCTGCGCGTAAATTGCATGTTCGACATCTCCCGCGTAACGGATAGTGTCACCGGTCGAAACCTCGGCCTCTTCGCCTCCGGAAGCAACCTCAAGCTTTCCCTCCAGAACCGTCAAATGTTCAATGCAGCCCTTCTTGTGCGGCGAGCTTTCCAGTCTGGCACCCGATTGAAAGTTGATATCGTATACTTCGGTGCCGCCAACTTCATCCGGTGCGCTCAAAATACGAACAATACAGCCCGCTGCACGGTTCCTGATTTCCGGCGTTTGGTCGCTCGAAACAATTTCCTTGATCGGATGTTCCGGCTCGGACTCCTGATCCAGCAATGTAGAAAAATCCACGTTGAGCGCCCGTGTGAGATTCCAGAGGCTCGCCACCGTGGGGCTGCTCTCGCCACGCTCAATTTGCGATAGCATCGAACGAGATACCCCCGACAGCTTCGCCAAAGCATCCAGACTCAGTCCTTTCGCTGCCCGCTCTTCCTTTAATCGGCTGGCAAGGCGCGTTGTGATCTCGGCCCTATCATTCATCACAAGTCCCTTTCCTGAAGCTACCTTCCAGTATAGCGAAACGGTTCGGAAATTCCAATATCACATTGCAATATCCGTAATACTGAAGATATGGAGTTGCGCCAGATTATTCCAATCGCTTCGACCTAGAAAGATGGACAACCGGTCCGTAATTCAAATGATGCACATCAGACGGCTGTCCGCAATCGAGAAGCTGCACTGCGGCGGCAGATGGGGTGATGAATGGCAGAAAGACCGCCATTTTCACGGCGAAATCTGTAGTCGATCACTTCACTCGCTACAGTATTCGGTCGTACTGTGATCCCTTGAACAATCCGTGTTGCCGGAACAACTGGCCAGTCTCAAAAGGAAAGAAAGTGCGCCAAAATCTTGAATTTGCCTAAACACCGCCACTGTGGACGATCTCGTAATAAAGCACTTCGAGTTCGTTTTTATGCTCGGCTTCTTCATTGGCGAGAAACTGAAACAGGTCATGCAGCGGGCCGGGTTCGGTCTCTTCGGCCAGCGTCCGGTATTGCTCCATGGCGATCTGTTCACGCTTTAGGGCATATTGCAGCACGGTCTGGTCATCCGGGTTTTCGCCCAAGTCAGGCGCGTGCACACAATCAGAGAACTTGCGGTCACTCGCCGGGCGCTCGACCTTGATATCAAGGGTGCCTGCCAAATCTTTGCGTCTGAGCATAGCCGAAAAAAGCTCAACATGCTCCTGTTCTTCGGTGGCCAGCTCCTCCACCAGATAGCGCATGTTTTTGCTGACCTTGGTGGCCAGATCGGTATAGAAATCACGCGCGGTAATTTCGAATTTTGTGGCAAGTTCGAGCACCTCGCGCAGGCTGGTGAGGTCTTTCATCTGATGATAACCATCTGGTCTATGCGGCATTATTCCCCCTCCACAGTTGCAAAAGCCTCGGTGATGCTTTCGGCCATCCGGTGGCCATCCGCAACGGCGTGCACCACATCCGGTCCAGCAACCGCGTCGCCACCAGCCCAGAGCCAAGGCAGCGAGGTTCGGCCAGCTTTATCAATCAACATGCGCCCCCGGTTCCACTCCAGCTCCTCGGTCAAATCCTCACCGAGCAGGCTGACGTCTGCCATTTGGCCGATGGCCTCGATCACCATATCCGCCGGATGGACGCATTCGTCATCCTCGTTATAATGCGGGGCAAAGCGGCCGATGTCATCAAAAATCGAGGTGACCGCCCATGTGCGCAGGCCAGTAACGCGGCCCCTGCTCACCATTACCTCTTGCGGACCACGGGCATCAAGAATGTTGATCCCCTCCTCACCGCATTCGCGGATTTCATCGGCGTCGGCCAGAAAATGGTCGAGGGTTTCAAGCGCGGTTACGGTCATATCCACCTTGCCATACTTCTGCTTTTGTAGCCGCGCCAGCGAGCGGGCGATGTCCATGGCCACGTTACCGCCGCCAATCACCACCGCCTGTTTGGGCACCCTTACGGGATCACCATTGGTGATTTCGCGCAACAGGTCCACGGCTTTGAAGACGCCTTTAGCCTCGGTTCCGGGGATGCGGGTTGAGCGGCCAAGGTGCAGACCAATGGTCAGCAGCACAGCGTCATAATCGGCCTTTAGGTCGTCCATCGAAATATCGGTGCCGATACGGGTATCGCACCGGATATCCACGCCAAGTCCGGCAATTACCCCGATTTCGTGGTCGAGCACATCGTAAGGCAGCCGGTATTCAGGAATACCATAGCGCAGCATACCGCCAGGGTGTTTGCGGGATTCAAACACCACCACCTTGTGGCCAGCTTTGGCCAGATCAAACGCGGCGGTTAGCCCCGCAGGGCCAGCGCCAATAATTGCCACGCTTTTGCCGGTGGCCGGACCGGGCTTGCCGACGATTTCAGCGTAGCGCTCGTTGGGCACCTGATCGGTAATGTGGCGCTTGAGCCAGCGGATCGCGATCGGGTCTCCGGTATGGCCGGTGGCGCAAACATCTTCGCATTTATGGGTGCAGACTCGACCACAAACCTGACTGAACGGGTTGGTGTCATAAAGTATCCGCAAGCCTTCGTCATAATCGCCATCGCGGATAGCCGCGATGTAATCGGGCACCGCCATATGGGTTGGGCACGTGGCCACGCAGAGCCCGCATTCGACGCAGCGATCGGCCTCGATGATGGCTTCCTCGATACTGTAGCCCGCTGCAATTTCCTCGAAGTTTTCAATTCGTACTTCGGGTTCAACCTCACGCATCTCGACCCGCTCGTGCGGGGTGAGGCTGTAGCCCTCGGGGCGGCGATAGCCACGAACCTCGCCATCCCATTCTTTGGCATCCACGCCGGGGGTAAAAAGGAAAGCATCCCCGTCGCTATCGGCCCATTTATACAGGTTAGACATGGTCAGCGAGCCGGTCGTGCAGACATCCACGCAAAGCGCACACCAGCAACAGCGGCCGTAATCAATACGCGGGCGCAGGCCGGAATCCCCCTCTACGGTCTCGACCCCTTCAACCGGCAGCATATCAATAGCACCGTTCTGGCATATATCCTCGCAGGTGCCGCAGCCGATACAGTCCTGGATTTCATTTTGGTGAAAACCACGGTATCGGTCCGCCGCTTCGCGGTTGATCGGGTCCTTGATCGACACCGGATCGTTGAACAGATGTTTCCAGCCTCTGAACGGCGAAAGGACGTCGTTAATAGCCATGTTCTACCTCTCGATCTCGGGTGGATAGGTGTGCAGCGAAACCATCAGGCCAGCAACATCGGAAATGTTGACATTAACGATCAAACGCTCCAACAGCGCCATCGCGTGGGTGTAGGACGGGCCGCGCACATTGACGCGGCGGGGTTTTCCGCTGCCATCGGTGACGAGGTAATAACCGTATTCCCCGCGCGAACATTCGCCACGCAGATAGGTTTCACCACGCGGTATTTTCCAGTGCAGCACATTGGGCAGCTTGGTCATTATCGGACCTTCATCAGGCATTTTGCGCAAAATCTGGCGGACCAGATCAACCGAGAGCAGCAGGTCACGGCGGCGCACATCTGAGCGGGCAAACATGTCTGACGCAGTATCGGTAACAGGCTCGAATTCGAGCTGGTCATAGACCAGATAAGGCTGGTCTTTGCGCACGTCTTTGGCCACCCCGCCAGCGCGGGCATTGGGTCCGGTCACGCCGAAAGGCTCAAACAACGCAGGGTCAATATAGCCCACACCGATGGTACGTTTTTTGAACACCGCGTTCTGGAACATGACCTCATGCACGTCTTTCAAGGTGCGCTCGACCTCTTGCAGGGTTTCCTCAAGACGCTCTTTGAACCCCTCGGGCAAACCATCGCGCACCCCGCCAGGCAGGATAAACATGTGGTAGATACGCGCGCCGGTCAGCTCCTCGAACCGGTCCAGCATCAGGTCACGCACATACGTCGTCCACTGGCCAACAATGCCAAGGCCAAAGGCCCCTGCTTGGCCGCCGAGATACATCAGGTAGCTGTTGATGCGGCCCATTTCCAGAATCAGCGTGCGAATCCACTCGGCGCGCTCGGGCACCTTGATGCCCGCCAACTCCTCGACCGTCGCGGCATAGAGGTATTCGTTGAAATCCGGCTCGGGCACGCAAATGCGACAGACAATCGGAAAGCACTGGATGAAACTGCGACGCTCCATCAGCTTTTCAAACCCGCGATGCAGGTAGCCGACATGGGTAATACCCTCGACCACTTCGTCACCGCACACGGTCAGCTCAACCGACATATTGCCGGTAATGCCGGGGTGGTTAGGCCCCTGCCACACTTTCAGGTATTTGCCCGAGGTCAGGTCAATATCGCAGGTGCCGTCAGGGTTTTTATCGGGGTATTGGCTGCGGTCCGGTTCAAATAATGCCATGTTACGCACCCCCATCCGGATAGAGTTTCTGCTTCATGTGCTGGCGCGGATCACGGGTTTCACGCCCGTCGCGGTGGGTGAAGTTTTTCTCGGAAAACGCCAGCGTATCAAAATCGCGCCGGTAAGGCGGGATATCGACCCAACCCTCCAACGCAAAATCGTCATTCACCCGCGGGCTGCCGGGGAAATCAATGCCGAACATCTCGCGCAACTCACGCTGATAGGTCTCAGCAGTGGGCCAGATATCGTGGATGCTGTCCATCACTGTGCCGTCACGGCCCAGCAGAACCCGCAGGCCGACATCGCGCGCCTCGGCACGGTTGTTAAGTAGATACGTCAGTTGAAGCTGGCCGTCCTCAATCCAGTCAACAGCGGTCAACAGCACAAGGTGGGTGTAGCCCTCAATGTCGCGCATATGCAGCAGCAAGGCGCGAAGCTGGGCGCGCTCAACGGTGATGAACGCGAGGTTTTCCCGCTGCTCGGTGATTTCACCAAGCGGGAAGTGGGCTTTCAATCTGTTAAAAAGATTTTGCATCATACCCTACCAATTATAATCCGGCATATCCCAGTCAAGGATCACCTTTTTCTGGTTTTCCTTGTAGCGCTCGAAATGCTCGGCATAGTGGTTGGCACCCTCGGCCTTGCCAGACCGGATGATCTTTTTGAGGTCTTCAAAGCCCTTCAGCAGGGCCTCGGGTCGGGGCATACAACCAGCGATGTAAAGGTCAACCGGCATGTATTCGTCCAGCCGTTTGATGGTGTTGTAACTGTCAAAATACATACCGCCATTGATGGTGCAGGACCCCAGCCCCATCACGTATTTCGGGCTTTGCATTTGCTCGTAGGCGCGGATGGCGCGTTTGAGGGTTTTGACGCTAAGATACCCCGAAATAATCAGCAGGTTCGCCTGTCGCGGGGTTGGTCGCCACTGGATGCCATAACGGTAGGCGTCAAAGCGCGGCGTCATCAGCGGGCGCATTTCGATAGCACCACAGCCGGTTCCAAAGCCAAGAATCCACAGGCTCTCGGAGCGTGCCCAGTTAAAGAAATCTTCCACAATCTTTACATAGATCGGCGGGTGCTCCTTGGGGGCCTCCTCGCAATAATAATCGCGCAGCGGGTCGACCTCGAACTCGAAACCATCGGGGCCTTTGATGACACGCTTTTTCAGCTCGTCACGCATCGGCACTTTGGTGTTAGCGTCGTTGTTTGTTTCGTCTTTCATAATATCCTCACACCCACAAAAGGCCGATAATGGCGACAGGCAAGCCCCAAATCAGGAAAAACCTGATAGATTGCTCGACCCTGAAACGCGGGAACACCACGCCAACCAGTGCCGAAAACAGATAGAGCAGGAACGCTTTTAGCATGAACTCTGGCCAACTGCCCGCGCCGCCGAAAAACAGGTTCATATAGACCACAATCTTGGCGATCGGGAGAATATTCCGGTTGGTCTGCATCAGGGCCAGATAGGCCGAATGGTATTCGGTTGGCGGCCCGATCGGAATTTCCTGCGGGGCCAGCACCACGTCAAATGGCGAACGCATCATCATGCCGAGAAAGGCGATCATCGCCGCGACCACGGCGAAGGGGTTGGTGAACAGGGTCCAGTTCAAAAACCCACCTTGCTGCGCGGCGACGATTTCGGTGAAGGAAAGCGTTTGATATTGCAGCGCCACAGTGAACACGGCAATGGCAAAGGGCAATTCGGCCGCCGTAACCTGTGAAAGGCCGCGCGAAACGCCGATGGCCGCGAACGGATGCCCGCTTTCGCCAGCGCCCAGCGCCATGCCCAATGTGCCGAAAAACACAAAGTAAAGCGCAAGGATCAGGTCGCCGGAGAACGAGAAATTTGACCACATTTCAGAGCCGAAAATCGTCGGCACAAACAACAGCAATCCGATGCCGCCGGTAAGTCGTAAAACCGGCCCAAGATAGAACATATAGCCATGCATGATTTTCGAGCGCATGGAATAGTTCTTAATCAGGTCAATATAGTTTTGATAAAACCGAATGCCATAGCGCCGCCCGGCCCGCGCGCCCATTTTGCGGATCACAGCGGTCATCAACAGCCCGTAGTTCAGGACAATAAACAGTGTTAGCAGCGCGTAGGGTATTTTGATCCACTCGAATTCCATTAGCGAGCCCCCATCAATATCAGGTAAATACCCACCACAAAGCCAAGCAGGTGGAAAACATAATGCTGGCCATCACCGGTATAAAAGCGACGTGAAAAACTGGCGGTGGCATGCAGGGCCTCGGTTATGCCGCCCCAAAAGCGAGTGGCAATGGGCAGCAGCAAAAACCACAGCGCTTTGCGGTACGGCGCAAAGAAGTTCCATGCGAAATGGGTGGTTTCCGGACGGTATGGGCGCTCGGCAGAAAAGACAATATTGAACTGTTTCACTTTTTGGGCTTTGTGGTTGAGCGCCAGAAGCAACGCAAACACAACAGCAAATATGCCACCGGTGATGATCATAATCCAGACCGGGCTCCAGTAGCCATAATCGCTGAGGATTGTCAGACCCTCCCAATTCAAACCACCCTCAGGGAATAATGCGTCAAGGTAGCTATCGACCTTACGCAGCGCCAGCCCCGGCACCACGGCAAAGCCCAAGAGGAAGATCACATAGATCACCTGTGGCACCATAATCCAGAACGGGGCTTCCTTCAGGTGGCGGTGCTCGTCCTTCAACTGACCAAGGAAGATCGTGTGGATCAACCGGAACAGATAAAGAAATGCGATGGGACCAGAGAGGAAGATGATAATCATCGGCAGGCGGTTTTCACCATCCAGAATGGCATTGTAAAACAACCAGCGCCCGCCAAAACCGGAGAGCGGCGGCACGCCGGAAACCGCGACAATCCCGATCAGCACCACAAAGAACGACAGCGGCATCAGCGTGATCAACCCGCCCATTTTATACATCATCTTGGTGCCAGTGCGCTTGGCAACGCCACCAACCGAAAGGAACAGCATGGATTTATAAACATAGTGGTTGATGACAAACATCAGCGCCATCAGCCAGCCAAGGTGGTTCATCAACGCCAGACCAAAAATTGCATAGCCCATCTGCCCGATGGAGGAGTAGGCCAGCAAGCGCTTGGCGTCCTCCTGAAAGGCGGCCAGCAGGTTGCCCATCAGCGCGGTCAGCGCACCAATCCAGAGCATGATGTAAGTCAGCTTCACGCCCATCACCTCGGGCGACCCCATGTTCATTAACAGCACCATCAGCCCGAACAGGCCCGCCTTGAGCAGGATGCCCGAGACCATCGGCGAGACATCGGTCTCGGCCTCGGCGTGGGCACCGGGGAGCCAGATATGCAGGCCAATAACGGCCGTCTTGGTCATGAAACCGATGGCCAGCAAGGAGAATACCCACGGGGCCAGAGTGGCAGGAACATTGCCAAGCGATGTTATCTCGAATTGTGCTACGCCTTGGGCTGCCAAGGCAAATCCGGCGATAATGGCAAAAGCACCGGCAAGGGAAAACAGGATGTAGGACAGCGCGTGCGGCTCGGAATTCTTGCCCCTCAAGATCAGGAAATAAGAGCCGACAGTCAGCACTTCCCACGCGGCGAAAAAGCCGAAGGACTGTTTGGCAACAATCAGCATGGCTAGCCCGGCGAACATCAGCATCGCTGACGGATAAAACCCGATACGTCGCCCACGCTCGTTAAAGCTGGCCAGAAGGATAATCGCGCCACCAATCAGGATGATCGCGCCAAAGATCATTTGCAGCGGGTCGTAGCCGGTATAACTCTGCCAAAAGAAGGCGAGCAATCCGGCGATGGCGATTGTGTTTTTGATCTTGGCTGGCAGCCAATCCACCAGCAGGAAGCCAAGCGCAAACAAAAGGGCGATGTTGCCCAGCAGGTTGTCATAAACGGAAAGTTCGCCCCAGATATATGCCGCGCCCCAGCCAGCCAGCGCCGCAGCCAAGACCACCAGAACACCGCGCACCGGCAGCGCTTCGGGCGCATCACTGGGCTCGCGTTTCATCATATAGCCGAACCAGCGGAACAGGTATCCGGCCTCAAGCAACGCACCAATCAGGATCAACACCACAAGGCCGGTTTTACCCGCGCCCATCAGCGCATGGACCAGTTCCCACTTGGCGTAAAAGCTGGGGAACGGAGGCAGACCAGACAACATGGCGACAAAGGTGGCAAACGCAAACACCATCAACGGATTGCGCCGCAGGTCGGCCCAGTCGGTCAACATGCGCCCGCGCACCAGACCCGAGAGCCAAAACAGGCCCGCCTTGGCGATGGCATGGCCAACCAGCAGGCCACCCGCGATGAACAGGTAGTTTTCGCCCAGCAATTCGCGCTGCCCAACCACCATCAGAATAAGTCCGGTTTGCGCAACAGAGGAATAGCCAAGCAGCCGCCGGTCATTTTTCTGGGCAAGCGCCAGAATGTTTGACGCCACAAAGGACAACAGGCCGACACCGGTCAGCACCGGACCCCAGCTTGCGCCACCGATGTTCATGATCTTGTCCACGGCAAACAAGGCCGCCGAGCCGGTGGCGGCCGAAAGGATCGCCGAAAATGCCGGATGGGCGGATTCGTAAATATCCAGCGCCCAGCCATTGGCGGGGAATGGTTTAAGTTCGATCAAGAGCGGCACCAGCAGCAGGAAAAATGCTAGTGCGGCTGCACCGGATAATGCCAGATTGGCGTTCTGCATGAAGTCGATATTCAGCGAGCCGGTGGCGTGGTAAGTGAAGATAATGCCGAGCAGCAGCAGGATCGATATGACCTGCGCGATGACCAGATACTTGATACCGGCACCCAGCGCACGTTTGTCATCCGACAGCAGAACCATGCCGCCAGTGGAAATTGCCACCAGTTCGAAAAACACAAACAGGTTGAAAATATCGCGGGTCATCACAATGCCCGCCAGGGCCATGATCGCGATCAGCAGCACCGCCATCGCGCGGCGCCCTTTGCGCAGCAGCATATCCTTCATATGGATCGCCGAGATAAGGCCGGTAAGGCTAATGATCAGCAGCAAGGCGGCCTCGGGCAAGCCAACGCGCAGATTGATCGCAAATGGCGGTGCGGTGCCTGCGGTAAACACATCAACCGCCAATGCGCCGTTCACAGCGAGTGCCCAGAGCCATCCGAATGAAATTAGGCTGGTCACCGCAAACGCAAGCAGGGTGATGCCATAGGCCAGCGTGGTCCGGCGCTCATGAAAAAGCCCCAGCAGAAAGGCCACTCCCAAAGGGATGGCGATAAGATAGATCGGGCTTACCATTTGAGATCCGTGAGTTTTGAGATGTCCAGCGTGCCTTTAGTGGCGTGGATTTTATAGGCAAAAGCCAGCATCAGGGCTGTGACCCCCAGACCGATCACAATCGCGGTCAACACAAGCGCTTGCGGAACGGGGTCCACAATCGCGGTGGCAGCGGTTTCAACCGGCACTGCGGCGTCAAGGATGGGTGCGGTGCGTCCGGGTAAATACCCCACGGCAATCAACACCAGATTGGTGCCGGTGGCCGCAACGCTAAAGGCGACAATCATCCGCAGGATATCCCGATGGGTCATCGCACCGTAAAGCCCGATGATGATCAGGATAAAGCCGGTGGCCATCGCTATATTTGCTACCGTCATGTGTCCTCCGATTCCGACAGGCTGGCCATGATCGAGCTGAATTCAGCCCCGACCTTGAGGCCGACCAGCACATAGATGAGCGGGATCGCTCCGGCAGAGAGGATGGAGCCGAATTCGCCCAGCGGCAGGATACGGTTATCCAGAAAGCCGCCAGCGACGAGGAGCCCAAGCACCCCGATGGCTATGTAAAACAGGCCTGAAACCGATTCGATCCGCGAGATCAGCCCATGGCCAAAACGGCGTGCCGGATCGGCCAGCAGCATAAGCAAAACCGCCGAAGCCAGAATGGCCCCGCCCTGAAACCCGCCACCAGGGGTAAGGTGGCCATTGATGAAAATATAAGCTCCAAACAGCGTAATCAGTGGCACCAACAGGCGGGTGCCGGTTTGCAGCAACTCGCCCACAGGCCAACCCTGTTTTGCCCGCGCAGGCCGGACTGTATCACTGTGCAGCACCAGCGCTACAATCGCGGCGGTCAGGAACAATACTGTGACCTCGCCCAATGTATCGAGCCCACGGAAGGTGACGATAATGGCCGTTACGATATTGGCGGCACCGGTATCGGCAGCGGTGTTTTGCGCATAAAATTCGGCGGATGTATTCAGGGATGTGTCGGGGCTATACCCAAACAGAAGGTCCATAAAAATGGCCCCCATGCCCAGCAATAGAAGGGTGGCTAAAATCCGTTTAGTCATCTTCATTTCTCCTGACTCGCCCAAGGACAAAGAAGAACAAGAAGGTCGTCAGACCACTGCCAATCGCGGCTTCGGTCATCGCCACGTCGGGGGCGGCGAGCAGCAGAAACATGATTGAGGCAAAAAGGCTGACGGCACCAGCCGCAAGAATTGCGATTGCCCGGCTGCGGGCAGGCCAGATGGCCATAACAGCAGTGCCAATCATCGCAACCGCAAGAAGCAAACTGAAAATAAGTGTCATATTGTTCATGCCTTGCCCTCCGGTACATCTTTGTGGTCGTCGTCATAGCGGTCCACCCCGATATGAGGCGCTTGTGGCGCATGGATGCGCTTGGCCGCACGGGCCAAAACCTGTGACGAGAGCGGGTTGGTAAACAGCAGGAAAACACCGATCAAAAATAGTTTTAGCGTCATATCGGGTTGTAGAAATGCGGCGCCGATCAACACCAGAATCGTTCCCAATGTGGTGGTTTTCGCACCCACCTGAATACGTCCAAAGCTGTCGGGCATCCGGTTAAGGCCCAAACCACCGAGCAGCAGGAATACCGCCCCGCCGACCAGTGCTAGCCCACCAATAATATCTAGAAATCCGCTCATTTGGTGCCGCCTTCCAGATATTTGGCGACGACGATCACACCAAGGAAAGAGAGCAGCGCATAGACAAGCGCTACATCCAGATAGATCGCACGCCTCTCCAGCACCGCGATCAGCACAATGCCGGTAAGCGATATGATGGTCAGCACATCAAAGGCGACAACACGGTCCACCGCGACCGGACCGCGCATAAACCGGTAGAGTGCCAGTATAAACGCAAGAGCGGCGATACCGGCGGCGATATAGACTAAAAGATCAACCATACATGATCTCCAGATAGCGCTCGAATCCGGCGACAATTTCATCGGTGGCACCGTCAATATCGCTCGCATCCATCGTCACCCAGTGAACGTAGAGCCACTCGCCCTCCATCTCGACGGTGAGGGTGCCCGGTGTCAGGGTGATCGAATTGGCCAGCAGCAGTCGACCCATCGGGCTTTTGAGTTTGGTGCGCACTTTCACAAAGCCGGGGTTGATCGGCAAGCTGGGGGAAAGCACAATTTTGGCCAGCCGCAGATTGGCTTTCATCAGTTCCTTGAAGAAAAACAAAAGGTAAAGCAGCGTGGCCCTGACCGCCTCGGGCGTATAGCGGAACCCCGTCAGAAAGGTCATCCCGCCGCGAGAGAACTGCATAATGACAAGGGCGACAATCGCCCCGACGCCCAGCACCTCTGGAGCAATGGACCCATTGAGGAGAATCCAGAACAGTAACAAGAAGGCGAAAATCTCGCTCTTATGGCGTAATATATTATGATTCAGTGGTTGCTTAGTGTTCATTCTCGGTTGAATAAAATAATATTTTCGTATTCACATTGATATGCGTCAAACCATGCATGCAAAATTATCTAAACAATTATTAGTGTCAAAAATACCCTTCAACCACCATCTGGGTGATCCAGTGAAATCGAAACTATCCGAAATATAGCTGCAACAATTTGACGTCATTCGGCAAATGGCTGGATGCGCGTTTGCCAGAATTTTTGGCGCTGTAACTCCAACGTCTAACTGGAAACATCCAGAAACTTTTGTCCTGCTGCCCATCGTCAGGTTCATGTGTTTGGCGATTTCAGGTGTTGTGATGTCTGCGGGGTTTCAATATCTGCAATCATCTGCTGCTGTGGCGGCCTTGTCGGGAATGACACTGTAAATGGGTAAGAATGACGCTATTCGTTCGTGATTGGTTGCCCTGACTACAAATTTCGATCTATTGGCTGTGTTTGAGGGTGATGACGAGAATTGGACCATTTGTTATAGTGGTGCAATGATTAACCCTGTATATTTGTGTTCGTAATCTAAACTGGAGCTGTTCCGGTTCTTTTGGCGTACCACCACTAAAACAATAAGGCCGGTAAAGGCCCATGATATGAAAAGGAACACTGGATGAAACGGCCCGCGAGATACCTTCTAAGAATTTTGTCCGTAACCGTTCCACTGGGGCTGGGTGTTTTGTCGATTCTGGTCTTTGCCGGAATGAAATCGCCCCCTTCTGCAAAAGAGGTGGCACCCAAAATAACGCCGGTGCGCGTTATCACCATTGCACCAGTTCCGATTGTGCCGCGCGTTAGCGGCTACGGCACTGTCAGCCCGACACGGGAATGGCGGGCTGTGGCGCGTATCGAGGGGGAAATCATCTGGACCTCTGACAAGCTTGCCAATGGGTTGCTGGCGGATGCGGGTGAAGAGCTGATGCGCATTGACCAGAGCGGGATAGAACTGACACTGGCGCAGATTGATGCGCAGATCAGCTCGATCGACGTCAAGGATGAAACCGTCCACGCCAGCCTTGCAATCAGCGAAGCCGAGTGGGAAATCAGCGCCGCAGATCTTGTGCGCCAGAAAGATCTTGCTGGCCGTGGGGCCGTCCCCCAAACCGCCGTGGACAAGGCGGTTCGGCAAGAGCTGGTATCGCGTTCCAGTGTTAATTCACTTAAAAACCAGTTGGCCTTGAACGGGGCTGAACGCAAGGTGCTGATGGCCCAAAGAAACATCACCCTACGTGATCTGGGGTATACATCGATAAAAGCGCCATACGACGTGCGCATCGGTGAAGTATCTGCCGAAACAGGGCAATTTGTCAGCCGCGGTCAGGTTCTGGTGGCTGCCGAGGGTATAGACGCCGTCGAGATTGCCGCACAAATTCCGATTGGCCGCATGGCTCCGCTTATGAGCGATTCTGGGCAGCCGCGCCCTACTGGGCCAGTGGGACTTGAGGCAAAGGTGCTGCTGCGCTCGCCAACACACGTTGTTGAGTGGGACGCACGTGTCGCCCGCGTTGGCGACCAGATTGATCCGCGCACCCAAAGCATCAACGTCGTTGTGATCGTCGATCAGCCGATGGAACAGGCGACCACGGGGCAAAAACCGCCCCTGCGCCGCAATATGTTTGTCGAGGTTGTATTGAGCGCGCCCGAGCGCACCGCCATCGCCATCCCGCGCGACGCAGTGCATGGCGGTACAGTTTTTGTGGTTAATAGCGAAGACAAACTGGAGAAACGCGACGTGCAAATCGCCTATGCAATTGATACCGTTGCGATTGTTGCCAAAGGGCTGATGGAAGGCGACAGGCTGGTGGTCACGGATATGGATATCGCCGTTCCAGGCAAGGCCGTCAAACCGGTCGAGGACAAGGCGCTAAAGGCGCGGCTTGCTTTGATCGCTCTTGGGCAGGATAACGCGAAATGATCCGCCTTTTTGCGGCGCACCCCACCGCCGCCAACATCCTGATGCTGATCATCATGGTGATTGGCTTCATCGCAGTCCCGACGCTTCAGCGTGATACCTTTCCGGTCATCCCGCCCTCGGTTATCGAGGTGCGCGTGGCTTACCCCGGCGCGTCCCCTGCCGAAGTTGAGCAGGCGATTTGCACAAGGGTTGAAGACCCTATTCAAGCGGTGGATTCTCTGGATGAATTGCGCTGTGTTGCCCGCGATAACGTGGCGATTATCAGTGCTGAAATCGTTGAAGGCGGGGACATCAACAGCTTTTATGATGACGTCAAATCCGCAGTTGATACGATCACATCCTTCCCCGCCGAGGTGAACAAACCAACCAGCCGCATCGTCGAGCGGATCGCAACGGTTGCATCCGTGGCGATCACTGGGCCGGATGACCCTGCGGTTTTGTTCGCCTATGCCGAGGCCTTTTCAGATAAATTGAAAAGCCACCCGATGATTGCCCAAACCCGCATCGCCGGTTTTTCGGGGCGTGAAATATCCATCGAAGTGCCCGCCGCCGCGCTCAGCCGCTATGGGCTGAGCATAGACAGCATCGCCAATGCGCTGGCGCGCAACAGTTTTGATCTTCCGGCCGGAACGATGGAATCCCATGACGGGGACGCTTTGCTGCGCTTTGTTGGCGAACGTCGCACCCCTCAAGAATTTGCCAATATCCCGCTGACATCCTCGAACCTCGGAGCCGAAGTGTTGCTGGGCGAAGTCGCCGAAATTTCGGTGCAGTTTTCCGATGAATACGAAGCCTCGTATTTCAACGGCAAGCGGGCGGCGATTGTCACGGTGACCAAAACGGCCGCGCAGGATGCGGTCAGGGTCATGGATGTGATGATGGTCATTCTGGATGAAGAACGCGCCATCGCCCCCGAAGGAGTTTCGCTCGATATATCAGGCGATTCCACCTCGAACATCCTAGACCGTCTGCGGATTATCACCGACAACGGCATACAGGGGCTGGTGCTGGTGTTTTTGGTCATGTGGGTGTTCTTTGGCTTCCGGTTTTCGTTCTGGGTGGCGATGGGCCTGCCGGTTTCTTTCCTTGGCACCATCTTTGTGATGCAGATGTTCGGGCTGACGATCAACATGATCACTATGGTGGCCCTGTTGGTGGCCGTTGGTCTGCTGATGGATGACGCCATCGTTATTTCCGAAAACATCGTCAGTCGTCGGCAAAAGGGCGACGAGCCGCTGGCGGCTGCAATCAACGGCACCAAACAAGTGATGCCCGGGGTGATTTCCTCGTTCCTGACCACCGCGATGATTGTTGGGCCGCTGGGCATGATGGCGGGCAACATCGGCGCTGTGCTGAAATTTTTGCCAATCGTTTTGCTGATCACGCTGACTGTCAGCCTGTTCGAGGCCTTCCTGATCCTGCCGCACCACCTGAAGGGGGCACTGAAAAAGTCGGAGCCGTCCCGCTTTAGTCAGGCGGTTTCGCGCGGCTTTGACCGGTTCCGCGATGGTGTTGTGGCGCCTTTGTCGTTGCTGTCGCTCAAGGCGCGGTATCTGACGATGGGCATTGCCGGTTTCCTGATCCTTTTGTCGATCGCACCGATGATTGGTGGGCAGATCAAGTTCCAAAGCTTCCCGTCGCTTGAGAGCGATACCATCGAGGCGCGGCTGCTGTTGCCCCAAGGCACGCCCCTGTGGCGCACCGAAGAACGTGTGGCCAAGGTGGTCGAGGCACTGGAGGTTTTGAACAAGGAACTTTCGCCCGAGCAGCCCGGCGGTAATGCGCTGGTGCGCAATGTCACCGTTTCCTACGGCACAAATGCGGATGCGGATGAAGTCGGATCGCATCTGGCCACCGTCAGCGCCAGCCTGTTGCGGGCCGAGGATCGCAACACAAATGTATCAACCATTGTTGAGCGCTGGAAAAAACTGACCGGCGCGCTGCCCGATATGTCGTCCTTGCGCTTTACCGATAAGGACCGCGGTGTAGGTGGTAAGCCAATTGCAATCCGCCTTCAGGGCGACGATCTGGATGCGCTAAAAGCAACCGCCATCGAGATGCGCAAATTTTTCCGTGGCTTTGCCGGTGTGCGCGATGTGATTGACGATTTGCGCCCAGGTAAACCCGAATATGTCGTGACATTGCGTTCTGCTTCGGCCAGCGCTTTGGGCGTCACGGCGCAAGGTCTGGCAAGTCAGCTCAGACGTGCCTTTCGCGGCGACACTTCGCTGGAAGTTCAGGACCGTTACGGCAGTCTGGACGTTCTGGCCCGCCTCAAGGGCACTGACCGTGCCTCGGCCAATGATGTGCTTAATTTGCGCATTGCGGCTGGTGACGGAACCCTTGTGCCACTGTCGGCTGTGGCTGACGTAACCCAAGGGCGCGGTTACGCCCGCATCCAGCGGATTAACGGACGGCGCACGGTGACAGTCGAGGGATCGATCAATCCGGCCATTGCCAATGCGGTTGAACTGATGAGCGCCCTGAAGGCTGATTTTCTGCCGCAGCTGGCTGAAAAACGCCCCAATGTTGATGTGATTATCATTGGCGAAAGCCAGGACACCTCGGAAAGCAGCAACTCGCTGAAAACCTTTCTGCTGATTGGTCTGGCCGGTGTCTATCTGATCCTTGCCTATCAATTCCGCAGCTTTATTCAGCCGATTGCCGTTTTCGTCGCAATCCCGCTGGGGCTGGTCGGGGTGGTCTGGGGCCATATGCTGATGGGGATGCAAATCTCGATGCCCAGCCTAGTGGGTTTGGCAACCTTGGCGGGGATTGTGGTCAACAACAGCATCCTGCTGATCGCCTTTATCAAGGAGCGCTATAACGATGGTGCCGAACTGATCGACGCGGCACAAGGTGCCGTGCGTGACAGGTTCCGCCCAATTTTCCTGACCTCGCTGACCACCGTTGCCGGCCTTGGCCCGCTGTTGTTTGAAACCAGCACGCAAGCGCAGCTTTTGCTGCCGATTGTGGCCAGCCTTGCCTTTGGCCTGACCTCGGCAACGGTTCTGGCATTGTTTGTCACACCTGCAATGTTCCTGATCCTGCACGATATGGGCGTGATACGACGTGCGCCGCCCGAAGGCGAAGACACGCAAACCGGCAATTCACCCTAAAAACAGAGGGGAGTGCAGCTTCTTTAAACGAATTTCAGATGGACCCTCCCCCATCGCTAATATGGAAATGCGCCGCCATTTGTTCTTCTAACATGTTCTTACTTGTATGAATGTCCGCAATACGAAAATTGCACTGTGGCATCCAACTCGTTCATGAAAGTCAGGAATGGGCCGAAAGCAGAGCCTGAACAACGCTTATGGCAGTTTGGCCAGATTGGGATGCGTGTAAGCGCTTGGGTAGGGCATTGGGCAGAAGGGCCCAAGTGGCACAACATTGTTCCAAGATCGGCCGAAATACCCTTGGCGACAATGATCCAGCGAATTGCTTTGTGGAACGCCATGCAGCGCATAGACACGGCACAGCCAGCGCCACAGATACGGATAGTCCAGAATTCTGGCACCATTCAGCTTCATTCGCAGAAAATAAACTGGGTCATGGCGATAGAGTGTCGGGAACAGGCGCAGATCAGATTCCGCAAACATGTCACCGGTCAGGAATGGCCGGTTGTCCGTTGCAAGCCGTGTTTCAAGGGCGGACAGCGTGGTGAAATAGGCGTCAAACGCCGCCGCATAGACCGCCTGATCCGATGAAAAACCCGCCTTGTAGGCCCCATTGTTAATGTTGGTGTAAATCTGCTCGTTCAAGGCATCGATCTCGTCGCGCAGGGCGGTGTCACGCGGATATAAATCAGGGCGATCAGCATCAGAAAGGGAACTGCCCAAAGCCCCCGTAGAATCGTTGAGCATGCGGATGATTTCAGCACTTTCATTATTGACGATCTGTTTGGTTTTCTTGTCATACAGCACGGGGACAGAACCCTCTTCAGATCCTTCAGCCGCGTAGATCTGTTTTACCAGCCGGTGGTCTTTGCCAGTGCCCGTTTCAAGCGTGCATTCCGGCAGGCGAGCGCCGGTCAAGGAAGCGATGCGCTCGGGGTTGAATTCCCACAGGCTCGGCGCGACGGGGTCATTGTCACCTGTCCTGCTGGGGAATGCGACATCCAGTGTAATGCTGCCTTGCAAGCCAAGCACATTGCGCGCCAACGTTACCCGATGACACCACGGGCAATTCAGGGCAACAAACAGATGGTACCGCCCGGGTTCCGCCGGAAAATCCGGGTCGCCCAAAACACTGCGAAAACCGCTGACGCCGCGCACAAATTCACCTTTTGCGCGACGGCGCACAGCACCCGTTTGGTTTTCTTCCACTGAAGTATCCATCGGTTTTTTCATATCAGTTCCTTTATCCGCGCAAACGGTGGTGCAAAATGATCGGAACTGCCAGCTCTTCTTCATCGCTCAAATGGCGTTTCAGAAATGCCTCAATCGTTTCGGCTATGCTATGCAGACCGCCCGCCTCGTCCCGTGCCTGTTTCTCGTCTAGTTGCACCAATTGTATGACACGGTTGGCCGATCTGGAAAAACGTTCAAGAACAACATCCAGTTCGAGGTGGTCTTTTTCCAAAATCTCCAGCCCCGCTTCAAACCGCGGATCAGCGGCGGCAAGCTCGGGGAAATAGCTGTGATCTTCCCATCCGTGATGCCCGTGCAGGTTCCGAACCATCATGTCGCCGTAATAAGACAAGCGCTCTGCAAACGCGTCTGCACCCCGCGACTTATCCAGAAACTGCTCGGTCTCTGTGCGAATGATCTGGCCCAATTGCCGAAACATTTGGTGGGCACCCAACCAGTGTTTTGTTTTCTCCTTGAACCCGGGATGTGCTTCCCATGTGTCACGCGGATAAGCATCCAGAAGGATCTGCATTTCTGCGGGCATATCATTGGTGCGTATTTCATTGAAATCTAACATATCGTTTCCTTTCTGCGTTAAAGGTGGGGTTGGGAATGGAGCCGCCCCAATCAGAGGCGGCTCCAGAATTTACTTTTGCGGGGTTATTTCAAATCACTATAGGCGGCGGGCACATTCATATTAGGGTGGACCCAACCGAACAACGCATAGCCCTGAAAATCTGACAGTTGCACGCGGGCGACCGTATCCTCGACGTTTAGACCATCCACGATAGCGGCTGAAACTTCTGTTTCAATTGCCGTCAAATAATCCACGCTCCATTTGATCGCCGCGATGTCAGTTACCGGACCGTGGCCTGGAACAACCTGTGTTTCGGCGTCAAACGCATCATAGACACTTTGTAACGTGTCGCGGGTTTCGACCAAATGGCCACTCAATAGCCAAGGCACGGCCGGGGCTTGGGCGACTATCGGGTTACCGGTCCACAATATGTTTGCACCCGAAACCGAGATAAACAGATCACCCCCTGTTTGCGCAAATCCAAAGTCGCGGATATCGACAGACACGCCGCCCAAATCAATTGACAGGCTGCCACCCTCGCCAACCAGGATTTCGGCATCCGTTGCTACGACGTCTTCGATACCGCGACCCTGACCGAAATTCTGGATCATAAAGGCTTTGTCGGCCTCAAGATGCTCGACCATATAAGCGGCGGTGTTGGCGTGCTGGATCACAATCACACTGTCAGGCAGGTACTGGTTCCCGTAGGCATGATCACCGTGATAGCTGGTGTTCACAAGATACCGCACGGGCTGATCCGTTTCGGCTGCGATCAGGTTTAGTAACTGGGTATTCAGACGTTGGTTCAGCATCGATTCAATCACCAAGACACCGGTTTCACCGATTACAAAACCGCCGGTGGTCGCTATCGGGTATCCGGCTGTGGCCATTTCATCGGCTCCGGTCGGGATGACAGCGAATACACCATCGGCGATTTTCTGGCTTTCAAGAATGACTGTATTGCCATCCCAGACAGGCTCCTGAGCTAGGGCGGTTCCTGTAAGACCCATTGTGATCGCTGCGCTTAATACAAAATGTTTCATGGTTTTTCCTTTGGATAACAAACTGGATTTCACAATTAGAATGTTCTATATAATGGAACAAGGCGTATAAATTAGACGCTATCGTTCTATTATGGAGAACCCATTGGGCCAGATTGAAGATCTGCGATTGTTCGTGCTTGTCGTTGAAAGCGGCAGTATTTCCAAAGCTGCGGACAAGTTGCGGATCGCAAAGTCCGCCGTAAGCAGACGCCTCAGCCTGTTAGAAGAGCGCTATGGCACACGGTTGATTGATCGCGTGCCGGGCTTTTGGAAGGTTACTGAAACTGGGAATGAACTCTATCAGCGCGCGACGCGGGTGGTTGGGGATGTGGACGAAATTGAGGATGATTTCGTCAATACGTCGGCTGACCTGACCGGACCGTTGTCTATATCCGTGCCGCGTGATTTCGGGATCGCCTTTCTTAACGGTGTGCTGATCGCCTTCAAAACCCGCCATCCCGAAATTCAGCTGGCTGTTGATTTCGATGATCGCACCGTCGATCTCGCGCGCGAAAATTATGATTTTACGATCCGTATCACACCTGAACTTGAGGGGGGTGTATCGGGCGCGCGGATCGGCACCGTTCAGCACCGGTTGTTTGCCAGCCCCGCGTATATTCAGACACATTCAGAACCCCGCTGCCTTGAAGACCTCCACCAACATCCGCTCTTGCATTTTAGAACGGCGCGTCGGGCGGTTTGGGATTTCGCAACCGACAAAGGCAAGAAGAAATCGTTAGAGTTCCAGCCCTTCCTGAATTCCAACAGTGGCGTATTTTTGCTTGAGGCAACCCTCAAAAGTCTTGGAATTGCACGTTTGCCCGATTTCGTCGCCGCGCAAGCCCAAGCTGCGGGCCACCTCGTTCCGGTTCTGACTGGCCTGACCATTCCAGATTTGGGAATATATCTGGTTCACGCCGATGACCGGCGCCTCAACCGCCGAATGCGGCTCTTTGCCGAAGAGATAAAACAGGCGTGTTTGTCATGACTTAATGGTCAAATCTTCTCCACAACGCTTTTTAACCCGCCGAGGGCCGCCTCCATTTCACCCTTGGAGAACCCGCAAAATCCAAGCAAAAGCCCGTTATAACTGGATGATCCACCTGCATAGCGGGACAGGGGTGAAACCGTAAGTCCAAGCGCCCCTGCCCTTTTAGCAACCCTTGTATCGGGAATTTCCCTTCGCAGATGAAACACAACCTGCATTCCCGCATGGTGGTCCTCAAAACTGCCGAACTGGCCAAAATCGTTGGCCAAGCAGTCGATCAAGTACTTACGCCGTTCACCATATATACGTCGCATGCGTCTAAGGTGGCGATAGAATTCGCCGGTGTTAATGAATTCAGCCAATGCCTGTTGCGGCATGTAAGAAGCATTGACGCCAGTGCGCGCAAGCGTTGATCTGAATTGATCAATCAGCACCTCGGGCACAATCAGATACCCCAACCGCAAGCTGTTCGAGAATATCTTGGAAAAGCTGCCGACATAGATCGTGCGGCTTAATTGATCGAACCCCGCCATCGCCGGAATTGGCCGTCCCGCGTAGCGGAATTCACTGTCGTAATCATCCTCGATAATCCAGCCGCTCTTCGCTTGGGCCCATTGAATGAATTCCAGCCGCCGACTGGGCGACATCGCCCCGCCAAGCGGATACTGGTGTGATGGCGTCAGCACGACCAGTTTGGCCTTGCAGTCTGGATCAGGCAGACTGGCACCTTGTGGCCCGATATCCAGATAGGTCGGGGTCAGGCCCAGATCTTTGACAAAGCTGCGTAACGGCAGGTAACCGGGATTTTCCAGACCGATGGTCGCGCCGGGTCCCGTCAGCGTTTTGATACAAATCTCGAGTGCATCCCCTGAACCGGCCGTGATAAATATCTGGTGCGGTGCAGCTTTGATCCCGCGCCATTCGGAAACATGATCGGCCACAGCCATGTGCAGCGCCGCGTTGCCCTGAACGGTGCCGCCCAGCAGCATGCTTTCGGGCATCGTTCTGCAAACCCGCGAAACTGCTTTGGCCCATTGCTTGTGTGGAAACAGGCGCATATCCGGCTGACCCGCCTGAAACGGGCGCACGGACGTTTGTTTTACTTCAACTGTGCGCGTGATTGGCGGCGGCGCAATCTCGTTCAGTTCAACCGATCCGATAGAACACGCTGTATAGCCTGAGCCTTGCACGCTTTGCAGATAACCTTCGGCCACCAATTGTTCATAAGCAGTCACAACGGTCGAGCGTGACACCCCCAGTTCCGTTGCAAAAGCACGGGTCGGCGGCAGCTTTGTGCCCTTGGCCAGATCACCGGATGCGGCATGCGAGCGGATGGCCTGACAGATTTGTTCAAACACCGGAGTTGTTAACTGCCGATCAATCGAAAAGGCCAGCCAAGATGTTTGCTTCATAGTATTGGCCTGCTGAATACGTTCATTCCAGAACCATACCAACAGACCAAAATTGCAGCAAGCGCTGCTATTCTTTTAACAGGCTTTCACATCGACAAATGTCTCATGATAGCAGGCACCATCCTCGATGTCGGTGCGAATGTCTGACGGGATCAGGACATTTGTCGTCATGCCGGTATCGCTGCTGATCCGCCACGCACCTTTGGGGCTGTAAACCACGCCTGCGCGGGTCGCGTCCGTCACCACCAGTTGCAAGGTGACTTTGCCGCGACTGTTCCAGATCGAAACCTTGTCACCATCTGTTAATCCACGGCTCTCGGCATCCACCGGATTCATTTCCACCACTTCCAACCCTTGCGATTCCTTGCAACCGCCAAAGGTGGTGTTGGTGCGTTTGGTCGACGACGGCGTGATCAGGATCAGCGTAAAATCCTGCTGAACCGGCTCATACCGCGGCACACCATAGCCGAACCGCTCCTGCAGATCAGCCGAGAACAGCTCGATCTTGCAGGTAGGTGTGGCGGGAACCACAGTCTTGCACATGATCAAATCCGACCCGTCAGCCATCTTCATCTCGATCGCCCGATCCAACGGCATCTGGCTTGGCTTCACACCCTCAAAATGCGGATTATCGCCATCCATTGCCTCATCCATCAACTGCACATCGCTGGCCTTGAAGATCGGATCATCATAGCCAAACCGTGCAGCCATGCGGCGGAAAATTTCGGTGTTTGGCAGCGCCTCGCCAACGCAAGGAATGACGGGGGCGGCGCGTTGAACATAGTTTTGCCCATAAGCACCATAGATATCATCACTCTCGAAATGGCTGGCCGCTGGCAGGATCACATCGGCAAACGCCATGCTGTCGGTCATCACCACATCTGATCCAACGATAAACAGATCGTCGCGCATCAGCGCCTTGATAAGATTGGCCTGATCAGGGTGGGTGCCCACCGGATTGTGGTTGAATATCATCATGGCCTTGATCGGAATATCCAGCCCCTCGTCCAGCAATTTTTCCGCCACATCCACGATGTTAAACGTCCGTGTGCCGTCTTTGATCAAATCATTGCAATGCAGCCGCGCTTGGGTTTTCGGGGCCAACACACCTGACTTGGCAATCACACCCGCGCCCAGACGTCCGTGATGTCCAGTTAATGCCTGAAGCGCCATTGCGGCCCGCAATCCGGACCCGCCGCTGCGCCCCCGCTCGATCCCGTTGCCAAAAGAGGCCGCGATGTTTTTTGAGGTCACAAAAAGATCGGTCAGAGCATTAAACTGGTCTACCGAAATCCGGCATTTGTCGATGACATCCTGCACGGAATACTTGCGGGCTTCAGCCATATATTCCTCAAACCCATGCGTCCACTGGGCGATAAACGCGTGGTCCAACGCTTCGCGTCGCTCCAGCTCGGCCGCCAATGCCAGCGCCAAAATAACGTCCGTTCCAGGGTGTATCTGGATGAACATATCACTTTGCTTGGCGATTTTGGTGCGTTTGGGGTCAATGATAACGACCTTGGCCCCGCCCTTGCGCGCCTTTTTCAACACGCGCGTCAGGTGCAGGTTTGAAACCGTAACATTGTTACCCCATACGACGATCAAATCCGCATGCACGGCCTGCTGCGGCGGCATGCCCGGAGCGACACCAAACAGGCTGGTATAGGCCGTGCCGCGCACCCCGCCGCACAGCGGTCCACGATTTAACATGGTCGCCCCCATTTGGTAAAAGAACCGCCGGTCCATTGATCCGCCCGCCAACTCGCCGTGCGGACCAGCATAATTGAACGGCAATACGGATTGTGGACCATAGGCATCAATCGCTTTGGTAAAGCCCGCAAAAACCAGATCAAGCGCCTCGTCCCACGACACCCGTTCATACTGCCCCGACCCACGCGACCCGGACCGTTTCAGCGGGTGCGTCAAACGCCCCTCGCCATGGACAAACTCGGGATATGAGCGTGCAATCTTGTTGCAAATCACCCCGTTGGTATAGGGGTTGGCGTGCGAACCCTTGACTTTGATCAGCCTGCCATCAACCACATGCGCCGTCAGGCTACAGGTGTCGGGGCAATCCAGCGGGCAAACACTGGGGAGGATTTGGGTATTGATTTGCTGATCCATGATAAACTCCGATTCCATTTCTGGTGGGAATTTACCTTGGAATTGAGCCGTTGATAATGTCCAAATATCTACAAAGTGAACATACCAATCTCGCTACAGAAACCGCTTGGCAAGCAGAACCTAAAGACCACGCCTACCCGGGTAGACGCACAATATAAACCGATACCTTGGCGTGTCTGGCAACGCGCGATGCATTTGGCCCTAACAGGAAGTCTTTGATATCCGGCTTGCTGGCCCCCAAGACAACCAGATCGGCATTGGTTTTATCTGCCGCCGCCAACACTTCCTCGTAAATGCTGCCGATGCTTACGATATGGCGGACTTTGGTGCCGGATTTTGTGTTGTCCTTCACAAACTTATGCAGTTGGTCGTTGGTGGCCTCAACCGCCTTTTTCAGCGTGCCCTTTTCAAAGAAAGACCCGACAAACGACGTGCCGTAATCCGGCACAACCGTGACCACGTTCAACACCGCCCCGTCGATTTCCGCCAGCTTTTGGGCCTCACGCAGGATGGCCTTGCCAATGCTGACGTGTTCCAGATCAATGGCGCATAGGATGGCTTTACTCATGCTGTTACCTCCAACTCATCAGTGATTTTCTTGCGGCGCATCTGGATCAGATAGACAAAGCCCAGCAACAGGAATGCTGGCAGATAGAACACTTCCTTGCGGATGCGGTCGGCTTTGACGTCCAGTTCCACCACTTTCCAGTCAAAGTCGATGCCCAGTTGTTCCGAGGCGCCGCCAAACTCAAGGTTATCAACGAACAGCTCGCCCCCCTCGTCGCGGAACTCGATGCCTGCGCCCTCAATAAGCCGTGCGGCCCCATCGGCCCCCTTTGGCCCAAGCGGCAACAGGTATTTGGCATCAATCATGTCACCGTTCAGGTTTTCCCCCATCAACCGGATGCGGATACTGGTGGCGTCCGCCCCGTCTTCGGCCAACTGATAAATCGCGCTGGCGGGGCGTGTTTCAAATTCTGGCGCGATTTGATCAAGCAAATATCCCGGCCTGAACAACGTAAGTGCAATCAGAACCAAAGCAATACTTTCCCAAATGCGCGAGCGGGTCATGAACCAGCCCATGGTGCCTGCCGCAAACAACAGCATGGCGATTAGGGCAAAGATAAACACGAACACGGCTTGGAACGGTCCCACATTGATCAACAACAGATCGGTGTTGAAGATGAACAGGAACGGCAACAACGCGGTGCGGATTGAATAAAAGAACGCTTGGACCCCGGTCTTTAGCGGATCCCCCTTGCTGATTGCGGCCGCCGCAAACGAGGCAAGCCCGACCGGCGGCGTCACATCGGCCATTATGCCAAAGTAAAAGCAGAACATATGCACCGCGACCAGCGGCACGATCAGGCCGGATTGCGCGCCCAGCTCCACCACCACGCCCGCCATCAAGGACGACACCACAATATAGTTGGCGGTGGTCGGCAGCCCCATGCCAAGGATGATCGAAATCAACGCCACAAAGAACAGCATCGCCAGCAGATTGCCGCCTGACAGGAATTCAACGAATTCCGCCATGACCTGCCCAACGCCCGTCAGGGTCACAGCGCCGACGATGATGCCCGCAACGCCCATGGCAGCCGCAAGGCCAATCATGTTGCGCGCGCCGGTGACCAGACCTTCGCCAATTTCTGCCAGCCCATCCTTTAGACCTGCGATGAAATTCCCGCGCTTGCGGAAAAAATCCTTCAACGGATGTTGCGTCAGCAGGATCAGCAGCATGAACGTGGTGGACCAGAACGCCGACAGGGCGGGCGATTTACGCTCGATCATCAGCATATACATCAGAAGCAAGATCGGCAGCAGGTAATGCACACCGGTTTTGAAGATTTCCTTGGTCGGTGGCAGGTTCTGCATCGAGTCGATGCTGAGATCCAGATCAGGGCCGTCCGCCGCGTATCGAACGGCAGCTACGTAAGCCAGCATCAATGCACCCACCAATACCGGCATTGCAGCCCCGCCCAGATTTGCCTGCACCAGATCAACGATCAATCCGGTCCCGAATAGTGCGCTGCCTGCAATCACAATGCTTGCGGCGATGATGAATATCGCGCCCAGAATAAATTTGACCGGATGCATCCGCGAGGTGCCGGTCATGCCCATTTTCAGGGCTTCAAGGTGGACGATATAAACCAGCGCGATATAAGAAATCGCCGCTGGAACGATGGCGGTTTTCACCACCTCGACATAGGAAATGCCGACATATTCGGTCATCAAAAACGCAACTGCGCCCATCACGGGCGGGGTCAATACACCGTTCACCGAGGAGGACACTTCGATCGCGCCCGCCTTGGTGGATGAGAACCCGACCTTTTTCATCAGCGGAATGGTGAATGTGCCGGTGGTCACAACATTGGCGATGGACGAGCCCGAGATCAGACCAGTAGCCGCCGACGCAATCACCGCCGCCTTGGCGGGCCCGCCGCGCAAATGGCCAAGCGTGGCAAACGCGAGTTTCAGGAAATAGTTGCCAGCCCCCGCCTGATTAAGCAGCGCGCCGAACAACACGAACAGGAATACGAAACCCGATGAAACCCCCAAGGCAACACCAAAAACGCCCTCGGACGTCAACCACATGTGGCTCATTGCTTTTTGGAATGACGCGCCCTTCCAGCGCACCACATCGGGCAGGATCGTGCTGTCGCCAAAGAACACATAGGCAAGGAAAAACAGCGCCACCCCCATCAACGGGAACCCGAGCGAACGGCGCGCGGCCTCCATCAAGGTTAGAACGCCGATGCCCGCAACCACCAGATCGGTGGTGTTTGGTGCGCCGGTTCTGTCGGCAACACCTGTGTAGGCATACCAGAGATATGACGCCGCAAGTGCGCCAACGGCGGCGGTAATCCACGTGCCCAGCGGGATTTTATTTCGCGGGCTGGATTTTAGACCGGGGAAGGCGACAAAGGCCAAGAACACCGCAAATCCAAGGTGAATGGCGCGGGTCTGGGTGTCATTCCAGACACCGACCCGCAGGATAAATGGCAGGGGCGACGCAATCCAGAGCTGGAAGATCGACCATGTCAGGGGGATGTACCAAAGGGCGTTGATCGAAAACCGGTCAAGCGGTGCGCGTCCGCCGGTATCGGAATCTGCAATGATGTCGGCTAGATCATCGTTGCCTTCGACTGCGCTCTCGGATTGGTTCATGTCGTCCCCCAGTAAAATATGCCTTCAAATATACGTCCGCCCCCCTGAAAATCAGGGAGGCGGCATTGTTGTCAGTCAGGCGGACGAATTACATCCAGCCTTTTTCTTTGTAGTATTTGATCGCACCGGGGTGCAGCGGGGCAGACAGACCGTCTTTGATCATCTCCTCCGGCTTTAGACGCCCAAATGCAGGGTGCAGCTTTTTGAAATCATCAAAGTTTTCAAAGATAGCCGAAACCAGCGCGTAAACAACTTCGTCGGATGTGTTGGCCGAGGTCACAAACGTTGCCTTTGGTCCCCATGACGCGATGTCATCAGGGTTGCCAGGATACATGCCGCCGGGGATTGTGGCCGCTGCATAGGCCGCGTTGCCCGCCAGAACTGCCGCTGTGCCCGACGATGTCAGGTCAAGAATTTTGACATCACAGGTCGAGGTTGCTTCCATTGAGGAGCCATTCGGAAGGCCCGCTGCCCAGATTGTGGCGTCGATTTTGCCGTCACAAAGTGCTGCGGATTGCTCGCTTGATTTCAGCTCGGCCGCTAGGGCGAAATCGTCTTGTGAAATGCCCGCCGCCGCCATCAGGGTTTCTGCTAGAACGCGGGTGCCGGACCCGGGGTTGCCAATATTCACCCGCTTGCCAGCAAAATCTGCGACCGAATTGATGCCTGCATCGGCGCGCACCATGACGTGCATGGGTTCTGGGTGCACCGAAAAGATCGCGCGCAGTTCAGGATAGGCACCATCGTTTTCAAATTTACCGGTGCCGGTGATGGCGGCGGCTTGAACGTCGGACTGAACGATGCCGAAATCCAGCTCGCCCTCACGGATGGTGCGGGTGTTATAGACCGACCCGCCAGTGGATTCGACCGAGCAACGAATGCCGTGCTCTTTGCGCCCCTTGTTGAGCAGACGGCAAATCGCGCCACCGGTTGGATAGTAAACGCCGGTCACCCCTCCCGTACCGATCGTGACGAACTGTTGCTCGGCGGCGGTGGCCATGCCTGCAACGCTAACAGCAGCGGCCATAGCCAGACTGCGAATGATGTTTGAATGCTTCATTGATCTCTCCCTAAATGATGCGTCGTCGCGGTTTCTGTAGGGAAACGATTGCGGATCATTCCATCCGCGTCACCTAAAAACTAATGTTTTTTATTCGGGGCACGCCAGTAGGCGTTAAATTCGTCGCGCAGACGTTCATATGATTCGATCCGCTCGACCGCCTTTTTACCCCCCCGATTGACCAGCAATGCGATGATGTTTTCGATGATCGCCATAGCCCCCGCAAAGCAGGCGAAAAAGTGGGTGCTGATGGTGGATGCGACCAGCACAACCTCGGGGTCCAGATCGGGTGAAACCACATCTGAATCGGTGATCAGGATCAGCCGCACACCTTTTCGGCGGGCGAATTTACAGGCCTGAATTGTCTCGACTGAATAGGGGGTAAAGGTGATCGCAATCAACACATCCTGTGGCCCCGCCGTGTTCAATTCATCCAGCGGGCTGTTCAAATGACGCGGGATTAATTGTAATGAAGGCAGGGCCATACGCCCCACATAGTGAAAATAGTAAGCCAGCGAATAGGATGACCGCACCGCCGTCAAATAGACCGTGCGCGCCGACATCATCAGCTCGACAACATCAGCCATCATTTCTGGCGACAACCGGCTAAGGGCGGTTTCGACACCGGCCAATGTGTTCATCGAGGCTTCGGCCTGAACACGCCCTGCGTCGCTGTGGGCTGACAACGCATCGATCCAACCTGGTCTGTCGACAAACTGCGTCGATGAAACCAACGCGTGGCGAAACGGTTCGCGCAGGTCCTCAAAGCTGTCAAATCTCAGCCGGTTTGCCAGCCGAACCAACGTGTAAGTGCTGACCTTTGATTTGCGCGCGGTTTCACGAATAGGGTCAAGCCCGAAGGCGGCGGGGTGGTCGAGGATATACTTCGCAACGTGTTTCAGACGTGGCGACAGCCCCGCATATTCCGCCTTAAGCATTGTAATTACTTTAGATTTTAATGTCGGATCCATGGTGATTCGTCCATTTTATCGTGACCTCATTAAATAACATATGTTTTATTTTCAAGCAATTGACTCCGCTTGTAATTATCCCGTCAAATTCAATCGACTCGATGTTTGAACTGCCCGCGCATGAAGGTGCGTCGGATTGATACGTAATAACGAAAGCAAAAGACATGCCTGCAAATCTACCCGCCCATGCCACGGTTGTTATAATAGGCGGCGGCATTATGGGCTGCTCGACGCTCTATCACCTTGCCAAAATGGGGGGTGGGGATGCGATCCTGCTGGAGCGCAACAAGCTGACCTCGGGCACCACATGGCATTCGGCCGCACAGGTGCGCGCCTTGCGCCATTCGCAAAACCTAACGCGGATGATCCAGTATTCGGTAGACCTATACAGTCAGCTGGAAAAGGAAACCGGCCAGAATGTCGGCTGGATTCAAAAGGGGTCACTGTCGATCGCTACGACGCCGGATCGCCTGATCCACGTCAAGCGGCAGGAGTCATTGGCCCACGCTTACGGCATCAACGCCATCTCGATCAGCGCTGCCGAGGCCAAGGAACGCTGGCCGCTAATGAATGCTGACGATGTGTTGGGCGCGGTCTGGTCGCCGGATGATGGGCGCGTGTCCCCCTCCGATGTTTGCGCCGCATTGATCAAGGGGGCCAAGGGACTGGGCGCAAAGCTGTTCGAGGACACAGGCGTCACTGGCATCCTGACTGAACGTGGCAAAATAGTCGGCGTTGAAACCACCCAAGGCACCGTGAGTTGCGATGCCATTGCCCTGTGTGCGGGCCTGTGGTCGCGCGAAGTGGCGGCAATGGCGGGGGCGCAAGCACCGCTTCAGGCTTGCGAGCATTTCTACCTTTTGACCAAACCGATTGACGGGATCAACGGCAACATGCCCACCCTGTCGGACCACGATAACCACCTCTATATCCGTGACGACAGCGGCGGTTTGCTGGTTGGCTGTTTCGAGCCTATGGGCAAAGCGATTGAGCCGGGCATTCTGGACGAGCACTTTGAATTTGGCCTGCTCGGCGAGGATTGGGACCATTTCGAGCCGATGATGATGAACGCCCTGCACCGTCTGCCCGCGCTGGAAACCGCCGAGGTCAAGATGCTGCTGAACGGGCCAGAAAGCTTTACGCCCGACGGCACTTTCATGCTGGGCGAAGCGGCGGAAACCAAGGGGCTGTTTTACGGCTGCGGGATGAATTCTGTCGGCATTGCCTCGGGCGGCGGGGCGGGGATGAACTTGGCCCATTGCATCTTGCACGGGCACACCGCCTATGATCTGGGCGAAACCGACGCCAAGCGGTTTGCGCCGGTGTTTAACCGGATTGAGCACCTGATGGCGCGCGCACCTGAAATCCTCGGCACCCATTATGAAATCGCCTATCCGGGTCGGCAATTGGCCACCGCGCGTAATCTGCGCCAGATGCCGCTCGATCCTGAGCACCGTGCGGCGGTGGCATATATGGGGCAGTTTTACGGGTTGGAGCGCCCACTTTATTACGGAGCAACAACCACGCCTAACATGACATTTGGTCGCCCCGATTGGCATGATAATGTCGGCACCGAAGTGATGGCTGCGCATCAAAGTGCCGCGATCTTTGACGCCTCCTCATTTGGTAAGATCGAGATCACCGGGCCGGATGCCGAAACCTTCCTGCAACATGTCTGTGCGGGCAATATGGCAAAACCGGCGGGGTCGGTTGTTTACACCGCCATTCTGAATGCGCGCGGCACCTATGAAAGCGATATCACCGGCCAGCGGTTGGCCGCAGATCACTACCGATTGTTCGTCGGCACCAACGCGATCAAGCGTGATCTGGCGTGGTTTCGTTCCCACAGCGATGGCTATGATGTGACCCTGACCGACAGCACCGACAGGTATGCGGTTTTGGGCCTGATGGGACCGGACGCGACGCGGGTTGCGGATGAAATTGGCGCGCCAGAATTGAATGATATCAGATACTTCAAGGTAGGTGAGGCCCACATCGCAGGCAACCACGTGCGGGCTATGCGGATGTCCTATGTTGGCGAGGCGGGGTGGGAAATCACCTGTTTGGCTGAAAACGCATCCGCGATATTTGCCGCCATAACAGCCGCCGGAGCCACACCTGCGGGACTGTTCGCGCAAACCTCGATGCGGATCGAAAAGGGCTTCTGCGCTATGGGGCACGAGCTGGACAGCGACATCACCCCCTATGAGGCGCGGATGCTCGGGTTGACCGCCAAGAATAAGGATTTCATCGGCAAAGAGGCGATGCTGGCACGGGCCGCGCAAGGCCCGAAATCTCGGGTCGTCACGCTTGTCCTTGACGATGAAAACGCGGTGCCAATCGGGAATGAGCCGATCTATCTGAACGGTGACATCATCGGCCACACCACGTCCACCGCCTTTGGCTACCGGATCGGCAAACCAATTGCGCTGGGTTATGTGGATATTGACGATCCCAACGGGGTCGAAGTGGAGCTCGATATCGCCCGCGAGATGTTCAAAGGCCGCCTGATCGTCGGACCTGCGTTTGATCCCGACGGCACACGCATGCGTCCGGTGAAAACATGACAGGTTTCACCGTTACAGTCGCCCCCAACGGGGCCCACCGCACCAAGGCGAGCCATCCGGCCCTACCGATGACAACGGGCGAAATCGCCGATACTGCGCGGGCCTGTTTTAAGGCAGGGGCGACAGGTATCCACCTGCATGTCAGGGATGCTGCGGGTCAGCATTCACTTGATGCGGGGCGGTATCGTGATGCAATTGGCGCCATCACAGCGCTTGCCCCCGCGATGAAAATTCAGGTCACCACCGAAGCCGCAGGCATCTACAATGTAGCCGAACAATTCGCCTGCCTTCAGCAACTGGTGCCAAAAGCCGCCAGCGTTTCAATCCGTGAAATGGTGCGTGATCCACAGACTGCCGCACGTCTTTATGCTTTTGCCGCCGAGGCCGGAATTGAAGTGCAACATATCCTCTATTCGCCCAAAGATGTGGCGCAGTTGCGGGCTTGGTTTGATGATGGAACCATCGACACACAAATGCGATCAGCGATCTATGTGCTGGGCCAATACGCCCCACCAACTCTGGCAACCCCCGTTGATCTGATCCCGTTACTAGCCGCCGCAAAGGGCCTGCATCTGGACTGGTCGATCTGCGCCTTTGGCCACCATGAACTGGCCTGTGCGGCGCACGCCCAAAAACTGGGGGGCAGCATCCGCATCGGGTTTGAAAACAACCTTGAACTACCCGACGGCACCCCCGCCCGCGACAACGCCCAGTTGATTTCACTTGCCATTGCCCAGGGAAATTCCCTAGGCCTGAACCAAACCCAACCAAACGGTGACAGACATGAGCCACATCTTTCCGCGCCACAGTAAAATCGCCCCGCCCACCGCTGTCGGGGGCGAGGGGTGCTATCTGATTGATGCCAGCGGCAAACGATATTTCGACGGCTCTGGCGGGGCAGCGGTGTCCTGTCTGGGGCATGGCGACAAAGAGGTGTCTGAGGCGATCAAGGCACAAATCGACAGATTGGCCTTTGCCCACAGCGGTTTTTTTACCTCTGAACCGGCCGAAGCATTGGCCGATCTGTTGGTTGAGCATGCGCCCGAAGGGATCGAGCGGGTCTATCTGGTTTCAGGTGGCTCCGAGGCGACCGAGGCGGCGATCAAACTGGCGCGCCAGTATCATGTGGAGCGCGGCGAGCCACAACGCCGCCACCTGATTGCCCGCAAACAAAGCTATCACGGCAACACCATCGGCGCGCTGTCAGCAGGTGGCAATGAATGGCGGCGTGAACAGTTCGCGCCCCTGTTGATTGATGTCAGCCATATCGCGCCGTGCTATGAATACGCCTTGCGTGGCGAGACCGAAACAGCCGAATCTTACGGGCTGCGCGCAGCACAAGAGCTGGAGGATGAAATCCTGCGTCTTGGCCCCGACAGCGTAATGGCGTTTATGGCCGAACCAGTTGTCGGTGCAACCCTTGGCGCGGTTCCCGCAGTTGAAGGGTATTTCAAACGTATCCGCGAGATTTGCGACCAATACGGTGTGCTGCTGATCCTTGACGAAGTGATGTGCGGCATGGGGCGCACGGGATATCTGTTTGCCTGCGAGGCAGACGGGATTGCGCCCGACATCCTGTGCATCGCCAAGGGTTTGGGGGCTGGTTATCAGCCGATTGGCGCGATGCTGTGCAGTGGTGAAATCTACGACACCATCGCGAATGGCAGCGGATTTTTCCAACATGGGCACACCTATATCGGCCATCCGGTTGCCACTGCGGCGGGACTGGCCGTGGTCAGCGCGATCCTTGATCGGGACCTGTTGGAACGGGTTAAAACGATGGGGCCAAAACTGCAAACTGCACTTGCCGATGCGCTTGGCCAGCACCCCCATATTGGCGACATTCGCGGACGCGGCTTGTTCATCGGGGTTGAAATCGTCGCAGATCGTGAAACAAAATCGCCGTTCCCGCCGGATTTACGCATCGCCGCAAGGCTGAAAAAATCAGCCTTTGAAAACGGTCTGGTCTGCTATCCAATGGCCGGAACCCGCGACGGTAAACATGGTGATCATGTCCTTCTGGCCCCGCCATTTATCATGACCGAGGCGCAAATCCCCGAAATTGTAGGCCCTCTGGTTAAGGCAATTACGGACGTGGGTTTATCAAGCTGACGGGGGTTGCCGCATGGCCAGTGCATGGCTGCGTGAAGCTAGCCCTGAAGTGCCCCAGATCAAACACTTCGCCTGGAAAAAATTTGGCAAGCCGGATGTCTGCGGCCCGTGCGTGACCCTCCATGCCTTCCAATCTGCTGATCCGCGCAGTTGCTATGGCCAGCGGTTTCATCGCTTGTTTATCACAGCGCTGCCACGTGACGGTTTTGGTGAACTTATGCACCGATAGCCCGCCAGTATAGCGCGCGGCCCCGCTGGTATTTCCACCCAACACTCCCCAACCGTGATGATCCCAAAACATGGGAGGAAAAGGGCGCACCCGATGCGTGGTCAATGGCGCGGCAAAAAGCCAAGGATATCCTTGCCAGCCATCATCCTGAATATCTGGACCCAGCGCAAGATACCGCCATCCGAAGCGCGTTCAGGATTCTGGATTACCCCCCGTTCGGGCATCAGATGAAACATATCTTCAAGCCACGGGATCGCAGCGATGGTCGGCTCGACCGCACGCAGCCGGATCAATCTGCGCAGCGTGCCAACAATGGTTTCGGCCACATGTTGCGGGTATTCCTGCGTGGTAAACACCGACAAATACCGTGCGGAACTTTTGCCCGGAAACGGATGCAGCGTGATCTATTTTTGAAACCTCTTGGCACGGATATAACTTGTCGGCGTGGGGATGGTCCAGCCACCACCCTCGGCCACCATGCCCATAATCGTCTGGTTGCTTTCCATTTCAAACCGGTTGGGCAAGGTGATCCGCAACCGTTTTAGCTGTGCCTCGATCTGGCGGCCGATGATCTGGCTATAGCGCATGAACAACAGCGTTGATTTTCCCGCCAAATAGTCTTGGGCCAATAACGGCTGGGACGTAGGAGCCGCCAAAACAAACGGATCACGCAGCAACGGATATTCCACCAGATCCGACACATCCTCAATCGGTTTGGTCGCCACGCCGATATCAATTTTCCGATTGCGCAACAGGACCCGTATTTCATGGCTTGGCGGGTGTAATGGGTGAATTCACAGATCTGCATCCCAGCCGCCAACTGCGCGCCTCGCCCATACTACCCGAGGTCGCTTCAACTTCGGCTTTGCGGATCAGGCGCAGCGCCTCGTCAATATCGTTCAAGAAGGCGTTGCCGGTCAGGGTCAAACCATTGGTCTGCGGCTATGGTCAATCAGGCTGACACCCAGTTGGTCCTCAAGCCACTTAAGGCTAAGACGCGCGTTTTGCATATTCCTCTCCCCGATTGTGAAGCTCGGCTCTAGCCCTAACATTCTTTCAGAAGATTGGAAATGTTACCATGTTAGTTTCGATACTATCCAATATAGGCATATTCTCGTCTGCCCGCCCCAGTTGGAAGGCTGAACAAATTTTGCGGGGTTAAGGTCGGCAAGATCACCGTTCTGGACAGCTCTTACTGCTTCCAGTGATCCAGATAATGGCGCACACAGCTCTGAACATGGCGAAACCGGTCACCGCCCAGTTTCACCCCGCCATACCAGCGCGTGACCACGATGATATGCTGCTCAAACCTCTCGCGCTCCAGATTGCTCAGGATGACATTGCCAGCCCCGCCTTCGCCATCGTCGTTCTTGACCCGCACCAATTCACCCCGTTCGCCGCGAAACAGCACGGCCCATGAATTATGCGTGGCACGACCGTATTTCTTATTGCGTTTCAACGCGCGCAGGAATGCCTTGGCCGCGTCGCGGTCCGCTACAGGTGCGCCGCTAACCGCGTATTTTGACCCTTTATCCCTGACAACATTCTCGAATTGCCGCATGTCCTGAACCACCGCCTAAACCATCGTTGTGCCAAACAAATAGCCAACCCCTGCTGTGGCCGCCATCGCTAATGCGCCCCAGAATGTCACACGCAAAACCGCAGGTATTATGGTCGAACCACCGGCACGAGCCGATACAGCCCCCAGTAACGCCAACGCCACCAGTGACACACCGGTTGCGACTTCGGTGATGAATGCCTCGGGCGTTAGCAGGACTGACACCACCGGCAGCGCAGCCCCCGCAGTGAATGCCGCCGCCGATGCAAGCCCTGCCTGAACGGGACGCGCGGTGATCACATGGGAAATACCCAGCTCGTCCCGCGCATGTGCCCCCAGCGCATCATACTCCATCAGTTGCACCGCCACCTGTTCGGCCAGATCAGAGGTCAGGCCGCGCTCGACATAGATCTGCGCCAACTCGTGGCGTTCGAATTCGGGTTGCTCTATTAGGCCACGCGCCTCGCGGGCCAGATCGCTTTTCTCGCTATCGGCTTGCGAGGAAACCGAAACATATTCCCCCGCCGCCATAGACATCGCGCCAGCCACAAGACCGGCAACGCCTGCCAGCAGGATTTCGGGGGCAGCCATACCCGCGCTGGCGACCCCTGCAATCAGGCTTGCGGTTGAAACGATACCGTCATTGGCACCCAAAACGGCGGCCCGCAACCAACCAACGCGATCCACATAGTGGGGCTCAATATGGCTCGTTTCCATAGCAACTCTACCTTCGATTCATGACCAAACTACATATTGGCAACTGTGCGGCGCACGGTCTGGATACGCGCGGCATTGGGCGGATGCGATCCAAGGAAACGATCACCCGGATCGGGTATGCGACTAAAGAATGCAGCGCCCTTGATCGGGTCATATCCGGAATGCACCGTAATCACCGTGCCCAGCTCATCAGCCTCCAATTCGTAGCCCTTGGAATACGTCCGCGCGCCCACCGCGCCACCCAGCCGCTGGGCCTCTTGAATACCAGCGTCCCCAGCCCCCAGAACGGCGGCCAAAAGGCCACCAACCACCGCGCCTGCAACGGCGCTTTGCTGGGTTTTAGGAATGTGACCCCTGATATGATGTGCTGCCTCATGGCCCAGAATAAACGCCAGTTCATCCTGATTACGGGCCTCGGCAATCAGCGCACTGGTAAAGGCGATCACCGGACGACCACTTTTATCCAGCGTCTGGTAGGCATTCGAGGGCTGACCCTTGCGGCTATCGACCACGATTTTGAAATCGCAATTTGTTCCGCTTGTGCGATTTCTGCATTCACGTTCGGCAACCGGTTCCATCCGCTGCACCACCGCCAGAAAATTGCGCGCGGCGCGGTTCTGGCTGACGGGGGCCGGGGCGAGAATTGCCGTGGGTTTAACGGGTGGATTTTGTTGTGAGTCAGGGCCGGTCACACTGACACAGCCGGATAGGGTCAGGGCCACAACAGCCATCACAATCTTGCGCATTTATCATTCCTCTGCTTGCCTCGCGGCCAAATCTATCAAAATTACAGCCAAAGAACAGCCCCCGATCACAGCCATGCGCAGGGCTTTGCTTGCAAACAACGCCCAAGCCCCTAAACTGCGGGTATGTTTACCATTGAACACGAATTTGACGCCACTGTTGTCACCCTCGTCGATGACGATCAGGCCCCCCTGCAAGAAGACGTCATCATCAACGCCTTTGCCAGCGTGGTAACGGTCGAGCAATATGATGAACGGACCCGAAAAGTGCATAAAATCACCCTGTCGATGGGGCAATTGCGTGACCTACAAGCGGCACTAAATTTGCCCGAGGGCAGCTATAGATTCGAGGACTAATATGCCTTTTTTCCAAACTCTCCGATTTTCTACACTCGCATTCCTAATCCTACTTACTACCCCGTTTTTCCTGATAAGATCGGCAGCCGCCGAAGTTAACATCTATGGGCCGTTTGAATATGATTCAGATGTGCAAGGCGTATTACTCCTAAATGGCGAGATCACCGATGGTTTAGTCTATCATTTTCGCAAGGCACTGCGCGAACACGACATCACGATTATTTTTCTTAGCAGCCCGGGCGGAAACGTTTATGAGGCGCTGGAATTATCCGCAATCATCTCCGATCGTCAACTTTCTACCGTCATCCCGCCAAATAGCGATTGTGCATCGGCCTGTTCATTCTTGTTTGTGGCTGGCGCCAAAAGGCAAGCATATGGACGATTGGGCGTACATCAGTTTTCCTCGAATGGCGGAATTGACGGATCTGTTGCCGAAACGGCTTCCCAAACGATTACCGGGGATATCATTGATTTCCTGAAAGAATATGACATCCCACTAATATTTATGGTGCGTATGCTCGAAACGCCAAGCCACAGCATGTATTGGTTTCCTGATACTGAACTTCAGCGTGAAAAGATTGAAACCGAAGATGATTTCAATCAGGAGCTGGCGCGTTTTAAAGGTGTTCCTACACTTCCCGCCAACATAGTTAAAACCACTACTCCGGCAAACCTGCCTACCACGGCCCCTGGCAACGGGCGCGTAGCTTCCATCCTGCCCAGCTTTGATTGCGCCAAAGCCGGAACCCCGACAGAGTTTTCAATTTGTGAAAATGCTATACTTGCCGAGATGGATACCCTAATGGCTCAGCGCTATCGGGCATTGCGGAACCAAATGCGAAAAACAGACGCTAATCTATTAAAGGCAGAACAAAGACAGTGGATAAATTCTCGCAATAGTTGTGGGGCAGACGTAAGCTGCCTTGAGCAAGCCTATATGACCAGAATGTTCGAGTTGGGCCTGTAGCATTTGCATGGCTACCCCCTCAAATAAAACACCTTATCGCGCGATGTGGCCCCCCGCAACAATTCCAGCCGTGATTTCGGCACGCCCAACGCCCGCGCCAGCAGCTTTACCACTTCTTTGGTCGCCTTGCCCCCTTCGGGGACGGTGGTGACATAGGCACGGATCACACCATCCTGAAATACAATCCGGTTGCGTGATGCTTTAGGTGTCACCCGCACCGCAATCTGTGCCCCTGCAACGGCCAATTCCGATAGCGCCCCTTTTTCCACGGATCAAACACTCCTGCTATATCTGTGGCACATCCTAACACCACCGCACATCGGCTCACCACCCTGCGCTTACCCCTGTATTTTGGTGACAGATAGAACTACAAAACTAGTTTTAATAGATATATTCCCAACCCAACACGACTGAACAAAAGGCCCCGATATGGATTTGATCACATCACGCATTTTCGCCCCTCTGACAGCCGCCCTGCTGATCACCACAACGCAACCTCTGTTCGCAGAATGCACGCCTTCGGAATACGATGTTGAGCCGGGCCAAAGCATCAACGTGCCGCTTTCCCCCCGCATCTCGGTGCATATCGAAAGGCAGGAAGAGAGCATCAGTCTGGACGTGCAGAACGGCAGCACAGCGACGCACCACACTGAACTGGAGAGCGACTGGGTGGTCGGGCTTGATTGGGGCATACATCAGGTGATCGCCATTGACGTTAGCAATGACGGGGTAAAAGAGCTGTTGATCGGGCTGGGGCGCGGCATGGTCAGCAGCTATTACACGATGTTGATATTCCATCCGGATGGTACTTTGCACAATTCCATCGTGGTTTCGGACCCCGAATTCTGCAAAACCGGTCGCGGCTTTCATAGCTGGCATCGGTCCGGCCCACGCGGGATCGACATTTATTGGGCGATAAATGCGGCTGGCATCCCCTATCAGCAGATCACCCAGACCATCGTGGATGATGTCGTTTCACATCGGGTGGTTCGTGCCGAAGATGGTAACATGACCGCGCAATCCATCGTGCCAAATGAACTTGATATTCTCGCTGCCCAGCCACCCTTTACCGCTGCGATTGCTGGCAACGACGTGACTGTTTATGACCCCAAGGACAGCCAGCGCGAAATCGCACAGCTTGCTGCGGGGGCACCCGTGGTGTTGCTTGGGGCAGACGAGACCTATTCACTGTTCCTGATAAAATACGGCCAAGGCAAACGTGGCTGGATTATGCTTGAGGATGTGGCCTATGATTAGGGAACAGTAAGGCACATTCAGGAGGCATATATGACCACGGCTTTTTTCTGGGACGAGAAATGTTTTTGGCATACCGGCGGCAACTATGCCGCGCGGTTTCCAACCGGCGGGCTGGTGCAGCCGATGGTGGCGGGCGGATTGCCCGAAACACCCGAAAGCAAGCGGCGGTTAAAGAACCTGCTGGATGTGACGGGGTTGATTGGCGAACTGAACGCCCGCAGCGCAACTGCCGCAACCCACGAAGACTTAGCGCGGGTGCATCCGCAAAACTACCTGACCCAGTTCAAGGAAATGTCGGACAATGGCGGCGGCGAAATCGGCCTGCGTGCGCCGTTTGCACAGGACGGCTACGAGATTGCAGCGCTATCGGCGGGGTTGGCCAAGGGCGCATTGCAAGCAGTTCTGACCGGGAAATGCGCCAACGCCTATTCTCTGTCGCGACCGCCCGGCCACCACTGCCTGCCCGATTTCCCCAACGGGTTTTGCCTGCTCGCCAACATCCCCATCGCAATTGAATCCGCACTGGCCGACGGATTGTGCAAACGGGTCGCAGTGGTCGATTGGGACGTTCACCACGGCAATGGAACCGAGGCGATATTCTACGATCGTAACGATGTGCTGGCCATCAGCCTGCATCAGGATCGCAACTATCCGCTAGACACCGGCGCCTCGGCAGACCGTGGCGAAGGCGCCGGTGTTGGCTTCAATATGAACATCCCGCTGCCCGCAGGCGCTGGCCATGCAACCTACCTTGAGGCGATGGATAGGCTAGTGGCCCCTGCCCTAGCCGCCTTCAAACCAGACGTGATCATCGTAGCTTGCGGCTATGACCCCGCGATTGATGACCCGCTGGGCCGGATGCTCTGCACCGCCGATACCTTCCGCCAGATGACAGCACAAATGATGGCGGCGGCGGACACATTATGCGATGGCAGATTGGTTCTGGTGCATGAGGGCGGCTATTCGGAATCCTACGTGCCGTTCTGCGGCCACGCCGTGCTGGAACAAATGTCGGGCAGCGCCATCACCGCCCCCGACCCGCTGGCCGACGCCTATGTTATCCGCCAACCATCCCCCCGCCTGACAGCGTTTTTCAGTCAGATCATCGACGATTTTGAGGCTGAATTCTTTTGACCGCGCCAAAGGTAATCCTGTTCAACAAACCCTTCAACGTGTTGTCGCAATTCACCGATGCCGGTAGCACTGGCAGCACCCGCAAAACCCTGTCCGAGTTCATTGACGTGCCCAATGTCTATGCCGCTGGCCGTCTGGACAAAGACAGCGAGGGGCTGTTGGTGCTGACGGACAATGGCAAATTACAGGCAAAAATCAGCGACCCGAAACACAAGATGTCTAAAACTTACTGGGTGCAGGTCGAGGGCATGCCAGATGATGCCGCCCTGCAATTCCTGCGCGATGGTGTCCGCCTAAAAGACGGCATGACCCGCCCCGCCAAGGTGCAGGCTATGGACGCGCCGCAAATCCTCTGGCCGCGCACCCCGCCGGTGCGGTTTCGCAAAACCGTGGCAGACAGTTGGCTGGAAATCACCATTTCCGAGGGGCGCAACCGCCAAGTCCGCCGCATGACCGCCGCCATCAACCACCCCACATTGCGCCTGATCCGATACCGGATTGGGTCATGGACGATTGAGGGGATAGCGAGTGGGGAATGGCGGTATGGCTGACAGCATTTAGGTTGCGCCGCGCTAACGCGCATCGCCGTGCCTCCGGCGGGGATACTTATGGAACAATGATGAGATGAGCAATGCCTTTAAGAGAACTGGGCGCGATAACTAACAGCTTGCAAGTTCACCACATCTTCCAAAGGTGGGCGCAATTCGAACGCCCCCACATCCGTGGCAAAGTCGTGCAGTCGCACAATGCGATAATCATCCGGCCGCTCAACACTCACAGCCCGCTCATTCTCGGATATATAGAAGGGTGTCTTTCTGTGGCCATTTGTCGTTTTTACCTCCAACAGCCGTTCGTGCCCATCTGGATAAAACGACAATATATCATACCCCGCACCATCTCCGTCCTCCTGTGAAACCCAGCGCACCCGCCGCGCCAGCCCCTCGCACCCTGCCCGCTGCAACCGCACCCGTTCAAAATGAAACACCCGTTCTTCGCCTTGGTCCCCCAACGCCTTGTTCTGTGCATCCCGAACTGCTGGATCAAACTTGCGGATCAACCGTTCCATATATTCAGGTGTTTCCTCTTGGCTTGCTGCCAAGACAGGCGGAGAACCAAAGAACAAATCACCCGCCTCCTCCATTTCCTGCACCTTAATCTCGTGCATGAAGCCCTGCGCATTCATCGCCTCAATATGCCGCTCCACCCCTGCCACCAGTGCTTTTTGGTAATTTGCCATCGGCTTTAGCCCCCGAATCCACGGGATGCACAATTTATGCAATACCGCGCTTATATTCTGGTGCTTGAACTCGATCGACTTTTTGCTGCGCCCGATAATCTGGTGTAGCGCCGCATATCTGCGCGCCTTTACAAACGGCTGCTTTGATAGCTCCATCTGCAACATATCAAAGTAATCTGCAACAACGAGGTCAATCTCGTGGTCACTCCATATATTGCCGGTTGGATTCGGTGGGCGCATGAAACAGATCATGCCGACGAAATCCCCCACTTGCAAGACTCGACCCAACCCCCTAAATACACCTCTGAGAGGTTGGCGCGGGCGAGCGCCTCGCCAACCCGGCCAGGCCCGGAAGGGAGCAACCGTAACGAGATCCGTTTGGGTCGTGTTCAGCCTCTCACCTAAACCTAACCCCGCTGACCCAGGAGGGATTTTATGATTGTCGCATGTTTTCCCCAGGCAGGGGCTTATCGGGGTTAACCCGCCTTCCTGCCTGAACATTTATGTTTCGCACCTGCATCTGGCGGTGCGCAAACGGTCCTTGTTCCCATAACAGGAAATCCAATGCAATATTCCTTATCCGACCTTGGATGGTCACCCCATTTCATGACTCAGCTCTCTATTGAGGAGCTGGAAACACTCACCCCCGCCCGTATCGTTGCTGTCCACCGCAATGGTTATGATGCCTTGTCCGAATCCGGCCCCCTAAACATCTTTGTCAAGCTGGGTAATGACACCACAATCACCGTTGGTGACTGGGTGCTGGCGGATCAAACGGGGCTGATCCACAAACGGCTGGACCGCCTGACAACCCTGTCACGGCGCGGGCCTGGTGAAGACGCGCGCCAGCAATTGATCGCGGCAAATGTCGATGTCATGTTCATCGTCACCTCTTGCAACCACGACTTTAACCCAGCACGTCTGGAACGGTATCTGGTTTTGGCCAACACCGCAGGGTGCCAACCTGTGATCGTGCTGACAAAGCCGGACCTGTGCGTTGACCCCGCCAAATACGCAAAGCAGGCACAATCGCTTGCGCCGGATTTACCGGTTCTGACGGTCAACGCTTGTGACCCGTTGCAAGCAGCGCAGTTGACGGAGTGGTGGAAAAAGGGGCAAACCGCCGCCCTGCTGGGGTCATCCGGTGTTGGCAAATCAACCTTGGCAGTCGCGCTGACGGGACAGGACATTGCCACACAGGACATCCGCGATGATGATGCCAAAGGGCGCCACACCACAACCGCGCGCAACCTCTATCCCGCACTACACGGCGGCTGGTTGCTGGATACACCGGGGATGCGGGCGCTGCGGCTGGCGGATGCGGGGGACGGGATCGAGGCGGTGTTTGCCGATCTTGCCGCTCTTTCGGATCAATGCCGTTTTCGCGATTGCGCCCACGCACGGGAACCGGGATGCGCCATTCAGGCCGAAATTGCGGCCGGAAGGCTTGACCCAGACCGTTTGCGCCGTTGGCTAAAGCTGGCGCATGAAGATGTGCGCAACAGTGAAACACTGGCCCAAGCCCGTGGCCGCGACAAGGCATTGGGCAAATTCTATAAACGCGCACAAGCCGATGCGAAGGGGCGCAAAAACCGGTAGTACAATGTGCGATACAATCGGGCTATTGCCTATGGCCCCTCACATCACCATGCTGGAATTGCATATGAATTGTGAGGGGCCGCATGACCATCGATATCGAAAAAATCCGCGCCGAAACACCGGGGCTGAAAACCGTCAATCACCTGTTGGCATCCGGGTCCGCCCTGATGCCGCAACCGGTGATCGACGCGATCATCAACCACATCGAACTTGAGGCCCGCATTGGTGGGTATGAGGCCGCAGCGGAGATGGCCGGACCGCTGAATGCGGTTTATGACAGCATCGCCAGCCTGATCGGGGCCAAACCACAGGAAATCGCCCTGATGGAAAACGCCACGGCGGCGTGGTGTCAGGCGTTTTATTCGCTGCCCATGCGCCGCGGCGACCGGATTTTGACCTGTCAGGCCGAATATGCCGCCAATTACGTCGCCTATCTGCAACGTGCCAAACGCGACGGCGTGGTGATCGAGGTGATCCCGAATGATGCCGCCGGTGCGCTGGATGTGGCAGCCCTTGCGGTGATGCTGGAACAGCCAGCGGCGCTGATTTCGATCACATGGGTGCCGACAAACGGCGGGTTGGTGAACCCGACGGCAGCGGTGGGGAAACTGGCCCGCAAACACGCGGTGCCATACCTGCTGGACGCATGTCAGGCGGTTGGGCAAATGCCGGTGGATGTAGGTGAAATCGGCTGTGATTTTCTGACCGCTACGGGTCGCAAATTTCTGCGCGGACCGCGGGGTACGGGGTTTTTGTATATCCGCGAGGCGCTGATTGCGGCGACCGAGCCTGCAATGATCGACCATTTTGCCGCCCCGTGGGTTGCTGCGGACCGCTATCAGCTGCGCCCCGATGCGCGGCGGTTCGAAAACTGGGAAAACGCCTATGCCCTGCGGGCCGGATTGGGGGCCGCAGCCGATTATGCGATGGAAATCGGGCTTGGGAATATCCAGAAGCGAGCGTGGGGGTTGGCGGATTTGTTTCGTCAGCAGGTCAGCACGATCAAGGGGGCCAAGCTGCGCGATGCAGGCGACGAGACCTGCGCGATTGCCAGCTTTACCATCGACGGGCTGGACCTACGCAAAACTGTGGCCGCGTTGCGGGTGCAAGGGATCAACATTGGCGCATCTGATCCCGACAGCACACGGCTGGATGCCGAGGCCCGTAATCTGCCGGTGCTGCTGCGGGTTGCACCGCATTATTATAACACCGAGGATGAGATCAGGCAGTTGGTAGATGCGTTGAAGGCACTGGTTTAATCAGGGATTGCGCCGCACTTCGTGCGTCGCCCCAACGCTTTGACCCTGCGGGCCAAAGCGTTAATGCCTGCGGCGCAGGTATTTAGGGCAAGAAGAAGGCTAGATCGTGTGCGCGATCAAACTGGGCCAGATCACGGCATTCTGCGGCGCAAACACCCCGATATGACCAACCTGTTTCAGCCCGTAATCCGCAGGGCGCACTGTAAACTGGCGCTTTGAGGCTTCGGGGTAGTACTCCATCCCGCGCCAGACCGTGACGGGGGGCACCATATCATCGCCCTCGATCGCCACCACTTTCATCGCACCGGTAAAGGCCTTCCAGTCCGGCACCGGCAAACCGCGGCCCACATCCCCCAGATGAAAACTGCGCGTGGTGCACCAGCGGCGCCATTGCCAGTAAACCCCCGCGGGTAAATCAGCCCCGATGCGCAGCGCCTTGGCGGGCAGGTATCCCATCAGGCGGGTTGCCCATGCCCCCGGCCCATACCAGAACGCGGTTGCAACAGCGCGATACGGCCAAGGGTGGTCAAACAAATGCGTTGGCCCGCTGGCCACAGTGATCAGGCGCGCAATCCGGTTTGCACCCTCCTGAAACGGCACCATCAACCCGCCTAACGAATGGCCCATAACCCACAGGGGCACATCAGGCACCGCGCCCTCTAATGTGCGTTGGGCCGCGCTCAGATCCAGCACCCCCCAGTCGGCCATCGTTGCCTTTGAACGCTTCAAATGCCCGCTCGCGGACGCCCCGAAATCGCGGTAATCATAGGTCAGGCAGGCATAGCCCTGCTCGGCCAACCAACCCGCGAAATGCCGGTAAAACCGGTGCGGCACACCCGTAGCCCCGTGTAGCACAATCGCCGCTTTCGGGGGGCCTGCGGGGCGGTGCAACGTGCCTGACAATTGCGCACGATCCGCGCGGAATTTGACATCCTCGACCCCTGCCGTGGCAGGCATTATGCGCAATTCCGATACAGACATCCTGCTCTCCAGCTCTAGACCATTCAGTCTAGTAGCATGACTAGACCAATCGGTCTAGTCCCTGTATAATACCCGCATGACAGACCAACCCGCCACAACCCGCGACCGCCTGATCACCAGCGCTGCCCGCCTGTTTCGCCAGAACGGCTATCACGGCACGGGACTGGCGCAGGTTTTGACCGACAGTCACACACCCAAAGGATCGCTGTATCATCACTTCCCCGATGGCAAATCCGATCTGGCAATGGCCGCCGCCAGTTGGGTGTCGCAGGGCATGATCAGCGTGATTGACGACGCTTTCGACAATGCAGACAGCTTTGCCACAGGGGCCACCACGTTTTGCTACAAGCTGGCCAAACTGTTCGATATGAATGACCACTGGCAAAGCTGCCCGATTTCATCGATGCTGTTTGACGGGCCGGACAATGACGCCTTTCGCAACCATGCCGACCAGATCCTGACCAGCTGGAGCACGCGCACAGCTGAACACGGGTGCCGCTTGGGCATGGATGCCGCTAAATCCGAAGCCGACGCAGAGCTGTTATTGCTGACCATTCAGGGCGCGTGGACCATTGCGCGGGCCCGCAGATCGGCCGATGTCATTCGACGTATTCCAATTCACTTATATGGTTGATACCCTGCGGCGAAATCAGCCAAAGGAAACGCCCGTGAAACACCTGACACTCATCGCCGCCACCCTGTTCGCCACCACTGCAAATGCAGACATTCTGAACGTGGTCACCGTTGCACCAAACGTCTACGCCATCGTCGGCCCGTTGGAGCAGCGCAACCCTGAAAATCTGGGCAATAACGCCACCTTCGGGCTGGTTGTCACCGATGCAGGCGCAATCCTGATGGACCCAGGCGGCAGTTACAAAGGAGCCGAGGCCCTGCATGGCGTGATCAAGGGCATCACCGATCAGCCGGTGAAATATGTGGTTGATACCGGCGGACAGGATCACCGCTGGCTGGGCAACGGATACTGGCAGACGCAGGGCGCACAGGTAATTGCCTCGGACGATGCCGTGGCGGACCACCATGATCGTGGATCAATGCAACTCACCGGCCTGACAGTGCTGATTGGCGAAGACATGCTGGCAGGGACCGAGCCGTCTTACGCCGACATCACATTTGCCAGTGACTACACCCTGACATTGGGTGAGGTTACGCTGGAACTACACCACAACGGCGCGGCCCACACCCCGGGCGACAGCACGGTTTGGCTGGCGGATCAATCGGTCTTGTTCACGGGCGATATTGTCTACATGGAACGCATTCTGGGCATCGGGTCACAATCCAATTCGCTGGAATGGGTGGCGAGTTTCGAAGCACTCGCAGCACTTGAACCAACCCACATCATCCCCGGCCACGGCGCCCCCACCGATCTGGCCGGCGCGACCCGCGATACCTATGACTACCTGATCAACATCCGCACCCAAATGGCCACCTATATCGAGGACGGCGGCGGCATTATCGAATCCGTCAAGGTGGACCAATCGGCATTTTCCTATCTGGAAAATTTTGAAGGCTTGGCGGGCCGCAATGCCCAAGAAGTGTTCAGCCAGATGGAGTGGGAATAGGCGGGCGGGCCCTATCGGCAATTACTTTTCGCCCGCGCAGCGTATGCTTCGACAAGTTCATCAATAATCTTGTCCTGCGCTGCAAGAATACCATCGTATTTTTTTAACAGCACGTCCAGATAGGCAATCATCTCTGCTTGTTCCAGTAAATCACCAAGCATCAGCTTCATTTCTGCATAATCACCATAGGCTGCAAAAAACTGATAGAGAGATGCGGCTGTCGAGATCGGTCCGATGGCTTTGCCTGCACCTGCTGCCAGCCCCGAAGCCAACTTGCTGCTGACATGCTTGCTGATCCATCCAAACATTCTTGAGCCAACTGTTCCCGCAACTTCGATGCCCAGTGCCTTAAGCAGATGGTCCTGAATGCTGTCGCCATCCAATAGCTTGTCCCATCGTGCTTTCTGGGTTTTATGGGCAGAAGCTATCTGATGCCGCAAATCCTGAATATGCCCTGCGCGATTATCCAGCTTGTCCTTTGTGCTTCTTAATTGCCGTATGACATCATCAAACTGCGCCTGATCCTGTTCCTTGATCCAGTGCTCGGCAAAGGCAGACCGCTCTGCAAGGGTTGTCCAGTTGAATTCATCCAGAAGTTTGTCCGCACCTTTGTTGGCAACCATTTCATCAAGAACAACCCGCCCTTCGCGGATGTGTTTGTTTGCAGCGAATTTATCATCGGTCCTGAATTCCAGTTGATAGACGATTTTATCGGAGCTTGTGTGGGTTTCGGCCTGCGGGCTGCTTGGCACAACCAAAAGCAAACCGGTTACAAGCAGGGTCGCAAGATATTTTGGGATGGGGTTAGTCATTCTGAAAACTCCGCGATGAGTTCTTGTTCAGCTTGCTGTTTCAGTTCCTCAACGCGGGCACCAAAATCAGGGATATCTTCGGCTTCACAATTACATAGCTTGGCCATTTGAGTTTGGTCAAATTCGTTGGATTCATAATGCGGCGGTGACCCGGAAACAGACTCATCTACATCTGCCCTAAATTCCCAGTACAGGTTTAGTAATGGCTCTATTTCGCAAACCTCCAGAACAGCCTGATTTATATCTTTTGTGGACTTCCCTTCTGGCGTTCGGACAAACGACAAATGGCACTGATAAATCTTGGCAACTTCAGTATAGCCTTGCTCACCAACCTGCGCTGCCAACGCCTGGCAACCCACCCCTACCTTCGGGCATTGAGTCAAAAGCCGGTTTCTTAGTTCCTCTGAAATTTTGTCAACTAGCGTCAGGGTATCACCGTGCCATTTCCCACCCAGCGTTTGACAGGCGGCACTTTCGTTGGGGTTGGCAGGGTTGGATGTGGTCGGGTTATCGGGCGTGGGGTTCGCGGGCCCGCCATTTGGATCAGGCGACGTCCCGTTACCGCCTCCACCGCCATCATCACTTGGCGGGTTGCCCCCTCCTCCACTTCCCGATGTGCAAAACACCCGCGCACCGGCAATGCGGTATTGCGACACCCCTTGGGTAATCTGGCAGGCCACCGCCAGATCAACGGGTTGCAAGGTAAACCCGCCCGTGGCACCGGGGCGGCGGCAATAGTGTTTGACACCCGTGGGTTCGGGGCGTTTTTCATAGGCGCTGTTGGCGAAGTTTTCGTTGCAATAGCGGGCGAAATCCGGCTGGCCCTTATCATTTTCATTCGCCGCCGGGGCATCACTAGGGTTGCCATCGCACAGCACACGCTGACCTGAAACCTCATAACTTCGGCTTCCGGTTGTCAGAAAACAGGCCTCGCCCAGATCAATTCCCTGCCGCGTCCCGCCTTGAACGCAAGCGTGCTCCGTGCCCCATGTCTGGGCGAACTTCTGGTAAGCGCTGTTGTTAAAATTGGCGCGGCAATAAGCGCTGAAATCCGCATCCGTCTGTTGTGCGTGGGCCGGATTGGCAAGCCCGAAACCGGATATAACCAAGATTGCCAAGGCGACAATAATCTGAATGTTAAACATATTTTCGGCAACCGCTTTTGATTTGCCCATACTGCAATTCCTCCGCAATGCTGAATGCAGTATACATATTTTGTCAAAATTTACACCAGGCATGATGGGATCGTCTCTTTGCTCAACTGAGCCCGCGCAACCACGTCGCAATCTCGCGCAGTGCCAATGTTCCGTCCGGCACCACCTTGGTCAGGTTGACAAACGCATGGACTTGTCCGGCGAAATGGCGGTATTTTACAGGCACCCCTGCGTCTTGCAATTTCTGTGCATAGCCTGCCCCGTCATCCACCAACGGATCAAACCCGCCGGTGACGATGTAACTGTCGGGCAACCCAGTGAAATCATCGGCCAATAGCGGCGAGAATTTCGCATCATCAAAATCGCGGAATTCACCGGCATACATATCCCGATACCAGACCATCCGCGCCTTGGGCAGGATATAGGCATCCTTCAGATCATTGACCGAGGTTGAATTGATATGGCCATCGGTAACGGGATAAATCAGCACCTGAAACCGTGGCACCGGTCCGCCCGCATTGCGCATCTGTTGCGCCACAACAGCGGCAAAACACCCGCCAGCGCTATCCCCGCCAACACCGATAAACGCAGGGTCTACCCCCAACTCAGCCGCCCGCCTGACCACATCCAGATAGGCCGCCACGCTATCATCCACACCCGCCGGATAGGGGTGTTCAGGGGCCAAGCGGTAATCAATGGCAATCACCACGCCGCCCCACCATTTGGCCAGCTTGGCGCATAGGTCGTGGTGCGTGTCCAGATCACCCTGAACAAAGCCACCGCCATGGAAATAGACCATCGCCGGACGCGCGGGCCCGCCAGTATGATCACTGAACAACCGCGCCCTAATCGGCCCGCTGCCCCCCGCCACCTCGATGTCCTCAACTCGCGCCAACGCAGGCCCCTTGCGGTCCAGCATCCCCGCCATTTTCGCCATTTGCACACGGCTCTCGGCCACCGTCGGCATTGGCCCTGTGCCACGAATATAGTTGGCTAGTCGTCCGACCGCCACCGCCTTGGCACCAATCTTTGCGCCCCGATACCGCTCGCGGTTTGGCGTTACCCACCCCGCCAACCATTCGGGCAGATAAATCCGCATCAGTTTGATGATCAATGTAATTTTGGCCATCTAGCCCTCCGTCACTTGGCCCGGATGGGCGACGACCCAGTCCTTCAGTAATCCCAGCATAGCCTCATCCCCAGCCATAGCAATCGCCCAGCGCGGCAATGCTACACCATGCTCCAAAACCAGACGCGCACATTCGAGATGATCCCGCATACCCCGCGCAGGGCAGTTTTCAGACCCGTGGATGATTGTGGACAGCAACGCGCCACCATGCCCGTTGATATGCTACATGTCGGGGCGCCGCATGATAAAATAACCCACCATTTCAGGTAACCCTTCCCATCCCGCGACCTGCACAGGGGTGACATCCGTATGATGATCCCTCCGATCATATTCCATGCCCAACGCTATATTATCCGCATGCCCAATCGCACCAAACAGCGCCGACAACGGCCCGTCAGAGTTGGGCAGTCCGCAATAGCCATCATTCACATCCGCACCAGCCTCAACCAGCATCCACGCAATCACCAGCATATCCGCCTCACGCTCTGGCACCGTTTGGATATATTTCGAAAATACCAAATGCAGGATCGCAGTGCCCGGCCCATATTTGCGCGTGGGAGCCTCGCCAACCTCATAGGATTTACGCAGGTTTTTGGCGCCACGGCGCAACTTATCCAGGGAATGGTCCATAGTTTTCTCCTCAACACGCCCATCAGTTCGCTAAAACGGGCAGGAAAAAACCAAGATATGGTCTTTTGAAATCAGATCAGAGGTGCTGCAACTGCTTTGCGCGAACCAGCATGCCGCCTCAATCGGCACCTATATGCTAGCGCACGTCTGGACGCGAGGCATCTGTGGCCCTATCCTGACGGCTGATCCGAATCCGAGGGGCCAGATGAGCGACACCACAGAATCCAACACAGAATCCACCTATCAAGTGCTGGCGCGTAAATACCGGCCCGAAAGCTTCAAAGACCTTGTCGGGCAGGACGCGATGGTCCGCACCCTGAAGAACGCCTTCGAGGCAGACCGGATCGCGCAAGCCTTTATCATGACCGGCATTCGCGGCACCGGCAAAACCACCACGGCGCGGATCATCGCCAAGGGGATGAACTGCATCGGCGAGGATGGCACGGGCAAACCAACCACCGAGCCTTGTGGCAAATGCGAACACTGCGTGGCCATCATGGAAGGCCGCCACGTGGATGTAATGGAAATGGACGCCGCCTCGCGCACCGGCGTTGGCGACATCCGCGAGATTATCGACAGCGTTCACTACCGCGCCGCCTCGGCCCGTTACAAGATTTACATCATTGATGAGGTTCACATGCTGTCGACCAGCGCCTTTAATGCGCTGCTGAAAACGCTGGAAGAACCCCCTGCGCACGTCAAATTCATCTTTGCCACCACCGAAATCCGCAAGGTGCCGGTGACGGTGCTGTCACGCTGCCAACGGTTCGATCTGCGCCGGATTGAGCCCGAAGTGATGATCGCGCTGCTGCGCAAAACCGCCGATTCCGAAGGGGCTGAAATCACTGATGACGCGCTGGCGCTGATCACGCGGGCATCGGAAGGGTCAGCCCGTGATGCGCAATCCTTGCTGGACCAGTCAATCAGCCACGGGGCGGGTGAGACCACCGCCGATCAGGTCCGCGCCATGCTGGGGCTGGCAGATCGTGGCCGCGTGCTGGACCTGTTTGATATGATCGTCAAAGGTGATGCGGCGGGCGCATTGACCGAATTGTCCAGCCAATACGCCGACGGGGCCGACCCGATGGCCGTGCTGCGCGATTTGGCGGAAATCACCCACTGGGTGTCGGTGATTAAAATCACCCCGGAAGCCGCCGAAGACCCCACCGTTTCACCGGACGAGCGCACCCGTGGCCAAGCCATGTCAGCCGCCCTGCCCATGCGGGTGATGGCGCGGATGTGGCAAATGCTGCTAAAAGCACTGGAAGAAGTGGCGATGGCCCCCAATACCATGATGGCCGCCGAAATGGCGGTGATCCGCCTGACCCATGTGGCGGATCTGCCGACACCGGGCGAATTGGTTAAAAAGCTGCAAGATGCCACACCGCCACCATCTAGCCCTGCACCAAGTGGCGGATCAACAGGGCCTGCGGCTGCGCCGACAGGCGGGGGGGCCTCGCTACGCTCGGCTCCGTCACACCCGACAGGTGGCGGAACAACAGCACTGGCCGTGGCCCACACTTCCGAAAATGCCCTGGCACGATATGCCCGCTTTGAAGATGTGGTCGAGCTGATCCGCACCATGCGCGACGTCAAACTGCTGGTTGAAGTCGAAACCACCTTGCGCCTTGCCAGCTACAGCCCCGGCCGGATCGAATTTGTGCCCACTGACAACGCCCCGCGCGACTTGGCCCAACGCCTCGGCCAACGTTTGCAAGGCTGGACCGCCGCACGATGGGCGGTGACATTGGTCAATGAGGGCGGAGCCGAAACCCTTGCCGAAATCCGCGACGCTGACCAATTGGCGCTAGAAGAAGAAGCCCGCGACCATCCGTTGGTCCAGGCCGTGTTAACCACGTTCCCCGGTGCCAAAATCACCAGCATCACCACTCCCAAAGCCATTGAGGCCATCGCCGCTGCCGACGCCCTGCCAGAAGTCGATGACGAATGGGACCCGTTCGAGGACGACTAACCCCCCAATCATTGTTCCACAAATATCCCCGCCGGAGGCATCAAATCTCTTTAGCGCCACCTTGTGAAACCGCACCTGCATCCGTATCTGTATATCCAACCCGTCAACACAGGAGAGACACGAAATGTTCAAAGGCATGGGCGACATGGCCAAGATGATGCAAACGGCCAAGGATATGCAAGAAAAGATGGGCGCGTTGCAAGAAGAAATGAACAGCATCACCGTGGTTGGCGAATCCGGCGCTGGTTTGGTCAAGGCGACGGCCACAGCCAAAGGCGAGCTGACCGCGCTCGAGATCGATCCGTCGATTTTTCATCCGGATGAAAAAGAAGTGGTCGAGGACCTGATCCTTGCCGCGATCAAGGATGCACAGGCAAAAGCGGCTGAACGCTCACAACGGGAAATGTCAAAGCTGACCGAAGGTCTGGGGCTGCCCGCCGATATGAAGCTGCCGTTTTAGGCGGGGTCGGAAAAGAGATTCTATGCGCTCCGCGCGGGGATATTTAGACAAAAGAGAAGAGGCGGCTGCAGGCCATGACTAACGCGACACGCGACATTGAAAACCTGATCGAGCTGATGGCCAAACTGCCCGGACTTGGCCCGCGGTCGGCCCGTCGCGCGGTGCTGCACATGATCAAGAAACGCGCGCTGTTGATGACCCCGCTGGCGGATGTATTATCCGAGGTTGCCGTATCAGCCCGCGAGTGTCTGAACTGCGGCAATGTCGGCACCACCGACATCTGCGATATTTGCGAAGCCGACAAACGCGCCACAGGCGAATTATGTGTGGTCGAGGATGTGGCCGATTTATGGGCAATGGAGCGCGCCGCTGTGTTCAAGGGGCGCTATCACGTATTGGGCGGCACCCTGTCGGCACTGGATGCCGTCGGCCCCGACGATTTGCAAATCCCCAAGTTGCGCGCCCGTGTGGTTGCCGAAAACATCACCGAAGTGATTTTGGCGCTGAACGCCACTGTCGACGGCCAAACCACCGCGCATTACATCGCGGACGAGTTGGAGGGCAGCGGGGTTATCATCACCACATTGGCCCAAGGTGTGCCGATTGGCGGCGAGCTGGATTATCTGGACGATGGCACCATCAGCGCCGCCCTGAAAGCGCGCAAAAGCTTCTAGGATCAAGGACCTGATCGCAAATAAAAATGCCCCGCAGCGCAAACCACGAGGCATAATCCGGCGATGAATTGACTGGCGCTTATTTCGCGTCGTCATCCTCGTCTTTATTGTCAGGCAGGTTGAACAAGCTGTCGGCATCCACCAGTTTTTCCTCTGGCTCTTCCACATCATCGCTCAAGGTAAAGGTCTCGAGCCCAGCAATGGCCGTTGGCATCTTGGGCTCTTCCGGCGCACCCAGAGATTGTTCGGTCGACACCAGCTTGCGGCGTTCGTCATCCGACATCACACCACCCTCTTTGGCCTTTTTCAGGTTGGCCTTTTGCACTGCGGCATCCAGTTCGGTCTGTTTGCACAGACCCAGCGCCACAGGATCAATCGGCTGAATGTTGGCGATGTTCCAGTGGGTGCGCTCGCGCAATGCCTGAATGGTCGGCTTGGTGGTGCCAACCAGTTTGCTGATCTGTGCATCCGCCAACTCAGGGTGAAACTTCACTAGCCACAGGATCGACGCTGGTCGATCTTGACGTTTGGAAAGCGGTGTATAGCGCGGCCCACGGCGTTTTTCCTCGCCCTCAGCAGCGGCATAAAACTTCAGCTTCAGACTGTGCGTCGGATCTTTCTCGGCGGCCTCAATCTCGTCACGGGTTAGCTGGTTATTCGAGATCGGGTCAAACCCCTTCACACCGGCTGCCACATCGCCATCGGCAATCCCCTGCACTTCGAGTTCGTGAAATTCACAGAAATCAGCGACCTGTTTGAAGGTCAGCGTTGTGTTGTCCACCAGCCAGACGGCGGTTGCTTTTGCCATGATCGGTTTAGCCATCTTGAAATCTCCTAAAGCATAACTTCCCTACACCCTTGAATGGGCAGCTTCATCTTGAAGCGGGTTCACATTGTCGGGGAACTTAAACGCTATATAGTGCGCAAAAGTGAAAGAGGAAAGAGTAAATGCGTTCAATTTTGGCAATCATGTTTGCCTTAACTTTGTCCACCCCGTCCTCCTATGCCGATGGTGAACCAGCTGGTGATTTCGACTACTACGTTTTGTCGCTATCCTGGTCGCCAACATGGTGCGCCATTGAAGGCGATGCGCGCGGTGCAGACCAATGCGATGCCCGCCACGATTACGGCTGGATTTTGCATGGACTTTGGCCGCAGTATGAGCAGGGCTACCCCAGCTATTGCAACACCTCGGCGCGGCCCCCGTCACGGGGTGAAACGGGTGCGATGGTCGATGTGATGGCCTCCGGCGGTCTCGCGTGGCACCAATGGAAAAAACACGGGCGTTGTTCCGGCCTAACTTCGCAGGAATATTTCGCCGCCGCCCGCGCCGCCTATAATGCCGTGGTGCGCCCGCCGGTTTTGCGCAAGCTGGACCATACCGTCAAGCTCCCCGCTTCGGTGATCGAGGACGCGTTTTTGCAATCCAACCCCGACTGGTCGGCGGACATGGTGACGATCACCTGCAAAAAGGGGCGCATTCAAGAGGCACGGGTTTGCCTAACCAAAGACCTTGAACCACGCGAATGTGGGGCAGATGTGGTCAGGGATTGTGCAATGAGGGATGCCCTGTTTGATCCAATACGATAAAGGCATGTCATGAACCTCTACACTTTGGAAGCCCGAGTTAATGTTCTGCTACAGCCATACAGCCTTGATATTCTGGATGCCCGTTTGGCATGTCTTTACGGGTGATTGTTATAATATGTTCAAAAAACTGCACCTTGTTTGGAGTTAACACCCTATCATTCGCTAAAACCGCATCTGGGTGAATGTATAAAATAATCTCCGTATCAGATTGCCATTCTATACCAATGCCACCCTCTATGTTATTCTGGTATGGGACTAAATTTCCGCCTCCTACAGTTCCGTCATTAGCAATACATGAAAAAAGTGCTTGGGTCGTTAGCAGCCCTTCATCATATTCTGTCTGATAGTAATATGCATTACACTTCAGGGTAGGGGAAATAACTGTTGGGCCGTTACATGATGGCGTTGCTTCATTCTGACATCCAAATAATACCGGCAATAATCCAAGCAAGCTAATAGCTGTGAGGCTTTGCATAATACCTATCCCACCTTCAAAACAATCTTACCAACATGCGCCCCACCTTCCATCCGCGTGTGGGCATCGGCAGCATTTTCTAGCAAAAACTCCGAATCCATCACCGGCGCAATTTGCCCCGTGTCCAACAACGGCCACACCTTTGCCAACAACTGATCGGCAACCCGCGCCTTGGCCAAATCGCTTTGCGGGCGCAACGTGCTGCCGGTCACCGTCAGCCGTCGCATCATGATCTGGGCAAAGTTCAACTCCACCTTCGGTCCGGTTAAAAACGCGATCTGCACCAGCCGCCCCTCGTCTGCCAGCGCCTTGATATTGCGCCCGATATAATCGCCGCCAACCATGTCGAGGATCAGGTTCGCCCCTCCTGCTTCGCGTAGCACAGCGACGAAATCTTCATCACGGTAATTGATCGCCTGTTCAGCCCCAAGCGCCTGACAAACCTCACATTTTTCGCCTGATCCCGCCGTGGTGAACACCCGTGCCCCAAACGCGTTTGCCAATTGGATCGCCGTCGTCCCGATGCCGCTGCTGCCGCCATGCACCAAGAACCGCTCGCCCGCTTTTAGCCCACCGCGCATAAACACGTTAGACCAGACCGTAAAGAATGTTTCGGGCAGACAAGCCGCTGATTTCATTGTCATTCCTGTTGGAATTGGCAGCGCGTGTTTGGCCGCACAGGTGACATATTCAGCATAACCACCACCCGGCAACAACGCACAAACCGAATCGCCCACAGCCCATTCCGTAACGCCCTCACCCAGCGCCACAACCTCACCAGCCCCCTCAAGCCCCGGCAAATCACTGGCAGTCGGCGGCGGCGCGTAACTGCCTGCACGCTGCAAAGCATCAGGCCGATTTACCCCCGCATATTCCAGCCGGATCAGGATTTCACCATAGGCTGGCATGGGCACATCGCGGCTGCAAATCTGCAATACCTCCGGCCCGCCAGCTTTCGTAATTTCCACCGCTTGCATCAGTTTTGGCACGCTCATTTCGACGCCCCCTCATCTTCATTCCATCGCCCTGGAACATCCTGCATCGGCGCGGATTTTGGTGCTTTCACATGCCCCATCGCCCACAATGGACCAGCGAGCAATCCCTTCAGCAACGGGTTCCCGCGCACGCCAGCCTTGAGCTTTTCAAGCTGCATCACGTTCTCGATCCGGCGCTCCAGAAACGCCCACGTATCGGCATTTCCGTCGCTTTCATCCCCCAGCCAAAACAGCACGCATGATCCATAAACACCTGATAACGTAGCCCTTTTCGTATACCAGTTGATATCATCCGATGTGTCGCCCAGCGCGTTCCAGATCGCATCACAGGTCTCCCAAATCAGCTTGGCCCCGTCCGCCGCATATTTCGGCAAGGCAAACAACGCCGACGCCTTGCGCACAACCTCGCGGTCCTCGACCACCTCAAGCCGCATCCGCACCAGCGCTGAAATCTTGTCACGGTATCGCATCTCTCTCAGGTCCGCCGCCGCAAACCGCTCCAGCATCAAGGCGTCGCCGCGCTGGTGAAACGCCACCGCCAAATCGACCGCCCCGCGCGGGCACACAGCATGCGCAACCACCGGATCAATCCCCGCGTCAGCAACCGCCATCAGGAAGCTGGCATCACTCCAGCCATCAAAGGCCACATGCGGCAGGATCGCATCCAATAGGACGTCTTTGGGGGGCTGTGTCTGGGGCATTATCGAATCTCCGTAGTGGACAGGGCAGCTTTGCCTTGCTATAGGGCCAGTTCCTGCAACTTTTTGCAAATCTAACCTAGGAAGGTGGTGTAACCACATGCAGGTAAGTGTTCGTGATAACAATGTCGATCAGGCGCTTCGTGCTCTGAAGAAGAAGCTGCAACGCGAAGGTGTATTTCGTGAAATGAAGCTTCGTCAGGCCTACGAAAAACCGTCCGAGAAAAAGGCACGTCAGAAAGCAGAAGCAATCAGACGTTCCCGCAAGCTGGCTCGTAAGAAACTTCAGCGCGAAGGTATGATGTAAATCACATCTTTTGTGTCGGAAAGACAAACGAATATGGTGATTTAGGTCGCCGCAATATGACCCCCGTAGCCCAGCTTCGGGGGTTTGTTGTTTGCAGCCCTGCGTGCCACACGATAGTCTGTTACAAACCACACATCGAAAGGCCACATTATGACCATCCACATTGGCGCAAAACCCGAAGACGTTGCCGAAACTGTTCTAATGCCCGGCGATCCTTACCGCGCCAAATGGGCCGCTGATACGTTTCTGAAAGATGCCAAATGCGTCAACGAGGTGCGCGGCATGCTGGGCTTCACCGGCACATGGAACGGCAATCGCGTCACCATTCAGGGGTCAGGCATGGGCATGCCCAGCCTGTCAATCTATGCCAACGAACTGATCACCGAATATAACGCACAAACCCTGATCCGCATCGGATCATGCGGCGCGATGCAGGAAAACGTGAAGGTGCGCGACGTAATCATCGCCATGACCGCCACGACCCTATCTACCCCCTCGTCAGGCATCTTCAAAGAACTGAACTTTGCGCCTTGCGCCGACTACTCGCTGCTAGAAGCCGCCGTCAAAGCGTCCCGCACCCGCGATGTAGCCACCCATGTTGGCGGTATCTATTCGTCCGATGTGTTCTATGACGAGCGCCCCGACCTGACCGACCAAATGATGCGCCACGGCATTCTGGGGGTCGAGATGGAAGCCGCCGAACTGTATAATCTCGCCGCTCGCCACTCTCGCCGCGCTTTGGCGATCCTGACGGTGTCGGACCACTTGATCACCCACGAGGCCCTTCCGTCCGATCAGCGCGAGAAAACATTTGGCGACATGGTGGAAATCGCACTAGAGGCCGCGTTCGCCTAGAGCGCAACCAATCTAACTGAAAACATGCGTTCGGATTACAGGCTGAATACGATTGGGTTGGATTTGCTCTAGGCGCTATTTGCGACGCAGCGCATAAACTCCGCCGCTCCCCTCGCTGGACATATTAGAGATCGGCATAAACTCCAGAAAACCAACCTGCGTCTTGCCCTGATAGGGCGCAGGCACCACATACCAATGCAGTTGCGTTTGCAGCTTTTGCCGGTGCGCTTTCACGGCAATTTCACGGAAAAACAGATCCTCGCCGCCAATGCGCAGCCGGTGGTCGGTCATGCCTGTGAAAACCACGGGAACGCCGCGATACGTCTCGTTCACCCGTTCTTTGCGAAACTGCAGCATCTTTAGCCTGCCACGCTCCGGATAGCACATCTTTTAGCAGCACCGTGCGACTAAATTTGACGGGGTATTCCTTAACGGTTATCCCCATATCGTAATCGGCATCCAGTGTGATCGCCCTGTCCGACAGATAAAACAGAACCCAATCGCCGGTGATCCACATATAGGCGCGGTATTTGTCGATGCCTTCTTCATAGTTCGGCTGGCCATAGATCACGATATCCGCTTCGGCATATGCCTGCGCATAGATTTCATCAAAGGATTGAGTGGCCAGTGTGCGGGTCTTGTCGCCATTCACAACCTGCACAAACCGCTCCAGCTTTGGGCGGGGTTTTGACAGATCATACAGGCCTTTGGGCGTTGCGATATAATAGGAAAACGGCAGTAACCCTATTCCTTCACTGTGTTTTAGCGAAAAAACCTTGTTGCCAAGGGCGTCAAATTTGCTGATTTGCAAACTGTCCAGCACAAAGAACTTTCCGACAGGACTATAGGTGATGCCAGCGGGCAACCAGTAATCATCCACCCGCACCAGCGTATAATGCTCGGATGACGGGTTGTCTTTTAACAGCGGAATATCCCCTGCTGAAAGCGCAGGAATACCCATCCATAGCGCCAAAATTGCACCGGTAATCACTGACTTAACCATGCCGCCCCCTAACGCAGCCACACCGCTCACAAAGTCTATAATACCCTACTCTTGTGCCAGCATCCGGCATATCTGCGCCACCACCCCGCCGCCTTGTAACGGCTGTGGCAACAGCAACGCCAGCGACCGGCCCAAAGCCACCCGCTTACCGAACGGCTCAACCAGGCTACCCGCTTGCAAATGCGCTTCCACCAGTGCCTTGTGTCCAATCAAAACACCCGCGCCCTGCACCGCTTCTGCCACGGCTAAAGAATACAGCGAATAGGTCGCGCCCTGCATGCCTGTCCCCGTTTGACCCAGCCATATATCCCAATCCTGCGACCATGTGCTGTCACCAATCAGCGGCACATTGACCAAATCATCGGGGGCCAAATCATCAGACCGGTGCAAACCCGCCGCCAGTTCCGGCGCACAAACAGGGAAAATCTCGTCCAGCTCGATCGGCATCACTATGGGGCTGGCCGGTGTATCACTATAGAAAATCCCCACATCAAAGGTATCACGCAACAGGTTTGGCGCGGCCTCCATCGCGGTGATCGAAACCGTCACATCGGGCAGTGCGCGCCGGATCATCGGCAGGCGTGGCGACAGCCACAGTTGCGCGATGCTGGGTAGGGTTGCGATATGCACCACCTTGCTGGCCGCCGCCCTGCGCAGGCCCTGAACCGCGCGGCCCAGATCGTCAAATGCCGCGGTGAAATCCGCCGCCACCTTTGCCCCCAGCACCGACAGCTTCACCCCTTGCGCTTGGCGCTCGAACAACTCGGCGCCGATCCAGTCTTCCAGCCCCTTGATCTGCTGCGTCACCGCCCCCGCCGTCACTCCCAGTTCGTCAGCCGCCCGGGCAAAACCACCCAACCGCGCAGCCGCCTCGAATGTGCGCAAAGCGGTCAGGGGTGGGCCTTTGGGGCGGGGTGGGGAAACGGACATGACGATAGCCTTAGTTTTACTACCCCTAGAATATACAAAAACTCATTTGCGCCAAGCCCACACAGCTGTTTATCTCACACCAACCAGACAGGAGCTATTGATGACCCACCTCACACACCGCCCATGGGTGCCCGCCACCACTGAAAGCTATATTCAGGATATCGCCAGCCAAACCGCTGCCGCCTCTAGCGACGACACCGAGGCGCATTTGAACACCCTAATCGGTGAGAACCGCCAAATCCACGAACGGGACTGTTTCAATCTAAACCCCGCCACCAACGTGATGAACCCGCGTGCCGAAGCAATGCTCGCCTCCGGTCTCGGCACCCGCCCATCATTGGGCTACCCCGGTGATAAATATGAAATGGGGCTTGAGGCGGTGGGCGAGATCGAGGTGATCGCCGCCGAGCTTGCCGCCGAAGTCTTTAACGCCAAATACGCCGAAATCCGTGTGCCATCCGGTGCGATTGCCAACCTCTATGGCTTCATGGCGCTCACCAAAGCCGGTGATCATATCATCACTCCGCCCGCCAGCATTGGCGGCCACGTCACCCACCACGGCGATGGATGCGCTGGCCTATACGGGCTGATCAGCCACGGCGCACCTGTGAATGCAGATGGCTACACCATCGACATTGATGCCCTGCGTGCCCTCGCGCTTGAAGTGAAGCCAAAGCTGATCACCATTGGTGGTTCCTTAAACCTGTTCCCTCATCCCGTCGCCGAAATCCGCGAAATCGCCGATCAGGTCGGCGCACACCTGCTGTTCGACGCCGCCCACCAATGCGGTATTATCGCAGGCGGCGCATGGGACAACCCGCTGGATCAGGGTGCACATCTGATGACGATGAGCACCTACAAAAGCCTTGGTGGCCCACCCTCCGGCCTGATCGTCACCAATGACGCCGAAATCGCCCAGCGCCTTGACGCTATCGCATACCCCGGCATGACCGCCAACTTTGACGCCGCCAAATCCGCCGCCCTTGCCCTGACCATGTTGGACTGGCGCGATTGCGGCAAGGATTATGCCGCCAAAATGGTCTCGCTATCCCACGCACTGGCCACCGCGCTTGCCGCCGAGGGCTTGCCAATATTCGCTGCTGACCAAGGCTTCACCACCTCGCACCAGTTCGCCATTGTCGCGGCTGATTTTGGCGGTGGTCAAACCGCCGCCAAAACTCTGCGCCGCGCGGGCTTCCTTGCTTGCGGTATTGGCCTGCCGATTGCCCCCGTTGCGGGCGACATGAACGGTTTGCGTTTTGGCACCCCCGAACTGGCGCGCTGGGGCATGGACAAAACCGATGCCCCCCGCATGGCCGCCCTGATCGCGGGTGCCCTGCGCCGCAATGATCCAGAAGCGCTCGCCACTGAGGTTGCCGAATGGCGCAGCACCTTCAAAACCCTGCACTACATCCGCCCCTAACTTCTTCTTGCTCTAAATACCTCCCGCGCGGAGCGCCTAAAATCTCTTACGCTCCGTGCCCGCCGCCATACCCACTACGCACGGGTGGCTGCCATCCCTCCAGCACCTCTGCCTGCGGCGCAAACACCTCGACCAGCAGCGGAAAACACGCTGCCCCATCGGAAGAATGTTCCGCCGAACAATCCCCGCCCGGACAAGCCGACAACGCACCCAACAGATCAATCTCGGCAAAAAACTCCAGATAATCCCCAACCCGCACTGGGCTGGATTTCATAAAATACTGACCCGTGTCGCGGGTGAACCCTGTGCACATGAACACGTTCAAAACGTCATGCACATGGCGCTCGGCCTCGGTCACCGTCACCCCGATTTCATCAGCCAGAGCACGGATCAGGTTGGAATGGCAGCAATGATGATACTGTCCACCCGTCAACAGGTTATGGGTATAGGGATCACAGCGCGTGCCAATCACATCATGCACCGATCCGCCGAACGGATCGATCCCGTACCAATCCAGCGTATCCGTGACGATCGTGGCCATCGGACGAAGCTGCGGAAAACTGCTCCACATCCGCTCGCCAGCGGTCAAATGCGTCCCGTGCAGTGCCCGCGTTTTGCCGCTGTAAAACCGCTCGTCCAGATCATTGGCGTTCCACAGGTTCAAATCCCCAACCTGTGGGCCATCAACGCATGAGATGCGGAAAAACTGCCCCGCACTCGCACGAAAACAGGCGGCCTCACGCGGCGCAATCAAAACCTCGGACACCTTCACTGCCTCTTTTCGCGCGGCATGATACAGGTCCATATCAGGCGTTGGCAGCGTTTCATGCGGATAGCATATCACCGGCGCTATAGCGCGGCGCACCTCGGCATCTACAGGAATAGCCATAACAGGTTCACCCTTCATTTGCTCGTTGTTCGCACCCGGGTCCGACATCCACCCCTCAACCGGATCAGCGTCTTTTGGACCAGCATCAGTCAATCCGTTACGCAAAGCCCAAGCCGCCTGAACCGCACAAAGCAACGCATCCAGCGCATCACCTTTTGGGTCTTCGCAAAGCTTGGCATCGGCCCGCACCCGCAATCCATAAAGCGAGCAGCCCCGCGCCCCACACAGCGCTGCAAAAATCTCTCGCCGTGCATCAGCCATCTCCTCGGTTTGCTTACTGCGCCCCTCATTCTTATAGCTGCGCTTCCCGATCAAAGCACGGGCCGCCAACCCCGGATAGGCCTCGACACATATCCGGTCCCGATCCCCGTCCTTCAGCCCCGGGATATGGCATCCTGATTGCGCCAGTCGTGGCGCGCCCTCGTAAAACATCTTGGCAACCGGCACGCCATACAGCTTTTGCGGGCTGGCCCCGCCGGTGCCTTTTTCCGTCGCCCGTAAATGCTCTTTGTCACCCGCATCGCGTGGGGCTTTGTATGCTTCAAGCACATCTCGAAATCCCTGTCGCGTCATCTGGTCAACGCCATCAACATAAGACGCCCAATCCAGCGGCCAACCGATGTTTTCAACAAAACGACGCGCTTGACCGAACGGGAAATCCAGTCCGGCAACCCACGGCCCCTCTTGTGCCAACAGGCCTTCAAACGCGTCAAATCCTTCTAACAATTGCAACTGTTTAAAAGTCAGAACGTCATCAATCAAATCGCAATGGGCTACCGTAATCGGGTTGC
>CAYYOF010000008.1:0-68500 GCA_964473185.1 uncultured Marinosulfonomonas sp. | reverse complement strand
CTCAACAAGCCCTAGAACGTTTGTTCCATTGATGTTTGTTCTGATGAAACGTCCCATCTTATCTACAGCATCCAGTTGTCAGGCCACATTCCTTGCCATAGGTTACCAATAAATACCCATCAGGAGACCTGCAATGACTGACACCCCCACCTACGGCTTTGACACCCTGCAAATTCACGCAGGCGCACGCCCTGATCCGGCCACGGGAGCGAGGCAGACACCGATTTACCAGACCACGGCCTATGTATTTCGCGATACAGACCACGCAGCGGCGCTGTTTAACTTGCAAGAGGTCGGGTATATCTATTCGCGCCTGACCAACCCGACGGTTGCGGTGTTGCAGGAACGCATTGCCACGCTTGAGGGGGGTGCGGGGGCTGTGTGCTGCTCGTCCGGTCATGCGGCGCAAATCATGGCGTTGTTTCCACTGATGTCGCCGGGGATGAACATCGTGGCCTCAACCCGCGCCTATGGCGGCACCATCACCCAGTTTAGCCACACTATAAAACGCTTTGGCTGGTCCGCCAAATTCGTTGATTTTGATGACGAGGCTGCCGTTGCGGCCGCGATTGATGAAAACACCCGCGCTGTATTTTGCGAGAGCATCGCCAACCCGGGCGGTTATATCACCGATTTGGATGCGATAGCCGCGATTGCCAATGCAGCGCAAATCCCGCTGATTGTCGACAACACCACCGCCACGCCATATCTGTGCCAGCCGTTCAAACACGGGGCGGCGCTGATCGTGCATTCGACCACGAAATACCTGACCGGCAATGGCACCGTGACGGGCGGCTGTGTGGTCGATAGCGGCACGTTTGACTGGTCGGCAACAGATAAATTCCCGTCGCTGTCGCAACCCGAACCCGCCTATCACGGGCTGAAGTTCCACGAAACATTCGGCCCGCTGGCCTATACGCTGCACGGCATCGCCATCGGGCTGCGTGATCTGGGGATGACGATGAACCCGCAGGCAGCGCATTACACCTTGATGGGGATTGAAACCCTGTCACTGCGCATGGACCGCCATGTGGCCAATGCCAAAAAGATTGCGACATGGCTGGAGACCGATCCACGGATTGATGCGGTAACCTATGCTGGTCTGCCCTCGAGCCCATACCAGAAACGTGGCCAGCGGATTTGCCCCAAAGGCGCTGGCGGTCTGTTCACCATTGCGGTGAAAGGTGGCTATGAGGCTTGCGTTAAACTCGTGGAAAACCTGAATATTTTCAGTCACGTAGCCAACCTTGGTGATGCGCGGTCCCTGATCCTGCATCCGGCATCAACCACCCACAGACAGCTGACACCCGAGCAACAAGAAGCGGCGGGTGCAGCCGCCAATGTGGTGCGGATTTCGATCGGGATCGAGGATGCGGATGATCTGATTGCCGATCTGGATCAGGCTTTGGCAACCGCGACGTCCTAATCGGCGATTGCAAAAACGATGGTGATGGTGGCTCCCACCGTCACCTCGCCTTGCGCAATCGGCACAGCGCGACTTTGCATCATATCGGCCTCCATTGTCATCATCACAGGGCTTGCGCCACGCGATGCGGCCTCGGAAATTGTCAGCACATCACCCAGCTTTACTCCGGCTGCCGTTGCATATAGCTGCGCCTTGCGCCGCGCATCCGCCACCGCGTCCTGCCGTGCCGCATCCTGCGCGGGCTGTGGTTCTTGCAAGCCGAAGTGCAGCCCGTGGAATGTATTGGCGCCATTCTGCACTACTGCATCCAGAACCATGCCCAGTTTGTCCAGATCGCGCACCCGTACGGACAGCATATTTGATGCAACAAACCCGACTATTTTGGGCTTGCCTGAACTGCTTGTCGGCCTGTTGTCCCAACGCGGCGATAAGGAAAGACTGTTGGTTTGCACATCGCGCATCTCAATCCCCGCTTCCGCCAACTGTAGCAAAACTCCTTCCAATGAATCCGTGTTCCGACTCATTGCACTGTTCGCAGTTTTTGCCTCGGTAGTAACCCCCATCGAAACCGTTGCCATATCGGGTGCTGTCTCGACGCTGCCCTGCCCCACACCCGTGATCCGGCGCACCACATCTTCGGCATAAATCGGCGTTGCCATCAGCAAAACCAGTGCAATCATTAACTTTCGCATCGTGTATCCTTTCAGGTTTTCTACATGCTTCAATGATATGACGCATCTCGCAACCATTTCCTTGGGTGTTTTTCTTTCATTCGGCGAAAACCTGCTGTAATATGACCTAAGGCGGCAACTTGTCCGCTGACACTCGAACTTTATGTGCTAGATCAACACGATGAAGCCAAATTTTGCCCTAGACCTAAGCCATGAAGGTATCGGCCTGCTCCATCGCGGGGCGGATGGCTGGCACACGGTTGGCGAGGTGCCGCTGGATGATAGCGAATTCACCGAGAAGCTGGGCTATTTGCGCCAAACCGCGGCCGCACTGGAAAGCGGCGGGGTGACCACCAAACTGGTGATCCCGAATTCGCAAATCCTGTTCAAAACGGTTGAGGCCAAAGGCCCGAGCGCGGCCGAGCGCGACATCCAGATCCGCGCCGCCCTTGATGGCACAACACCGTATGAAGTTGATGATCTGGTTTACGACTGGGCTGCGGTTGACGCTGCGGATGATGGCATGGTGCGTGTTGCAGCCGTTGCCCGTGAAACTCTGGCCGAGGCCGAGGCCTTTGCCAATGAGCACGGTTTTAATCCGCTGTCATTCGTCGCCATCCCCGAAAACGGCCATTTTTCTACGGCCGAGCCATTTTTCGGGGTTAGCAAATCAGCCGATGCCCTGCTGGAGGATGCACAAACGGTCGAGCGCGACGATGAACTGATCCACATTCTTGGGCCAGTAGCCAAACCTGAGCCCGTTGCCCCCCCCGAGGCCGAAACTGCGCCAGAGCCGGAACCGCAACCCGAACCGGAGGAACCCCCGCAGGAGCCCGTTGTCGCGGACGCTTCTGATATTGTTCCCGAACCAGAGCCCGCGCCAGAACCAGAAGCCGACCCTGAAGAGGTGAGCGAGCAGGTGCAAACCCCGCCTGCCCCTGCCCCTGTGGATGATGCAACTGATCAGCCCCCTGCTGATGATCCCCACGCGGATAACGAAGATGCGCCAGATCTGACCGGCATCATATCAGCCGAACTGCCAGAACTGGATGTGCCGACCCCCAACATCCTGCCCCCCGCATTTTCTACGCGGCGCGATAGCGGCTCAATCGCAACCACAGATCAAACGCTCGACCGGATCGAACAGATCGAGTCCAGACTTGCGATACTGCCCGAAGGCACAACCTCGCTCGCACCAAAACTGGGCGGCGCCAGTCGCAAAGCCGTATCCGAGCCCGTGCCCGAACCAGAAACTCCGCCCCCGCCACCAATATCCAAACCACCTGTCGCCACACCGCCACCGGTGACCATCGCCCCTCCTGCGACACCAGCAGCCACAGTTGCCGACACCGCCCCTATGATCGACACGACCCCACCACAGCCGGTGCGGCGAGAAGACGAAGAACAATCGATGACCGTGTTCGGGGCACGCAAAAAACCAAAGCAGCGTGGCAAACCACGGTATCTGGGCCTGACCCTGATGTTGCTACTGCTGGCGATTCTGGCAGCAATTGTGCTTTGGTCTTCATTTTTCCTAAATGACAAAAGCGCCTTTTGGGGCGGTGGCCAAAGCGACACGGCCAAGGCCCCTCCGGAAGCGGCTGTTGCCGCCTCGACCAATTCAGTCAGTGATGCCTTGGCCGCGCTGACCGTGCCAACAATCATCCACACCCCCGAAGTCCAGCCAACGCCGGAACCGGAACCCGAACAAATCGCTGCACCCGCCCCGTTGCCGGTTCAGCCCGTCGCGCTGACACCGGACTCGGCACTTGCTGCCTATGCCGACAACGGCATCTGGCAACTTGCCCCCAAAGCCCCGAAGCTGCCTCGCGCCGACGAAATCCAGTCACTATTTGTGACATCAGTTGATCCGCAAATCGCATCGCACGATGTTGTTGCGCTGCCCCCTGTCACAGGCAACAGCAACGACACATCACTGGAAACACAAGCCTCGCCCGCCGCCCACAGCGTCGAATTTGTGCTGGACGAACACGGGCTGGTCATTCCCAGCATTGAGGGCACATTAACGCCTGACGGGGTGTTTGTATTTGCCGGACCACCGCCGGTTAAACCGCGTGAGCGTGGCAACAGAGTGCCGCAAGTGGTGGTCGAGGTAGACACACGGTTGGCCGGTTTTCGCCCCCGCGCCCGCCCATCCAATCTGGTTCAGCAGAACGAGGTCGCGCAAGAGACCGAGCAGCTGGGCGGATACACCCGCACCCAGTTGGCAGCCCTACGTCCGCCTGCCCGCCCTGTGGCACCAAAAGTTATCGAGGAACGCGATGAGACGCCAACCGCGCAGGCGGTTGTGCTGTCCAGCGCCCCGAAGCACCGCCCGCGTAATTTTGCCAGAGTGGTGGCCCGCGCCCGCACAACCGCATCCACCAACGCCCCGCGCGAAGTTGCCACCGCCGCCACCGCCGTACCCCGCAACCAGACCGTCGCTCCCAGCTCGCCCACCCGCGCATCCGTGGCGCGTTTGGCCACAACCAAAAACGCGATCAACCTGCGGCGCACATCTTTGATCGGGGTCTATGGATCCCCCAGTAAGCGCCGTGCATTGGTGCGCCTGTCCAACGGGCGCTACGTTAAGGTCAAGGTGGGCCAACGTGTGGATGGAGGCAAGGTCGCCGCCATTGGCGAAAGCGAGCTGCGTTACGTCAAAGGCGGGCGCACCATCATCCTGCGGATGCCGAAAACCTAAGGCGACCTATTCCGCCACCAGTTCCCCGCTTTCAATCTGCTCACGTTCAATCGATTCAAACAGCGCTTTGAAGTTGCCTTCGCCAAAGCCATCATCGCCTTTGCGCTGGATAAATTCAAAAAAGATCGGCCCGATCACGGTTTTGCTGAATATTTGCAGCAGGATGCGGGTTTCACCACCATCCAGAACGCCTTCGCCATCAATCAGAATGCCGTGTTTCATCATCTTGTCCAGCGGCTCGGTATGATCAACCACACGTTCTTTGCTCATATCGTAATAGGTCTTGGGTGGGCCGGGCATAAACTCCAGTCCCTTGGCAGCAACCGCATCGGTCGACGCATAGATGTCATCCGTCCCCACCGCTATATGCTGAATCCCCTCGCCGTTATAGCGCTTCAGATAGGCAACGATCTGCCCCTTCTCGCCACGATCCTCATTGACCGGAATGCGGATGCGCCCGCAAGGCGAGGTCAACGCACGACTAAACAGACCCGTGTGTTTGCCCTGAATATCAAAAAAACGGATTTCCTTGAAATTGAACAGATCGGCGTAGAATTTAAACCATTTATCCATATTGCCCTTGTGGACATTATTGGTCAGGTGATCGAGGTAATAAAACCCGTCGCCAACCGGATGCGCGTTATCAATCCAGTCGAATTCGTCGTTATAGGGGCTGGTGTCGTAATACTGATCGATGAAGTAAATTAACGACCCGCCGATGCCCAGAATGGCGGGCACACCCATGGTTTTATCAGGGTCAGTATAGGGCGTTGCCCCCTTTGACACCGCATGATCGAACGCCTTTTGCGCATCCACCACCCGCCACGCCATTGATGGCGCACAGGGGCCGTGCAGATCAACAAACCGCATGGCAAATGACCCGGGTTCAGAGTTCAGCAGATAACTTACATCGCCCTGCTTCCACAGCTCCACCGCTTTGCTTTTGTGGTTGGCGACGTGCTGATAGCCCATTTTGATAAATAGGTCGCGCAGCTGTTGCGGGTCTTCATGCGCGAATTCGACAAATTCAAATCCATCGGTTCCGGCGGGGTTTTCTGCGCTGATCACAGATCGCGGGGCGTCATGTGGGAATGGTCCCATGGTTTTTCTCCTGTTCGCTTGTTTCCATGCAAGCGTATCAAGAGCTATCTATTAATCGTGCGCATATTCTCTGGACTTATGGTATACTTACGCGGCAATATCACATGAATTGTGAAAATTGTGCGGAATTAAAGCATGTCCCTTGATAAAACCGACTCCCGCCTTCTGGCCGAGTTACAGAAAAACGCGCACCTGACCGCCGCCGAACTTGGCGATATGCTTGCGCTTTCTCCATCCCAAGCTGGACGTCGGCGCCAGCGGCTGGAAATGGATGGCTACATCACCAGCTATGGCGCCAAACTCGACACCCAGCGCCTTGGCCTGACGGTTCAGGGGTTCGTGCAGGTGCAAATGGCAGCGCATGATGTCAAGGCGGCAAAATCATTCGCCAGCCTGATTACATTGCGCCCCGAAGTGATCAACGCCTGGACCCTGACGGGGGACGCGGATTACCTGTTGCACGTATATTGCGCCGATCTGGCCGCGCTGAACATCTTTATCCAAGAGGTCCTGCTGCCACACCCCGCCGTTGCCCGTGTGCAAAGCCAAATCGTGATGAACGAGCTAAAGGCCGCAGCACCCCTGCCAACCTAGCTTCTTCTTGCCCTAGATACCTGCGCCGCAGGCATAAATGCTCTACCCCGCCGCAACGCCCGCCTCGGCAAACGTAGACATGCCCGAATGACAGGCAATCGCCCCCTTCAAGACCCCGATCGCCAACGCCCCGCCCGAGCCTTCGCCCAAACGCATGTCCAGCGCCAGCAAGGGCTCCTTGCCGATATTTTTCAATACCACACCATGCGCCGCTTCCGCCGATACATGGCCCGCAACCGTATGGTCCAACGCCCCAGTTACCGTCATTTCCAAAACGGACGCGGCGGCTGAACAGATAAACCCGTCCAGTATCACCGGAATGCGCAAAACCCGCGCCCGCGCCATCGCCCCAGCCATCGCTGCCAATTCACGCCCGCCTAGACAGCGCAAAACCTGCAATGGATCATCCAGCACAGCCGCGTGCCGTGCCAGCCCGTCCGCCACAACGCGGGTCTTAACCGCCAATCCAGCGTCATCGACCCCCGTGCCACGCCCCGTCCAATCCCCAGCCGCACCACCAAACAGCGCCGCCGCAATTGCCGCCGCTGATGTGGTGTTGCCAATGCCCATCTCACCCGTCACCAACAGATCAGCCGACGCATCAACCGCATTCCAGCCTGTCATCAAGGCCGCAACGACCTCGGCCTCGGACATTGCCGCCTCAACCGTGAAATCCGCCGTTGGTGTCTCCAACGCCAGCGCATGCACATCCATTTTTGCGCCAAACGTCTTGGCCAACTGGTTAATCGCCGCCCCGCCAGCTTGAAAATTCATCACCATCTGTTCGGTCACCTCGGACGGAAACGCCGAAACGCCCTGCGCACAGACCCCGTGATTGCCAGCAAAGATGATAATCTGCGGCGCCGTTAGCGTCGGCCTTGCATCGCCGCGCCACCCTGCATACCAGATCGCCAAATCCTCCAGACGGCCCAGCGCCCCCGGCGGTTTGGTCAACTGACCGTTCCGCGCCTCGGCCCCCGCCCGCGCTGCCGCATCTGCAGCAGGCAAGTCGTTCAAAATCGCGCGAAATTCGGCAAGCGTGGTAAAAGTCATCTCGGTCCCTCGTTGATCTTTCGTTGCCTTATTGGTTTAACGAATGAAGATGCGCAAGATACAGTAAAAAGGCCCCCTAAATGTCAAAACCCGACACACCACTGGTTAGCTTTGCGGATATCCCCGCAGCGTTTGGCCTGCTCAGCCGTCTGCCGGTCAATTCTGACACCAGCTGCGGGGCTGCCTGTGCTTGGGCATTTCCGGTGACAGGGATGATCCTCGGGGCAATCGCCGCAGCCGTGGGTTGGGCTTTACTGGCAATCGGGCTGATCCCTGGCGTGACAGCGGGCCTCACGCTTCTTACATTGGTGCTGATCACCGGCGCGATGCACGAAGACGGGTTGGCCGACAGCGTTGACGGGCTGTGGGGCGGCTGGGACAAGGACCGCCGCCTTGAAATCATGAAAGACAGCCACATCGGGGCCTACGGGGTGATCGCGCTGGTGCTAACGCAAATCCTGCGCTTGATGGCGTTAACGGCTTTGGCGCAAGCTGGCATGTTGGCAGTCGCCCTGATTGCAGTCGCCGCCCTGTCACGCGCGCCAATGGTAGTGATGATGGCCGTGATGCCCCATGCCCGTATTGGTGGGTTGTCAGCCAGTGTCGGGCGGGTTGGGGTGAACACCGCGATAATTGCGGTTGGCATTGCCGCAACCATCACTGTTGCAATGCTGGGCTGGTCCGGCGTCATAGCGATTATGGTCGTTACGATTGCAAGCACCGCGGTGGCCTTGACCGCAATGCGCAAAATCGGTGGCCAAACCGGAGACATCCTTGGCGCCACGCAGCAAGTATCCGAGATCGCAGCCCTGATAACGCTCTCAACAGTTTTGATCTAGGCACCCGCGCTTTGGCCCTGCAGGGGTCAAAGCGCTTGGGGCGCCGCCGTCAGGCGGCGCAACCTAATTTATGCAGCCGCCACAATCCGCGACATCAGAATATCAATGATCCCCTGACGCGCATTGTCTTCGCCATCTCCGGCCACAGCGGCAAATTCACGGGTCAACCGCTCTAGCGCTGCTTCATACAGTTGACGCTCCGAATAGCTCTGCTCGCGCTGATCATCGGTGCGGTGCAAGTCGCGCACCACTTCGGCAATCGCGATCAAATCACCCGAGTTGATCTTTTGCTCGTATTCCTGCGCACGACGCGACCACATAGCCCGCTTTACCTTGGCCTTGCCCTTCAGGGTCTTGTTCGCATGCGCCACCACATCTGGCGACGACAATGACCGCATCCCGACCTCGATTGCCTTGTTGGTTGGTACACGCAGGGTCATCTTGTCTTTTTCAAACGCGATCACAAACAGTTCCAGCTTGAACCCTGCAACCTCTTGTTCCTCAACCGATACCACTTTGCCCACACCGTGGGACGGATACACAACAAATTCGTTTGGACGAAAATCCAGCTTCTTCGACTTACTCATTCAGGTCACTTTCTTGCTTGGCACCCTGAACACCAACCGGCATCCATTAGGCGATAAGAAACCACCCATCAGGCAATCAGCACTGAGGGTGGTGACAGGTTTCGGTATTCATTTCACAGCTGAATATAGCAGAAATTACGCCCTATTTAAACACAGCAATACAAAAGATGCGGATTTGCGTTGTTTTGCAGGCCCTAACGGCAGTATTTTACTGATAAATACGCCGGAATTTGGCCCTAAAATCACAGCAGCGCGAATCGCTATTCGTTGCCTTCTCCCGGCTTCTCCGAGAAGTATTTCTCCAGCTTGCCTTCTTCGCCATCGCGTTTCTCGGCATCGGGTAATTCATCCCTCTTTTCGATGATCACAGGCCACAGTTCGGAATATTTGCGGTTGAATTCAACCCATTTATCCGTGTCAGGCTCGGTATCGGGCCGGATCGCATCCGCTGGGCATTCCGGCTCGCAAACACCACAATCGATACACTCGTCAGGATGGATGACGAGCATGTTTTCACCCTCGTAGAAACAGTCTACGGGGCAGACTTCGACGCAGTCGGTGTATTTGCAGGCGATGCATTTGTCGTTAACGATGTAGGTCATGTTCGCACTCTAGAATTTCTTTATCCGCGTCTAGCTATTCGGTTGTCGCCGATCAATCAAGGTATGAGCCGCGCAAAAGACGTGCAGTGCGACGATCTTTCTTGGTCGGGCGACCTTTTCTCTCGATCTGCGCGGTTTTTGGAATTATTTCCTCGGGCGGGGTTAGATCGGCGTATAGCGTTTGCGCCTCGGGGGCTGGCCCACGCCGCACCCCGATCGCCTCGATACGGATCACCCTGATCCGGCTGGCTTGTGGAAAGGTTAAGGTATCGCCTGCCCCGATCATTACAGACGGTTTAGCAATCCGGTTACCATTCACCCGCAGATGCCCACCCGTCACCAGTTTCGCTGCCAAACCACGGGTTTTAAAAAACCGCGCGTGCCAGAGCCATTTGTCGACACGCCCTTTTTGGGAAGCGTCTGACATAGGCTAACCCTTGTCTTTCAGCCCCATTAGAGCCGCGGCAAAGGGATTATCAGGGTCAATTTTCTTTTCTTTCTTGGCTGGGCGCGCCTGATAGGTTTTGGCCCCCCCGTCGCGCGGCGGGCGTTTGCCCTGTGGTTTACCGCGTGGCTTGCCTTGCGGTTTACGATCCCCGCCACCTTTGCGCACATTTACCCATGTAAAGGTATAGAATACCTCCTGCTCGGGTGGCTCGTCGCTTTTGGCTTCGGATTCAGGTGTGGTGGCTTCAGGCGCGGCTTCAACCTCGGGCTTCTCGGCCTCTTCGGTTTTCACCTCTTCAACCTTCACATCTTCAACTGGCGCGGGTTTCACCTTCACCCGTTCGCCCTTTTCGCCCTTATAACCCAGCCCCTGCATCAAATCTGCAAACTGCTCCAGCGTCATACCGGTGATAGACAACATGTCGGGGTTCGCTTCAAACCCGCTGCGGCTGTTTTCGTTGCGAAGCATATCGGCCAGACGTTCCAGCATATCGATCCGGATCGCGCGGCTACCCGCAGCGCGGTAACCCGACATGGTATCCCATCCCGCAGGCGCGTCTTTTTCGGTCGGGATTGTCACCAGACCGGGTGGTGGGCTTTCGGGGAATTCATCCAGTTTGCCAGCCAGTGACCACAGCACCAGACGCAGACGCGTTGCGGCGGGTTTTAGCAGCAGCGGCATGAAAATGGTGAACTGGCCAAAACGAATGCCGTGTTTGCGCAAGGTAGCGCGGGCGTCCTGATCCAGATCCTTGACCTCGGCCACCACAGCGGATCGTGGCACCACGCCAAAGCCCTCAACCATGCGAAAGGCAAAGCCACGCGCCATTGGCGTCAGGGTTTCATCCTTGGACAACGCCAAAAGCGGCTCGAACAGGGTGGCGACCTTGCGATCAATGAAATGCTGCAAACGGCGCTGCACTTTGGTCATCACATCGGCACCGGCCTCGTCATCAACGAATGCCACGACTTGGGGCTTTAGCGCATCATCGCCAGCAACCAGTTTGCCAACCGCATTCGTCCCCCACATCAAGCCACCTTGTTCGGTGAAATCAATCTCGGTATCGGGCGAATTATAAAACCGGTCCGCCAGCAGATGGAATTGCGGCACCAATGCCGCGACACTGGCGGCGCGCAGGGTTTTAGCCTCGTCCGCGTTTGCAGTTTTGTCCTGCGTAAAGCGGAACCCTTCCAGACGGCCAATGAGTTCTCCCTCAACCGTCACTTCACCTTTGTCATTCACGTCGGCCACGAGGCCCTCCTTCTGCTTCAACCGGCGCAGCAAAACGGATGTGCGCCGATCAACAAATCTTTGGGTCAGTCGCGCATGCAGCGCGTCCGATAGGCGGTCTTCTACAGCGCGAGTCGCCCCGCGCCAATGGGTTTCGTCATCAACCCAGCCCTTTCGCTGGGCGATATAGGTCCATGTGCGGATAAACGCCAACCGTTTCGAGAGCGCATCAATGTCGCCATCAGCGCGATCCACCCGTTTGACTTGCCGTGCCAGCCAATCATCAGGAATACGGTTATACTGTTGTAAATAAACGAAAACCTGTTCCAAAAGGGCGGCATGCTCGGCGTGGCTGATACCGCGAAAATCCGGCACGCGGCAGACATCCCACAGCCGTTTCACGTCTTGTGGGCCGCCCAGATGGCTGGTGATTTCATCACGCGATGACAAGGATTTGAGCGCCATCAGGTCGTCTGCCTCGCGCACACGGGTCAACCAATCGTCATCCGTGGGGGATTCGAGCGATGAAATCAGCCGTGTTGTGTTGCCAAATTCCAGTTCGGTATTGCGCCATTGCAGCTTTTTAATCGGCGCAAACCGGTGGTTGGTGATCGCGTCCACCACACCGTCGTCCATCAAGGGTGCCTCGCCCGTCACCCCGAAACTGCCGTGTTGCATATACCGGCCCGCACGGCCCGCGATCTGGGCCAGTTCATTGGGCTGCAAATGGCGCATTCGCCGCCCGTCAAACTTAGTCAGGGACGAAAACGCGACGTGGTTTATATCAAGGTTCAGGCCCATTCCGATGGCATCGGTGGCCACCAGATAGTCCACCTCGCCGTTTTGATACATTTCGACCTGCGCATTGCGGGTGCGCGGCGAAAGCGCCCCCATAACCACCGCCGCCCCGCCCTTTTGACGGCGCAGCAATTCGGCGATGGCATATACATTATCAACCGAAAACCCGACAATTGCACTGCGCCCGGGCATCCTGCTTATCTTTTTGGAACCTGCGTAGACCAACTCGCTAAGGCGGTCGCGCCGTACAAACTGCGCCTTTGGCACCAGCTCGGCAATGGCGCTGCGCATGGTGTCAGCGCCCAGAAACAAGGTTTCCTGCCCTCCACGCGCATGCAGCAGACGATCAGTGAACACATGGCCCCGTTCAGGGTCCGCGCACAGCTGGATTTCGTCAATCGCCAGAAAATCCGCGCCCAGACCTTCGGGCATCGCCTCGACGGTGCAGACCCAGTATTTGGTGCGCGGCGGCACCAGACGTTCTTCGCCGGTGACCAGCGCCACCACGTTTGCGCCGCGCAGGGCGACGATCTTGTCATAAACCTCGCGGGCCAGCAGGCGCAGCGGCAGGCCGATCACCCCCGTGCGGTGCGCCAGCATCCGTTCAATCGCATAATGGGTTTTGCCAGTGTTTGTCGGCCCCAAAACGGCTGTGATCCGTTGTTCGCTATACATAATACCCTGCTGCCCTGCGCCTAAAGCGCCACACCTTCAAGCCGCGATACAGCATCCAGAACGTCCTGATCATTCGGGATCAGGTCCAGAACCCCGCGATAGGTTTCGAGCGCCTTCTCCGGTGCATCCATCGCCTCTTGTATCACTGCCAGCCCCGTCATTGCCTCGAAATGGCGCGGATTTAGCGACAGCGCCGTGCGGATGTCGGCCAATGCGGGGCCGAAATAACCCGCCTCGAAATAAGTAGCGGCGCGGGCATTATAGCCTTCGGCAAAATCCGGCGCATGGTCAACAAGGGCGCTAAGATGGTCAATCGCCGCTTGGGTATCGCCATCCGCCAGCGCGTCTTCGCCACGTTTCAGCAGCAAATCCATTGCGGCCGAGCCCGAATCCGCCCAGATCGTCATGATCTTGCTCGCGATTCTATCGGATTCTTCGGCCGGAACCGTCTGTAATTCGGCGAACAAGTCGTCGATATTCACCTCTTGGGCCGCCAGAGGTAGGGAAAACATGATTGTTACCGCAAATGCCGCAACGATATGTTTGTGATGGGGGTTGAATATGCTCATAACAGAGTCAAGCTTAACGCATGCGTCGGGAATTATAAGCCCCCGATGTTCACAGTTTGAAAAGGAAGCCCGATGAGCGATGTAATTGAGAAAGCCGTAGCCGCCCTGAACGAGAAAATCGAAGGCGGGTTTGACGGGTTGGCCAAGTTTGTGATTGGCGACGAGGGTTCGGTGATGATCGATGCTGACGGGGCGCGTGCCGGTGACGAGGACGCGGATGTGACGCTCACCGCCGATACCGAAGTGTTTCAGGCGATCCTAGAGGGCGACACCAACCCGACAGCGGCCTTTATGACCGGCAAGCTGAAGGTGGACGGCGATATGGGCACGGCGATGAAGCTGGCCTCGACACTGGCGTAAATCATGGAAAACGCCCCCCTTTATGACGATGTGGCCAAAGCCCCCGAAGGCGGAGCGGCCTATTGGCTGACCTGCAAGGACGGCGTGCGCATTCGCATCGGGGTGTGGGACAAGGGCGTGAACGGAACGGTCCTGCTGCTCCCTGGGCGCACCGAATATATCGAAAAATACGGCCAATCAGCCGGTGATTTGCAAGCACGCGGCTATGCCACAATTACCATGGATTGGCGCGGTCAGGGTTTGGCGGACCGCCTGCTGGATGATCCCGCAACGGGGCATGTGATGCATTTCACCAATTACCAGTATGATGTTCAGGCGACGGTCGATGCCGCGCGGGAACTGGAGATGCCAGAGCCGTTTTACCTGCTGTCGCATTCGATGGGCGGCTGCATTGCCTTGCGATCCCTGATCGAAGGGCTGGATGTAAAGGCCGCCGTGTTCAGTGCGCCAATGTGGGGTATACTGATGGCGGCACCAATACGCCCTCTGGCCCGCGGCATTGCCTGGGCCTCGCGCAGCATAGGTCTGGGCCATAAATACGCGCCGGGCACCAGTGCCGACAGCTATGTGGTGACCGCACCGTTTGAGGGCAATTTGCTGACAAGCGACCCCGATATGTATGCCTATATGCAGGATCAGGCCGCAGCACATCCGCAATTGCCGCTGGGCGGGCCCAGCATGCACTGGCTATTCGAGGCGTTGACCGAAACCCGTAATCTACAAGCCATGGGTATGCCCACAATGCCCACAATCACCTATCTGGGCAGCAACGAGCGGATTGTGGATACAAACGCCGTGGTTAACCTGATGGGGAAATGGCCGGACGGCCAGCTTGAAATAGTGGATGGTGCCGAACACGAGGTGCTGATGGAAAAGCCCGCAACCCGCAAACATGTGTATGACGGGATGGCAGCGCTGTTTGGCCAATATCGCTAGAGAAATTGCATATAACCTGAACCGGAATTCACCCTAAGAATGGGCGAATTCCGGCACTTAGGGCCTTACATTAAATGCAAAGCGCATTAATCCGCACGAACCACTTGCCTTTGCCCACCCAGTTTTTCAATCGACAGTTCCACCACATCACCCGCTCGTAAAAACCGCTGTGGTTTCATCCCGACCCCAACACCTGCTGGCGTGCCGGTCGAGATAATGTCACCCGCATGCAGGGTCATAATCTGGCTGAGGTATGATATAACCTTGGCCACCGGAAAAATCATATCCGAAGTATTGCCCGCCTGCATCACATCGCCATTCACCGACAGCGTCAGCGCCAGATTTTGCACATCGCCCACCTCGTCCGGCGTCACCAGCCACGGACCTAATGGCGCGAAGGTGTCACAGCTTTTGCCCTTAGTCCACTGACCACCATGTTCCAGTTGCAAGGCACGTTCCGAGACTTCGTTCACCACCAGATACCCCGCCACATGGGACAATGCATCGGCCTCATCAACGTATTTCGCGGTCCTGCCAATCACGATGCCCAGCTCGGCCTCCCAATCGGTTTTTTGCGACCCGCGCGGCATTATAATGGGGTCATTCGGGCCGTTGATCGCGCTGGTGGCCTTCAGGAACATCACCGGCTCGGTCGGAATATCCATGCCCATTTCTGCCGCATGGCCATAATAATTTAGCCCGATACAGACCAGCTTGCCCACATTTGATACGGGCGGACCAAACCGCACATCTCCCGCGACCAACGGCAGCGTTTCAGGTGCCACATTGCCAAGCCGCCCAAGTGCTGCGCCGGACAAATCCTCAAAAACGCCAGATAAATCACGCAGATTTCCGGCCTGATCCAGAACCCCGGGTTTTTCCGTCCCGCTATCGCCATACCGCACAAATTTCATCTCATCGCCTCCATTCAGTTCCGTTACAACAAATGCCGAACACAATATCAGGTCAACCCCTTGCACCTGACCACCCAGCGCCCTTATGTGGTTGGAACCAGCAATCATGAGGTTTTCCATGCAATTTTCTATGCCCACCCCTGTTTTTGATGCCGCCAGCAATGCCAGTGGCGCTGACGATTTTGGCAACCTGCCCGAATGGGATTTAAGCGATCTTTACAAAGGCGAAGATGCGCCGGAATTTACCCGTGATATGGAATGGCTTGGAACGGCTTGCGCCGATTTCGCCGCCAAATACGAGGGCAAGCTGGCCGATCTGGATGCGGGCGGATTGCTGGAATGCGTGCAAGCCTATGAGGCGATCAGCACCACGGGCGGACGATTAATGTCATTTGCGGGCCTGCGGTATTACCAGAACACCACCGATGCGGATCGTGCCCAATTTATGCAGAACGCGCAGGAAAAGGTAACGGTTTTCACAGCGCCTTTGGTGTTTTATTCGCTCGAAATCAATCGGTTGGAGGATGCGGCGCTGGACGGGATGCTGGACAGCAACGCTGACCTTGCTCGCTACAAACCGATCTTTGAACAACTGCGGGCGATGAAACCGTATCAGTTATCGGACGAGTTGGAGAAATTCCTGCACGACCAATCCAGCGTTGGCGCATCCGCATGGAACAAGCTGTTTGACGAAACCATCGCGGGGCTGATGTTCACAGTGGATGGCGTTCAGATGGGCATGGAGGCCACCCTGAACCTGTTGACCGAGCAGGACCGAGGCATGCGCGAGGCTGCTGCCAAGGCATTATCCAAAGTGTTTGGCGAAAACATCAAACTGTTTTCACGGGTGCACAATACTCTGGCCAAGGAAAAGGCGATCGAGGATCAATGGCGCAATATGCCAACCCCGCAGACCGGACGGCACTTATCGAACCATGTGGAGCCCGAAGTGGTCGAGGCGCTGCGCAACGCTGTGGTGGCCGCCTACCCGAAACTGTCGCATCGCTATTATGCCTTGAAAGCCAAGTGGTTAGGGCTGGAAACCATGGAGGTCTGGGACCGCAATGCGCCGCTGCCAATGGAGAGCACCAAGACCGTAGATTGGGATCAGGCCGAGAAAATGGTGATGGACGCTTACGCTGCGTTTGACCCGCGCATGGCCGAGATTGCCAAACCGTTTTTCACCGACGGCTGGATTGATGCAGGCGTGAAACCAGGCAAAGCACCAGGTGCTTTTGCCCACCCAACCGTGACCACCGTGCACCCTTATGTGATGCTGAACTACCTTGGCAAACCGCGCGATGTGATGACATTGGCGCATGAATTGGGCCACGGGGTGCATCAGGTTTTGGCGGCAGAACAGGGCGAACTTTTGTCCTCGACCCCGCTGACCTTGGCCGAAACCGCGTCCGTGTTTGGCGAAATGCTGACCTTCCGCAAATTGCTGGAAGGGGCCACGACCAAAGAGGAACGCCGCGTGCTGCTGGCGGGCAAGGTCGAGGATATGATCAACACCGTAGTGCGCCAGATCGCGTTCTACGACTTTGAATGCAAACTGCACGCCGCCCGCGCCGAGGGCGAGCTGACACCCGACGACATCAACGCGCTGTGGATGTCGGTGCAGGCGGAATCGCTTGGCCCCGTGTTCAACTTCATGGAGGGGTACGAGACCTTCTGGTCCTACGTCCCCCACTTCGTCCACTCCCCGTTCTACGTCTACGCCTATGCGTTCGGCGACGGGTTGGTAAACGCGCTCTATGCGGTTTACGAGGAAGGCGATGAAGGGTTTCAGGAGAAATATTTCGATATGCTGAAGGCGGGTGGATCAAAGCACCACAAGGAACTGCTGGCCCCGTTCGGGCTGGATGCGTCTGATCCGAAGTTCTGGGACAAGGGGCTGAGTATGATTTCAGGGATGATTGACGAGTTGGAGGCTATGGAGGGGTGAGGCGCCGAGGAATGTCGATGAAATGCGTGGTCAACTCATCGCTTGTCGGACATGGTCTTAGCTGCTAAGTTTTTTAAAAAAACTGAGGTAATTGACGTGAGCAGCACAGAATTTAGCGTCGTATTTGAAGGCAGTCCTTTCGAAAATGGCGAAATTGACGTCAATGATCTTGCACCTGCGTTGCTAGCCCTAGGCAATGTGGTTCAATCAGCAAATTCGGTGTTGAATGGTGATCGGGCTGACGCGCGCTTAAAAATGCGGGCCACGCAAAAGGGTTCTTTTGACGCAGTTTTGAATCTCGATGTCAGCTGGGTAGCAGATTTACTCGATGTTGTTAACGCCCACCCAGACCGAATGGTCGCAGCAGACAAACTGGCCGATCTATTGATGAAAAGTGGAAAAATTGTTGGTGGAACAGCAATAGGTCTCTTTGCGGTACTTCGCATACTAAAGGGCAAAAAGCCAGATCAGTTGCAAGAGACCGACAAGGGAACTGAAATAACGATAAATCAAACAACTATCTTAGTTGAACCCGAGACCCTACGCCTTCTTGAGGATCGTAACACGAGAGAAGCAGTGCAAAAATTTGGAAATGAAGCCCTTAATATTAAGGGTTTGACACATCTTCGCATTGGTCGCTGCGATGGTTCTGAAATGTTGCTGAATCCAAGTGATGCACCCGCATTCATTATGCCATCACCTGATGAAGAAGAACCTGAAGAAGTTGTTTCACGGCGAGATGTTTGGTTGAAAATTGTCACCTCGCAGTTCAAAGACGGTTACAAATGGCGCTTCACGGATGGCGGAGAGAGACCATTTACCGCCGATATGGAAGACCATGTCTTTTTGAATGATGTGTTGAATGGAGACACAACTTTGAGCGCCAATGACACTCTGCATTGCACCGTGAGAGAAGAACAAGAAATGAGATCTACCGGCCTGCAAAAAACAATTTTTGTAGAGAAAGTAATCGAGCATCGACAAGGCCCAACCCAACTTAAGCTAGTTTAGAGCTAGAAACTATCTGGGTTCCAAGGCCGCCTTGAGCAAGCTCACCGCAATTGACTATCCTTGCTCCCTCGCCGGTTAATCCCCGGCCGTGCCTTAAACCCGGCATCGCGCTCCTGCATGCAGTCGATGCACAGCTTCACACCGGGGATAGCCACGCGGCGGGCCTCGGGGATTGGTTCTTCACATTCGGCGCAATGGGTCAGGCTTTCGCCGACCTGCGATTTGCGGGCTTTCATGCGGGCAAGCTCGTCCGCTAATGACGCTTCGATCTGTTCTTCTACCGCGCCATCGCGCGCCCATCCACCGGCCATTTGACGAACCTTTCTCATTTCGTATTCCTCAAGCCTAGACCTCGATTGCCCATAAAGAAAGGCTGGAAATCGCCCCTCACGCGCCGTAGTCTTTCAATGGAAAACGCTAAGGGATCCATCATGCGCACATTCGGAAAATGGCTGGGACGGCTGCTGATATTGGCGGCCATCATTATGATCGGGGTGTTCATCTATATCCCCGGCTACACCGAAAAGGGCCGCAATGCGGTGGCGGAGCATGATCCTTACCCCGTTACGGGTGCCGCCCAAACCCTGCATGACAGCATGGTCATTGGCGACTGGCACGCCGACAGCCTGCTGTGGAACCGTGATCTGAACCAGCGCGGCACCTATGGGCAGGTCGATATTCCGCGATTGGCTGAGGGCAATGTGGCCATTCAGGTGTTCACGGCGGTGACCAAAAGCCCCAAGGGGCTGAATTACGAGCACAATGATGCGGATGCGTTTGACAACATCAAGCTGGTGGCGTTTTTGCAGCTCTGGCCGATGCGCACATGGTTGAGCATTCATGAGCGGGCGATTTACCAGTCTGAAAAGCTGCACAAGTTCGAGGCGGCGGCACCGGATGCGTTGAAGATTATCCGCACGCTTTCTGATCTGGAAGAGGTGCTAAAGCGGCGTGCTGCTGGCGAGAAGATCGTTGGCGGGTTGCTGGGGATCGAGGGGGCGCATCCGTTGGAAGGCAAGATCGAAAATCTGGATCGGCTGGAGGCGGTTGGTTACCGTCTGATCGCGCTACAACATTTCTTTGATAACGAGCTGGGCGGCACATTGCACAGTCGGGCAAACAACGGGCTAACGGATTTTGGCCGTCTGGTGGTGAGTGAAGTGGCCAAGCGCGGCATGATCCTCGACATTGCCCATTCCAGCCAGCAGGTGGCGCGCGATGTGTTGGCGATGGTGGATATTCCGGTGATCGTTAGTCACACGGGGGTGCATAGCCATTGTAAAACCGTGCGCAATTATCCCGACGATCTGATGCGCGAAATCGCGGCCACGGGCGGGGTGATCGGCATGGGGTATTGGGCCGAAGTCACCTGCGATGCCAGCCCCGACGGGGTGGCAAAGTCGATCAAGGCAGCGATTGCTGTGGTGGGCGAAGATGCGGTTTCCTTGGGGTCGGATTATGACGGGTCAGTCGCCACCACGTTTGACACATCCGAGTTAGCGGCGATCACCGACGCGCTGTTGCGGGCGGGTGTGTCCGAGGCGCAAATCCGCAAGGTGATGGGCGAGAATATGCTGCGGGTATTGCGGGCGCGGCTGCAAGACTAGCGGGCATAGGAAGAGATTCTATGCGCTCCGCGCGGGAGGTATTTAGGGCAAGAAGAAGGGGCGGGTCAGGATTTGATCCGCTCCATTTTCGCATCATACAGCGGGGTCATGTGCACAATGCAAGGGACGCGTTGGGTGGCAACCTCAAGCTCATAGGTTGCGTCCATGATATAGTCGTGGGTGACGCCATCTGGATTGCGAACATATCCGTAACCAATTGACTTATCTACAGTATACCCAAACCCGCCAGAGGTCAGCCAGCCGACCCTCTCGCCGTTCCGGTAAATGGTTTCACGGCCCAGCAGCACCACGTCAGGCGTGCAGGTAAAACAGGCCATCATCTTTTTGACCCCGTTGTCCTTTTGCGTCTGCGCCGCCTCGCGCCCGATAAACGGGGTATTTTTACGCAGTTTTACTGCCCACCCCAGACCGGATTCAAACGGGGTGTGGTCGGAACCAATATCAGAGCCCCAAGCGCGGTATCCTTTTTCAAGCCGCAAGGATTCAATGGCGCGGTAACCGGCGTTGATCAGCCCGTGGTCGGCACCCGCGTCCATCAGGGCGGTGTAAACCGTGGTGGCGCATTCGACCGGCAGATGCAATTCCCAGCCCTGCTCGCCAACATAAGTGACCCGCAGCGCCAGCACGGGGCAGCCCGCTATGCCAATGGTTTTGGTGCTCCCAAAAGGGAAGCCCGCGTTTGACACATCGGCGCGGGTGACCTTTTCCAGGATATGACGCGCCTCTGGCCCCATCAGCGACAACACCGCGTTGGACGAGGTAATATCGAACAGTTGGCAGTTCATCCCGTCCGGGATATTGCGCGAAATCCAGTCAAAATCATGGGTGGCATAGCCAGTGCCGGTGACGATGTAGAATTCATCCTGCGCGACACGCGCGATGGTCAGATCACATTCGATACCACCATGGGAGTTCAGCATCTGGGTGTAGGTCAACGCCCCCACCGGTTTGTCGATGTTGTTGGCGCAAATCCAGTTCAGGGCGGTCAGTGCGTCGGAGCCTTTTAGCGTAAATTTAGCGAAGGATGTTTGATCGAAAATCACCGCCGCCTCTCGCGCCGCCTTGTGCTCGCGGCCCACCGCGTCAAACCAGTTCTGGCGCTCGAAACTGTAAACATCCTGCGCCGTTTCCCCGTCAGCGGCAAACCAGTTTGGTCGCTCCCAGCCCAGTTTCTCGCCAAAACAGGCACCCTGCCCTTTTAGCACCTCATATAGTGGCGATTTGCGGCAGGGACGACCCGAGGAATGTTCCTCAAACGGCCATGCCATTGTGTAGTGCTTGCCATAAGCCTCGACCGTTCTGGTGCGCACCCAGTCGGTGTCAAAATGTGGGCGGCCAAAGCGACGGATGTCGGCGGACCACAGATCAAACGGCGGCTCGCCCTTGGCGACCCATTCAGCCAATGCCATGCCCGCCCCGCCGCCAGCCGCGATGCCAAAGGCGTTGAAGCCTGCGCCGACAAAGAAATTGCGCAACTCTGGCGCTTCGCCGATGATGAAATTGCCATCCGGCGTGAAGCTTTCGGGCCCGTTGGTTAGCGTCTTGATGCCTACCGTTTCAAGGGCGGGCACGCGGCCCAGCGCCAGTTCCATCAGCGGTTCAAAATGGTCGAAATTACTATCAAGCAGGGTGTAATGAAACCCCTTTGGAATGCCATCAACGGCCCATGGGATCGGGTTGGCCTCGTAGCCGCCCATCACCAACCCGCCAACTTCTTCCTTGTAATAGGTCAGCCGATCGGGGTCGCGCAGGGTAGGCAGGTTTTTCGGCATACCAGCAATCGCCTCGGTTACCATATACTGGTGCTCCATCGACACCAGCGGCACGTTGACCCCGAAACGGGCGGCGAAATTGCGGCTCCATTGGCCCGCGCATACCACCACTTGGCCACATTCAATCCGGCCCTGATCGGTGATCACCGCCTTGATCACACCCGCCTCGACCTCGATATCGGTGACCTTGCAATCCTCGAATATCTGCGCCCCCGCCATGCGCGCACCTTTGGCAAGCGCTTGGGTAATGTCGGACGGGTTGGCCTGACCATCGGTAGGCATGAACGCCGCCCCGACCAGATCATCAATATTCATCAGCGGCCACAAATCCTGTGCTTCTTTCGGGGTCAGTAGATCCATCTGCAAGCCGAATGACCGCGCGGTGGTGGCTTGGCGCTTGACCTCGGTCCAGCGTTCCTGTGTGCAGGCCAGCCGCAAACCGCCGTTCATCTTCCATCCCGTTCCAAGGCCGGTCTCGGCCTCGATGGTATTGTATAGATCGACGGAGTAGCCCAGCAGCTGGGTGATATTGGCGTTTGAGCGCAATTGCCCCACCAGCCCCGCCGCATGAAATGTGGTGCCGGATGTCAGCTTCTGGCGTTCCAGCAGCACACATTCCACCCCCAATTTGGCCAGGTGATAGGCGGTCGAGCAGCCGATAATACCGCCGCCGATAATAACGACACGTGAAGATGTGGGAAGGGTTTTCATAGCGGCTCTCAGCTTTGCTTGTAAGTGTCATAGGCGCGCTGGAAACGGTCAAGGTTTTCAGCGGTGTAGGCGACATAGTCAATGTTAAGGGTCGAGGTGATTTCGGACACCATGCTCCACATGCATTCGCGCAACAGCGAGGCGCATTTCATCGCGTGGTAGCGGTACAGAAGGTCGGCAGCGATGGGACCGTCGAAGTAGAGTTCCAGCATGTGGGTTTCTTGGGTTTCACTAAGCGAATTGTTCGATGCTAACCCGCCCAGATCGAACAGTGGCGAGTTGAAACCGGCATAGTCCCAGTCAATCAGCCACAGGCGTTTACCATCATCCAGAAAGTTCGCCGCCATCAGATCATTGTGGCCGAATACGATGTCGAACGGGCCAGAGGCAACCTCCAGTTTTTCGCAAATCTCAAGGTATTCGGGCAGTTTGGCGCTGTAGGAGCTGCCACGATCAGACATAGTTGCGGCGTAGTCACGGATCACATGGAACACCCAGAAAATCAGCGCGGGGCCACGGAAATGTTTGGGGATTTCGGTATGGCAAAGGCGCACCAGAGGGATGATGCGGGCCAGCATTTCGGGCACACCGATATCAGGTTCATCCAGCGTTTTGCTGTCGATATAATCAACTACGGTCAGCCCGTCTTCATTATGCACCACCGCAGGCGAAAGCCCCGCCGCGTGCGCTGCGCGACTGGCGGCAAGTTCGTTAAAGCGCAGCAGTTGATGCTCGGGCAGATCCTCGCCAAAGCGGGCGACATATGTGCCACTGTTATCGGTCACGGTGAAATTCAGATTGGTGCGCCCGCCACCCAAGGGTTTGGTCACGATATCGCCTTGCCAGATCGGCAGGGCATTGATGCGTTTCAGGGCCGTTTCATGATCCATCTGCGGTCTCCAATCCATATCTGATCCGCGCGTTTTTCGCGCTGGCGGATATGACCCTGTCGGAGATGATGGCGATGAATGCAATGGCAAAACCGGCGACCAATCCGCGCCCCGTGTCGGCCTTGGTCAGGGCGATGTAGACCTCTTGGCCCAGATCACGGGTGCCGACAAGTGCTGTGATCACCAACATGGACAGCGCCAGCATAATGGTCTGGTTCAGACCCAACAGGATTTCGGGCATCGCCAGCGGTAGACGGATGTGGGTTAGCAACTGGCGTTTGGTGCAGCCCGAGACTACACCGGCCTCGATCAATTCGGGACTGACGGATCGCACACCGTGGGCCGCATAGCGCACCGCGGGCACTATGGCGTATAGCACAATCGCCACCATTGCGGTGAAATCACCGATGCGAAACAGCATCACCACGGGGATCAGGTAAACGAAACTGGGCAGGGTTTGCAGCGTGTCGATCATCACGCCGATGATGCTGCCCGCGCGTGCGTTCACCGCCGCCAACACCCCCAACGGGATGCCGATAACGCTGGCAATCACCACGGATGATCCGCACAGATAAACCGTGATCATCGCCTTTTCCCACATGCCGGTCGACACAACGAAACCCGCCAACAACGCGTTCATTGCGGCCAGTTTCCAGCCGCCGAATTTCCAGCCGATTGCGGTGATCATCAGGATCGCCCATGGCCACGGAATACCAAGGAAAAAGCGTTTTGTTGGCAGCATGAAATTTGACAGGAAGAAGATTTTGACCGCCTCAAAGGTGTCGTAGTAATTCACGTTCAGGTATTTCACCCCGTTGTCCCAGAACGCACCCGTGGTCAGGAATGCCGCCTCGGGATAGGTTTGGAATGCGGGGATGATCAGGCCAAGGGCAAAGGACACGAATAGGATTGCCAACACGATCACACTGCGCGGATGGCGCGCACGCCACGTCTTGCCCTTGGGTGCGGTCGCGTTACGGGTGGCAAAGGCTTGGGATAGGCGATCAATGGCAATGGCCAGAATAACAATGGCGATGCCCGCCTCGAACCCGCCGCCGATGTCCAGACGGCGCAAGGACGACAGCACATCAAAGCCCAATCCCCCTGCCCCGATCATCGACGCGATAATCACCATGTTCAGCGACAGCATGATCACTTGATTGACCCCTACCATCAGACTGTGCTGCGCCGCGGGCACCAGAATTTTCCACGTCATCTGCGCCCGCGTGCAGCCGGACATCACGCCGAAATCCTTGATTTCAGGGTCGACCGCGTGCAGCGCCATGGTGGTGATCCGCACCATTGGCGGCATCGCGTAGATTACCGTGGCAACCAGTGCCGACACAGGGCCAAAGCCGAACATGAACAAGATCGGCACAAGGTAGGCGAAAATCGGGATGGTTTGCATCAGGTCCAGAATAGGTTTCAGGATACGGTCGAACGAGGCATGGCGGTAAGCGGTGATGCCCAGAAACAGGCCCCCCGCGACGCCAATCGGCACCGCGATCACCACCGAGGCCAGCGTGACCATCGCGCTTTCCCATTGGCCGAACACCGCCAGATAGAGGAACGCAGCACCTACGATGGCGGCCAGCAGCCAGTCCCGCGCGTAATGACCCAGTGCGACGACGCCCGCCGTGACCGCGATCCAGCTAAACGGCGGCAGGATTTGCGTCGCACGCCGCCCGATCCCGTCCATGAACCCTTCGGCCAGCAGGGCGCGGGCCAAATTGTAAGGCTGCTCGATCAGCCAGCTGATGCCGCGGGTGAATTCGGTGAAGGTGAACAAACCGAATGTGGCCTCCTCAACAAGCCATTTCATTATGGCCGACACGCTGTCTTTTAGCGGTATGACCCACGTGTCGGGGTAGTCCATAATCCAGCCGATATTCAGCGCCTCGGACCAGCGCAGCCCGAACCGCGCCAGCAGCCATGTAACGGCAAACAGCCCGATCCAGATCAGCGATTGGCGTGACACGCGGCCCATCTCAGGCCCCCTTGCCGACAAGCACATTGATCACTGTTTGCGCATCAATCGCACCCACTGCCAGCCCGTCTGCATCAATCACTTTTAGCGGTTTTCCAGCCTCGACAACCTGCGCTGCAACCTCGGAAATTTTGGCATCGGCCGGAATACCGTCGCCCGCGCCATTCGCCCCAACGGCCATCACGCTGCCCACCGACAGCACCTTGTCGCGCGGGATGTGACGGGTGAATTCCTGCACGTATTCCGTGGCCGGATTCAGCACCAGTTCTTCGGGGGTCGCCACCTGAATAACCGCGCCGTCCTTCATAATGGCGATGCGATCAGCCAGCCTTATGGCCTCGTCAAAGTCATGGGTGATAAACACGATGGTCTTTTTCAACAGCCCTTGCAGGCGCAGGAATTCATCCTGCATCTCGCGCCGGATCAACGGGTCCAGCGCCGAAAATGGCTCGTCCAGAAACCACAGTTCAGGCTCCACCGCCAAAGAGCGCGCGATCCCGACCCGCTGTTGCTGGCCGCCAGACAATTCGCGCGGGAAATACCCCTCGCGCCCTTTCAGGCCGACCAGTTCGATCACCTCATACGCGCGTTCCTCGGCTTGCGCTTTGGATTGGCCCTGAATGGTCAGCGGAAAGGCCACGTTTTGCAAAACCGTCAGATGCGGCAACAGGGCGAAATGCTGAAACACCATGCCCATCTTGTGGCGGCGGATTTCGATCAAATCGCGTTCGGACATTTGCAACATGTCCTGCCCGTCAAACAGCAATTCGCCCGCTGTGGGTTCAATCAGACCGGACAACAGCCGCACAAGCGTAGATTTTCCTGACCCCGACAGCCCCATGATGACGAAAATCTCGCCCTCGTGAATGTCCAGCGACACCTGTTGCACCGCACCGATCAGCCCATGACGGTCCAGATCTTGCTGGCTGGGCGGAAAGGCTAAATCCGAAGCATTACTACCGTAGATTTTCCACAGCGCATTGCAGGCAAGTTTCGTGGGTTTGGTCATTTTTTAGTGGCCTGTATTCAGGGTGTGGCGGGGCCAGATATCCGGCCCCGCACAGTATTTATTGTGCAATCCAGCCCTGCCAGCGGGCCTCGTTGGTGTTCATCCATGCATCAACCACATCGTCGATGGATTTACCGTCCAGATCAACCTCTCCAACCATCGCGCTCATTTCTGCGTTGGTCAGGGTGTAGGATTGAACGATCTTATGCGCGCCGGGCCATTTGTCTTTCATGCCGGACCATGCCGCCTTCCAGATCGGGCCGCGGGGTTTGCCGCAATCATAGGCCTTGTCGGGGTTCACGCCGACGGACGGGTCCGAATAGCATTCGGGCGAATAGGGCGGGAATTCCACGAACTCACCGTCGAATTTGGCCGGCGCCCAATGTGGCACGTAAACCCACAGGATGACGGGCGCCTCGCGTTGGTAGGCTGATTCAAGTTCGGCAAACAGCGCCGCATCGGTGCCCGCATGGACCACTTCAAAATCAAGACCCAGAGCCTCGACCCGCTCATCATCAAACCCGCCCCATGTGACAGGCCCGCCAACATAGCGCCCCTTTGGTGCGGTCTCGGCGGTGGAAAATTCCGCCGAGCAAGCTTGCAATGCTTTCCAGTCTGGCAGACCCGGGCAGCGCTCTTTCATATAGAGCGGATACCACCACTCCTCGATCGCTTGCAGGCCGGTTTCACCGACATTTTCAACATTGCCGGTGCCGACGGCTTCGTCCAGCGCTTCCTGCCCTGTCGTTGCCCAGATTTCCATCGCCAGCGTCAAATCACCGGTTTTCAGACCGGCAAATTGCGCGATGTAATCGGCTTGGACATATTCGATGTTATATCCGGCTTCTTCCAGCACAGCACCCATGATCTGGGTGTTGATCAATTGACCGGACCAGTCGTGCAATGTCAGTTTCAGCGGGTCGGCAGATTCAACATCCGCCATCAAAGCCGTGGTTGTAAATACACCTACGGCGGCGCCCATCAGGACGCTTTTCATCATATGCCTCATCGGGCACCTCCCAGGATTTGTGACGGGATTCGCCCCGCCTTGGGTAAAGCGTGGGGCGAAAACCTGCATCCGTCAACATTTTTGGCAATATTTTGTGGGTTTATTTGGTTTTTCGTTGGCTTTTGGGGTTTTGCGCCGTAGCTTAACGAAAAACCCACACCTATAGACAGGGAATGAAATGCAGGCCGATGCCCCACGATCTAACCACCGAGAACAGGAAATCCTAAAGGAATTGCGCCTTGCGGGCGGGTCCTGCCGTGTCGGATATCTGGCAAAGCGGCTGGGAGTGTCGGATGAAACGGTGCGGCGCAACATCAAGGCGTTGCAGGCGAAATCACAGGTGCGCAAGGTGCATGGCGGTGTGTTACTGGCCGAGGATCTGACCCTGACCGAACAGCCGTTTCAGGCGCGGATGGACAAGAACGCGACCGCCAAACGCCAACTGGCCGCCAAGTTGGCCGAGATCATCGAGGACGGCGATTCGCTGTTTCTGGATATCGGATCCACCACCGCCTATGCCGCGCGTGCGCTGCGCAACCATCGCAACCTCTATGTCGTTACCAATTCGCTGACTGTGGCAGGCACGCTGGCGGCGCACAACAACAACCGCGTGTTTTTTGCCGGCGGTGAATTGCGCGGCCATGACGGGGGGGCATTCGGGCAGGACGCGATTGCATTTATCCGCCGTTTCAACGTGCAATATGCAGTGTTTTCAGCGGGCGCGATCAATGGCGAGGTCGGCTTTATGCTGCATGACATCCAGGAGGCTGATCTGCTGGCCGAGGCCGTCAAACGCGCCCAGACCCGCATCGTGCTGGCAGATAGCGCAAAATTCGGCATCCGCGCCCCCATTGCAATTGCGGACCAGTCCAGTTTCGACATCCTGATCACGGAAAATCTCCCGCCCGCTGCAATCGTTGATATGCTGGGCGAGAACGAAATCTCGCTACTGATGGCGACCCCGAACAGAGAACACTAAGATGCAGCAATATTTGAAAACCATTCTTGCGATTACCGATCAGGCCGAGGATATCCCGAAACGGTATTTTCGCCAAAAGCTGGACATTGAACACAAGGGTGATGACAGCCCCGTCACCATCGCCGATCAGGCCTGCGAGCGGTTCATCCGTGACGGGTTAGCCAAACATTTCCCCGACCACGCCATTCTGGGCGAGGAATTTGGCGAAGTCACCAGCGACAGCGCCTACCAGTGGATTATTGACCCAATCGACGGCACCCGCAGCTTCATTTCGGGCATGCCGCTATACGGAATGCTGATTGCGCTGCTGGAACGGGGCGGACCCGTTCTGGGCGTGGTGCGGATGCCGGAACTGGGCGAGGTTTATACCGGCACGAAGGCAGGCGCGTTTATGAACGGCGCACCGATTTCGGTGTCTAAGGTCACAGCACTTGCCGATGCGTTCCTTTATATCAACGAGGGCAACAAGTTGGCCACCCTGATGCCAACCCTGTTCCGCACCCTATGCTTGTCGGGGCGCGAACGGCGGCTGGGGTATGATTGCTACCCGCATGCGCTGGTTGCCTCGGGACAGATCGACGCCTGTGTGGATTACGATTTGCAACCCTATGATTACCTGCCGCTGGTGCCGATCATCACGGCGGCAGGCGGGGTGGTTACCGATTGGGACGGCGCGCCGCTGACCTTGAAATCGGATGGGCGGGTCGTCAGTGCCGCTACCCCCGAATTGCACCGCGAACTGTTGGAAATGCTGGGGTAATACATGGCGGACCATGCTGCAAAACATCTGATCATTGGCGGCGGTATCATTGGTTGCTCCATCGCCTACCACCTAGCAAAAACCGGTGAAAAAGATGTGGTGCTATTGGAAAAAGCGGCCCTGACAGAAGGGGCAACGTGGCATGCGGCGGGGCTGGTAGGGCAATTAAGATCATCGCGTAACACTACGCGAATGCTGCAAAAATCTGTTGCGATGTATGATGTGTTGCAGGACGAGACCGGCTTGAATTGTGATTGGAAGAAGGTTGGCAGCTTGCGGCTGGCCGCATCCAAGGACCGGATGTTAGAGGCCAAGCGGCTGGCAACAATGGCCCGCAGTTTCGGGCTGGAGATGAACATCATCACGCCGGACGAGGCCAAAGCGCTGTTCCCCTATATCGACACCACGGGGTTGGAAGGTGCGGCGTTTATCCCGTCGGATGGCCATGTGGACCCCGCCGGATTGTGCCACTCCATCGCGGCTGGCGCACGGCTGCATGGGGCCACGTTGAAACAGGGCGTGAAGGTGCTGGGTTTCACAGTCACAGGCGGGCGGGTGATCGAAGTGATCACCACTGACGGCACATATGAAGCCGAAACCGTCACCATAGCATCGGGCATGTGGAGCCGTGAATTGGGCGCGAAACTGGGCCTGACGATCCCCGCTTGCGCCGTTGAGCACCAGTATATCGTGACCGAGCCAATTCCCGATTGCCCCGATAATCTGCCGACCCTGCGCGACCCTGACCGGCTGGTTTACTATAAACCCGACGCGGGCGGGCGGTTGGTGATTGGCGGCTACGAGGACAACACCGTGGCCTTTGGCGAGCGTGGAATTGCAGGCGATTTCGTGCGCCAACTGCTGCCCGACAATCTGGACCGTTTCGCGCCCTTGGCCGAGTGTGCCGCGCAAGTAACGCCTATCATCAACGAGGTCGGCATCCGTCAAGTGATCAACGGCCCGATCCCCTATTCGGCGGATGGCGATTTTGTCATGGGGCCGGTGCCGGATTTCAGCAACTTGATGCTGGCCACAGGGTTTCTGTATGGCATCGCTGCGGGCGGCGGGGCTGGTGAAATGATTGCCGAATGGCTGGTTGAGGGGCGGCCCTCGCTGGACCTGTGGCCTTTGGATAACAGGCGTTTCGGGGCGCATCACGGGGCGCGAGCGTTCATGTATCCCCGCGCGGTCGAGCATTATGCGCACCACTACAAAATGCGCTATCCGGGGTCCGAGTCTGATGCCGTGCGCCAATTGCGCCTGTCGCCGCTTTATCAACGACTAAAGGACAAGGGTGCGGTTTATGGTTCCAAAAACGGCTGGGAAAGGCCGCTTTGGTTCGCGCCCGATGGCGTGGCTGCTGTGGATCAGCTCGATTTCCTGAACCCCGGCTGGAAGAAATATGCAGCCGAAGAACACCGCGCGGTGCGCGAGGGCGTGACCCTGACGGACCAGAGCAGTTTTGCCAAATTTGAACTGGTTGGAAGCGGTGCGTTTAACGCGATCCAGAACATGGCCGTGTCGAATATGGACAAACCTGTGGGCAGCGTCATCTACACCCAACTGTGTAACGAGCGCGGCGGGATCGAGGCCGATCTGACCATCACTCGTCTGGCGGAAAACCATTTCTATATCGTCACCGGTGCCGGTTTCGGCGTGCATGATAGCGACTGGATCAGGCGCAACCTGCCGGATGATGGTTCGGCTGTTTTGGTCGAGGTCACATCGGCCCGCGCCGTGATCAACATTGCAGGACCAAAGGCGCGTGAAGTGCTGGCAGCGGCATCCGAAAGCAACGTTTCCAACGCCACCTTCCCCTTTGCCACCTGCAGCGACATTCTGATTGGCGCTGCCCCTGTGCGGGCCATCCGGATTGGCTATGTCGGCGAGTTGGGATGGGAGCTGCATGTCCCCACCGAATACGCGCTACATGTCTATGATCTGCTGTGTGAACACGGGGCAGCACACGGTATCCGCGACATTGGTTATCGGGCAATTGACAGCCTGCGGATGGAGAAAGGGTATCTATACTGGAGCGCCGATATCACGCCGGATTACACCCCGATAGAGGCCGGTTTGGGGTTTCGGGTGCATCTGAAATCCAAGGGCAATTTTATCGGGCGCGAGGTGCTTGAGGCGCAGAAAAACGGCGGAGTGTCGCAACGGCTGTGCTGCTTTACCTCGGACGTGGAATTGCCGCTGTTTGGTGGCGAGACGATCCTGCATGGCGGCAAGGTTGTGTCGCTCGCCTCAAGCGCTGCATTCGGCGTCACGGTGGGCAAAACCATCCTCTATGGCTATTTGCCCGATGCGCTGTGCGAGGAAACAGGATTTGAACTGGAAGTTTTCGGGGAGCGCCACGCGATCAGTCACGTAAAGTCCCCATTGTATGATCCTGATAATATACGATTAAAATCCTGAACAGGAGACTTAAATGCCGGACAATCAACAAGCGGTCTATGATGCATTGCAGAACCTGCCACAGTTTGTAGGTGTGGCCCGCGACAGTTACACGGCCACGCGGCTAGGTGGATTAACAAACCTTGTTTATCGCATTGATAATGCTGATAAAACCATGATCGTACGCATCCCCGGTGACGGAACGGATGATTACATCGACCGTGCTGTGGAGTTGCATAATGCACAAGCCGCGTATCGGGCGGGTGTGTCACCTGAAATCCTGTGGGCCGACGGGCAAAGCGGCATTATGATCAGCCGCTGCATTGATGCCGAAACCATGACGCCCGCGCAGTTTTCCAGCCGTGACGGCAGCCCCGCACGGGCGGGTGTGTCGCTGGCTAAATTGCACAACTCAAAGCAGGAATTCCAGTTCCGGTTCGAGTTGTTCACCATGATCGGCGACTATCTGAAAATCCTTGGCAACAAGGACACCACCCTGCCCGATGGCTACAGCGATATCGTCAAGGCGGCCCAGCCCGTCAAGCAGGTTCTGGCCAGCAACCCCGCCCCGCTGGCACCCTGTCATTGTGACCCTTTGTGCGAAAACTTTCTGGATGATGGGGCCAGAATGTGGATCATCGACTGGGAGTATTCCGGCATGAATGATCCGCTGTGGGATTTGGGCGATCTGTCGGTCGAGGCCAGTTTCACGCAGGCGCAGGATATGGAAATGCTGCGGGCCTATTTCGGGGCCGAGCCATCAGATGCCCAGATCGGGCGCATGGTGATCTACAAGGCGATGTGCGATCTGTTATGGACGCTGTGGGGGTTGATCCAGCATGCCGACGATAACCCTGCCGAGGATTTCTGGGCCTATGCGACGGGGCGTTTTGAACGATGCAAACACCTGATGCAAAGTGACCGGTTCGCAGCGCATCTGGCGGCGATCCAACCTGCTGAATAGATCATTTCCGCGCTACCGTGATGAAACATTCGCCTCTGCCCCTCGGCATGTCCCCTTTTTTTGCTAGGATGGCGCGCATCAACAGGAGCAACTCCACGTGACCAAATTCCGGCCCCTTTTACCTTATCTAGCCGCGAGCGTAGTGATGGCATTGCTGGCGTTAGCCGAAGCCACCAAGTCCCTTGGGGCGCATCCCTGGTGGGCCGTCATGGTTGTCTGGCGGGGCTTGCCGATTGGCTTGGTGCTGGCTTTTGCTCTGCCATTTGCCGGTTTGTCGAAAATGCGACGTGCCATTTTGTTTGGCAGCGTTTTGATTATTGCCGCGTTTGTATCAAGCCACTACCACACCCAATTCGTGGCCGCCGAGGACGCTGATGCGTATCTGCCCGGGCGCATATGGTTTTACGGCTGGATCACCATGATGACAGCCTTGTCTGCGCTGATTACGACCCTGCTGCAGAGAAAATAGGTGTTTGTTGTTCCGGCTGCTTGATAGCGTCTTTTAGACCCGCAACCGTCAAAGGTTTTTCCAGACACACCACACGCGGCTCGGCCCCGTCGGAATAGGGGTGCGTGCCGGGCATCCGGCCCGAGGCGACGATGATTTTTGTGGTTGAACACAAAGCCAGACAATCGCGCGCGATAGTCCAGCCGGAATGGCCCTGATCCAAATGTAAATCGGTGACCACCAAATCCAGTTTCTGGCCGACATAAAGCGCATCTTGTGCCTCTGCAAAGGATGCCGCCTCGATCACCTGATAGCCAAGTTGGACCAGTTGTTGCGATGTGCTGGCCAATGCGCCCGCGTCATCTTCTACCAGCAGGGCCGTGCCGATTGTTGTAACAGGCACGGCATCTGTCTGCTGTTGGCAAAGTGGCAAGACAAGTCGCACATTTGTACCCTTACCAACCTCGCTGCTGATCTGGATATCGCCGCCGGTTTGTTTGATAAATCCGTATACCATCGATAGACCCAGCCCTGTGCCCTGCCCGTCTTTGCGGGCGGTAAAGAACGGCTCCAATGAGCGGGCAACCACGGCCTCCTCCATACCGCAACCTGTATCGTTGATGTCGATCATCGCTGTGGCGTCGCCAGATTTGGAGACCGTAATGCGGATCATACCCTGCCCCTCAATGGACTGGTTGGCATTCAGGCACAGGTTCAGAATGGCGCTTTCCAATTGGCCTGGATCAACGCGAACACATAGTTTTTCAGCCGACGCGTGAGCCTCAAGTGTTACCCCCTGCTTCAGGCCAATGCTGACCAGATCGGTCAGCCCCTCGACCAGTTCGTTCAGTTCGACCACCTCGGGAACAAGGCGTTGTTTGCGCGCGAACGCCAGTAGGCGCTGGGTTAATGATGTGCCAAGTTCAGCCGCACCTGACACCCGTTGCAACAGCGTTTTTGCCGTCACCTTGCGGCTGCCGGTTTCCAGCAAATGGATGTTGGCGGTGATCGTCGACAGCACATTGCCAAAATCATGCGCCACTTCGCCGGTCACTTTGCCCAAGCTTTCAATGTGCTGGATCTGGCGCAAACGGTTGTCCATCTCGCGCCGCTCTGTGGCATCGGAAAACAGCCAGATACCGCCGCCATCGGGCAGGCGCGAACAGCGCACCTCGAGGCACTGGCCCGCGGCGTTTTGCAATTCGGTAAAGCCGCGGAATGTGGCATCAATTCCGGCAGCAACGGATTGCGCCGCAAAATCTGTTTGCTGCATCACATCGCAGATTGTCGGTTTCCCTGACAACTGTTCAGTATCCAGCCGCAATACATCGGCAAAGTTCGGGTTCGTGGCGGTCAGGTGGCCCGTGTCGCTGGTGATGGCGAGACCCTCGGATATATTGGCAAACATCTTTTCAAACAGGGCGTTTTTCTGGTGCAGTTGCCGGTTACTACGGTCAAGCCGCAACGCATTGGCACGGAACACGCGGAACGAATGGTGCAGCTTGCCGATTTCATCATTGGCGACGGGTTTACGACGCAACTGCGTGCTGCGGTCCCCTTGGGCAAGGCGCAGCATCGCGTCCGATATCGCCTTGATGTTACCGGTGACATAGCCCGACACAAATATCGCCGCGAGCAGCGCAACTGTGACACTAACCAGACCCGCAACCAAAATCACCGCCTTGGCCAGATCGATCGAGGTGGCGGTTTTCAGGCGCTCTTGCGACAGGAATTCCTCGGCGTTGCCAGCAAATTGCGCGGCCAGATCACTGATCGTGCTGGCATTATACTGGATCCGAAACAGCGCGTTCTGGCTCTCCAGTCTGCGCGATAATTCGCGGCGGCGCACCTCGAACAACCCCGTTTCCCCTGCCGATATGCGATGCAGTTCCTGATACAGATCAGGTTGGGAATCTTGCGCATCCAACCCTGAAAAGGCGCGGCGCATGTGCTGGTAGTTACGTCGATGTTCGCCCACCCCCATCAGATTTTCGGCGCGTCCCGCCCCCACCAGTTCATTGGCCATCCCTTGTAATGCCAGCCAAATCCGGCGCTCGTCATTTGCCAAATCCGGATCGGTCGACTGCCGGTAAAACTGCCCTTCATGGCTGGAGAGCTGCACACTCAATACCTGTGCCTGGTCCCGCTCGGAATTCAGGCGCTCGGCCGCGCCCACCAGATCGGCAATCGCGGTTTTCATCTGGCGAACGGTGGCGGCGATTTCCTGTTCATAGGCACTAACCGGAGATTGAGGCGCTACTTCTACATCCGGCCAAGTACTCAATGCCGGCTCTAGTGTTTCCAGTAATATCCGCCCCTCGCGTTCAATCAGATACGTCGACTTCAGGTTCAGCAGAAACGGGGCCGATGTGGCAATGTCCGAGGACTGTTTCGAGAGGCCAAGAGCGCGGGCAACCTGTGTCAGGGTCTGGCTGTGCAATTGTTCCAGCCGCGTGCCTGCCCGATCCAGCGCATACCACGCGATGCTGCCGACAAATACGGTCGACATCGCCAGCAGAGCCAGCGCAATCCACAGGCGCTGCCGGATGTCGGGGTTGAAAAAGCGGCGCATTATAGCGGTGTGTTTCGTGCTGCACCTTCTGGCGTGCGCACGAATATATAGCCCAATCCGCGGCGGGTTTGCAGATGCACCGGTTTGGATGGCACCGGCTCGATCTTGCGACGCAGGCGCAGGATCAACACATCAATGGTCCGGTCGACATATTGCGACAGATCACTGCCAAGCTGCGCCAGCAAGTCGGCGCGGGGGATGATTTCATCGGGCTTGCGCAGGAACACTTCCAGCAGGCGGTATTCGCCGTTGGTCAGCGGAATTTCAGCGCCGGTATGGTCAAACAATTCGCGCCGCGTGTGATCCAGCAGTTTATCACCAAACCTAATTGTATCATGATCGGCCGGAACCACGGCAGCACCGGTCGCAGGCCCCTTGCCATAGCGGCGCAGCACGGCACGGATACGGGCCAACAATTCGCGCGGGTTAAACGGTTTCATCAGGTAATCATCCGCCCCTGCCTCGAGCCCGACAATTTTATCGACCTCGTCACCGACCCCGGTCAGCATCACAATCGGCAGGTCCAGATGCTCGCGGATATGGATTGCCAGCGTTAAACCGCTTTCGCCATTCAGGCGCAGGTCAATCAGCGCCAGATCAACATCGGGGTTTTCCCCAAGCGCAAAAAACTCGGCGCTGCCCGCCATCGGCAATGGATCAAACCCGTTTTCCTGCAACAACGCTTCAAGCGCCAGACGCACATCCGCATCATCATCAATGATCGCGATTCTGGCCAAATTACCCATGCTGCTGTCTTTGTTCATCACCAATGGTTCCCGTTCGGGTTTCATAGATAGTCTTGCACAGAATGCTTGTGGAAATCCCGTTTTATTTGAGCAGCGGGAATGGGGCTGTAATATCTGTAACGATTGTAAGGCTGTTAACAAATATCCCCCGCAATTGTAGCTTTGTTAACCGTCGCGCCTACGCCTGCATCTTATGCCTGCTACGGTTCAGGGGATCAAAACGCGCCCCGTGCGGGGAATCGCGCAATTTGAGATCATAACACCTGGGAGACTAACATGACGAAAACAACCGTATTAAGCGCCGTTGCTATGGCTGCAGTATTTTCAACGGGCAGCGCATTTGCTGGCGAATTGAACGTCGTTTGCAGCAACGAGCAAGACTGGTGCGACCTGATGGCCAGCAACTATGAAGAAGCCACCGGCAACTCTGTTGCAATGGTGCGCAAATCCACTGGCGAAACACTGGCACAAGTGCGCGCCGAAGCTGGCAACCCGAAGATTGACGTCTGGTGGGGCGGCACTGGTGATCCACATCTGATCGCCGCCGCCGAAGGGCTGACACAACCAAGCGGTGCCGACACATCCGAATTGCTGGGCTGGGCGAAAAATCTGGCCGATATTTCGGGCGGACGCACCATTGGCATCCACGCGGGCGCATTGGGCATAGCCTATAACGCCGACATTCTGGCCGAAAAGGGTCTTGAGCCACCAGCCTGCTGGAAAGACTTAACGAACCCTGCCTACGTAGGCGAAATTCAGGTGGCAAACCCGAATTCTTCGGGCACAGCCTATACCGAACTGGCGACATTCGTGCAGCTGTTTGGCGAAGACGAGGCTTTTGCTCTGCTGGCTGAAATCGGCAAGAACATCAACTCCTACACTAAATCCGGCTCTGCTCCATCCAAAGCAGCGGCGCGTGGCGAAACCGGCATTTCGATCGGGTTCATGCACGATATGGTGAAATTGGCCAAGGCGGGTTTCCCGCTGAAAATCGTATCCCCTTGCGAGGGCACAGGATACGAGGTTGGCGGCGTCAGCATCATCACCGGCGCTAAAAATCTGGAAGAAGCCAAGGCTTGGGTCCAGTTTTCAATCAGTGCTGCGGCGCAATCGCGTGGACCAGAAGTGGGCGTCTATAACGTGCCGTCCAACTCTAACGCGTCTGTGCCACCCGAGGCACCGAGCCTAGAGTCAATCAAGCTGATCGACTATGATTTCGCCACTTATGGGGCGACCGATACGCGCGAGCGTCTTTTGGCCCGTTGGGACAAAGATGTAAAACCTAAGTAACGCGTATCCATAGTATCGGCGAAGCGCAGGCCCAGCTTTGCGCTTCGCCATTCCATTTATTCATTTACAGCGCCGATCAGCCCTGAAGGATTGCCCAAATGACACGCACAGCTGGCCTCTGGCTCCTTGTGGGACTTATCGGATATTGCCTGATGCCGTGGTATATGGTCGACGGCGGGTTCTGGTCCTTTTCATGGGTGACTGGAATTGCTGACGATGAGACCGGCTCGGCGCTGGCGTTGCTGCTGGGTCATGGCCGCCTGTGGCTGGCCGCGCCTATTATTGCTTTCGCACTGGTTGCGGCATCTCTTTACCTGATCAAAACCCCTGTCAAAAAGGCCCGCCTGATCGTTTTTGTTGCCTTGGTAGGTATTATCCTGACCGCCCTACAAGGGCTTGCCGTGGTGCGGGTTGGTCCGCGGTTTATGAACGATATATTCACAGCACTTGGGGCCGAGGGTGGTCAAATCGGGCTGGGTGCCGGTGCGCTTGTTACCCTAGTGGCGATGCTATTTATCCTGACCACCGGCTTTACCTCGATTGGCAAGGGACGGGGTGATGCCTTTGTGGTGGGCCTGATCGGGTTGATCATCGCGCTTGTCGGGGTGTTCGTGTTCTTCCCCGTTGCCCACATCCTGATCCGCGCGTTTCAAGTGGACGGCGGCTATTCCCTGACCGAATTCTTCCCGCGCTTTTTCTCGTCCGATCTGTGGGGATTGGGGTGTTTCATAGGTGGCAGATGCGGCCCTGCGATCAACTCGGTGATCCTTGCGATCATGACGGGCGCAACCACGGTGATGCTGGGCCTTGCATTCGCGCTGATATTCACCCGCACCGAATTCAAGGCAAAACCGCTGCTGCGCATCCTGACCGTGATCCCGATCATCACCCCGCCCTTTGTAATCGGTCTGGCCCTGATCCTGTTGTTCGGGCGCACGGGGGCGGCGACGCAACTGTTCCACGATCTGTTCGGCATGGAAAAAACCCGCTGGATATACGGCTTTGGCGGCGTTTATCTGGCGCAGGTTTTGTCGTTCACACCCATAGCCTTTTTGGTGCTGATCGGCGTTGTCGAAGGCATTAGCCCGTCGATGGAAGAAGCCAGCCAAACGCTGGATGCGGACCGCTGGCAGACCTTCCGCTATGTGTCACTGCCGCTAATGCGCCCCGGTTTGGCCAACGCGTTCCTGCTGGGATTCATCGAAAGCCTTGCCGATTTTGGCAATCCGCTGGTGTTGGGTGGCAATTTCAATGTGCTCTCAACCGAGATATATTTCGCCATTGTCGGTGCGGTCGCTGACCCCGCCAAGGCCGCGATCCTCGCCATATCCCTGTTAACCCTGACGCTGGGGGCCTTTTTGGTCCAGCGCCAGTGGGTTGGCAAAAAATCCTACGCCACCGTCACCGGCAAAGCGGATTCGGGCCAACACGCGGCCCTATCGCGCGGCGTGAAAATCGCCGCTTATGCCACCGCCCTGCCTTGGGCCGCCTTCACCTTGGTGGTCTATTCGATGATCGTGTTCGGCAGCTTTGTGAAGCTGTGGGGTTACAACAACAGCTTTACCTTTGATCACTACATCCGCGCCTTTGGCGTTAAAATCACCGACGCTGGCTGGCGTTTCACCGGCGTTGCATGGGACAGCTATTTCACCACGCTGACCATCGCCACCATCGCCGCCCCGCTGACCGCACTGGTCGGGCTGGCCACGGCATATCTGTTGGTGCGCCAGAAATTCTTTGGCAAAGAGGCGTTTGAATTCAGCACCATGTTGTCCTTCGCCATTCCCGGCACGGTGATCGGCGTCAGCTATATCATGGCATTCAACTTCCCGCCGATTGAATTGACCGGCACCAGCATTATCCTGATCGTCGTTTTTGTGTTTCGCAATATGCCCGTCGGGGTGCGCGGCGGGATTGCGGCGATGTCACAACTGGATAAATCACTGGACGAGGCCTCGATCACCTGCGGTGCCAACAGTTTCACCACCGCGCGTCGCGTGATCGCACCCTTAATGGGGCCGGCGATTATGGCCGCCCTGACCTACAGCTTTGTGCGGGCGATCACGTCCGTGTCCGCCGTGATATTTCTGGTCAGTGCGCGCCACAATATGGCGACATCATTCATCGTTGGGCGGGTTGAAAACGGTGAATTCGGTATTGCGATTGCCTATTCTGCCGTGCTGATCGTCACCATGCTGACCGCGATCATCCTTTTGCAACTGATCATCGGAAAACGCACATTGCGGCGCGATACCCGCGTTCAAAAGGCGGCCTGATATGACACTTTTCACCGGAGACAACAGATGACAACATCCAACACAGGCTCGGTACAATTTGAAGGCGTTGTGAAAAAATATGGCGCGGTTACGGCACTGCGCAAGCTGGACCTGATGATAGAGCCGGGGAAACTGGTTACCTTGCTTGGCCCATCGGGCTGTGGCAAAACCACCACCCTGCGCCTGATTGCGGGGTTGGAGCCATCCACCGAGGGCCGCATCCTGATTGGCGGCGAAGATGTGACGCATTTGTCGGCCACCTACCGCAAGGTTTCGATGGTGTTTCAGTCCTACGCGCTGTTTCCGCACATGACGGTGCTGGAAAATGTCGCCTACGGGCTGACGGTGAAATCAGTACCCAAACGCGAGGCGCACGAGAAGGCCGAAGAAGGGCTGGAGCTGGTCGGATTGGCCGGATACGGGCCGCGCCTGCCGTCCGAGTTGTCCGGTGGCCAACAGCAACGCGTCGCCGTGGCCCGCGCAATTGTGCTGGAACCCGAGGTGCTGTTGCTGGATGAACCCCTATCCAATCTGGACGCCAAACTGCGCCGCCACGTGCGCGAGGAAATTCGCCAGATCCAGCAAAATCTGGGGCTGACCGCGGTATACGTTACACACGACCAAGAAGAGGCGATGGCGGTTTCGGACCGTATCATCGTGATGAAAGACGCCGAGATCGCCCAGGAAGGCACGCCGCATGATTTGTATGAACGGCCCAATTCCACCTTCATTGCCGATTTCATTGGCGACGCTAATCTGATTGATTGCGAAGTGATGGCGGCCAATGGCGAAACCGCCGATATCGAGGTGGTCGGTCACAAGCTGACCGTGCCAAATTCGGACCGTGCCAAAGGCCCCGCCAAAATGGTGATCCGGCCGCACCAGATCCGGTTGTTAGGCAAAGCCAAGGATGATGGTTTTGAATGTGTGATCAGCCATGCCGCCTATCTGGGCAACCAGATTCAATACACCGTAGATGGTGAACTGGGTCAGATGTTTGTGATCTCCAACAGCGCGGCCAACCCTCTGGCTGTGGGCGACAATGTTTCAATCAGCATTGATCCATCCGACATCCGGCTGGTGGCTGTTTAACCCGTAATGAAAAAACCACATTCGATCATTTTCTGTGACATTGACGGGTGCTTGAACGCGGGCAAACATGTTGCGCTCGATCTGGATGCCCTTGGGCATATTCGGGGGCAGATCAGCACGCTGGCGGATTTGGGCGTGATGTTTTCCCTCTGCACCGGCCGCCCCCAACCCTATGCCGAGGCGATGGCGCAAATTCTGGGCGTGCGAACCCCGTTTGTTTGCGAACATGGCGCGATGGTGTTTGACCCGCAAACCGAGCAGGTTTTCCCGATGCCCGAAAAACGTGATCTGCTAGTGATGGCCGATTTGCGGCGGCATTTGCAAACCATCGTCGGGCAGGAAAACACCCATACGTTCGAGCCAGGAAATGAGTTCGGGCTGTGCCTGACCGGCCCCGGAATTATTGAAAAGTCCTACGACGAAATCGGCGCGATCAAAGATGAATACCAAGCCCGATGTTCCGCATACGATGTGATCTGGGCCCCCTCGAATTGTGCCGTCGATATTTCACCCAAGGGCATCAGCAAACAGACGGGTGCCGCGTGGTTGCTGGATCGGTACGGAGCAGGCCAATGCACGACATACGCCATTGGCGACAGCGCGGGTGATTTTGCAGTTTTATCCTATGTTGACCATGCCATGTGCCCAGAGAATGCCGCGCCCGAAGTGAAGAAAATGTGCCAGACAATAGCGAAGGCGCCAACAGCGATGGGTGTGGTGGAAATTCTGGACACCATATTGAAAGAGCAAATCCGCTAGTTTTGCAACGGCACCAATGCGAACCCCCGCAAGGTTACATTTATTACATTTTTTCAGACGGTTATATACGGCACTTCGCCCATAATACCCCTTTTTCTCTTGACTCGGACGCCCCATCCCGTGTCCACTTTTGACTATGCAAAAACACTGCCGCGCTGTTGGCATCCGCTATCAGAGCAGGCGTGATTCATGGGGGGGAATACAAAATGTCATTAATACCTAATACATTTATGCGCACCATTCTGGCCGGCGTAACCGTAGCCATTGTGGCAACAGCACCAACGCAAAGCATGGCACAGGAAATGTCGGCAGAAACGGACGCGTGGCTAAAAGCAAACGCGCTAGGCAGCTACTCCGGTGACACCGAGGACTGGGCCGATATCGTCGCCAAAGCCACCGCTGAAGGCGAGGTTGTGATCTATTCCTCCTCTGGCCGCATCGCCAAACTAAAGGACCACTTTGAGGCCCTGTATCCGGGCATCACGCTGACGCTGTTCGATCTGGGATCGGTCAAAACCATCGAAAAAACCGTGCGCGAACAGGACGCGGGCATCTATAATGTCGACGTCATCACCACCGGCAATTCCGGACAAGTGATCCACGAATTGCTGGGTAAGGGGCGGATTTTCAACTATGTGCCCGCCCATTACATGGACCGCATTCCGGTTGAAAACCGCGACCCGCTGCTGATCCGTGTGAACGAGGCGATTGTGTTTTTCTATAACACCGAGGCCAATCCCGACGGCCCGCCGATCACTAACGTTTGGCAGCTCACCCTGCCCGAATTCAGTGGCAAAGTCGGCATCAAGAACCCGATGTCATCGGGATCATCCCTGATGGGACTGGCGACACTGGTGCAACACCCCGATGAAATGGCCGCTGCCTATAAACGGCTGACCGGCGAGGGTATTGTGCTGGGCGACGGTGTGCCAGATGCGGGATACGAATTCGTTGCGCGTCTGCTTGCCAATGATCTGGTGATTTTCAAATCCGGCTCAAAACTGGCCGATGCTGCGGGTAAGGCGGGGCAGGACGACGCGCTGATCGCGTTCACCAATATGACCTATATTTCGCGCAACGAATCCAAGGGGAATGTGAACGCTATTATGGCTGATCTCGATCCGGCCTCGAAAATGGTTTACCCCACTTTCACCTCGGTCGCAGCCCAGGCACCGCACCCGAATGCGGCTAAATTGTTCACCGCTTACCTGTTGGGTAATATCGACATCAACAGCAATACCACGATTGCAAAACCCTATCTTGAGGGAGCAAGTTTCGATCTGTTACAAGGGCTTGCCCCCTATCACGATGCAGGGTCCGTTAGCCCGCGTTCCGACGTTCCACTGCCTGAAGGCGGCGAAATCTGGGACGAAATGAAAGGCTGGTCGGTATCCGATACCTTCATGTGGGAACAGGGGCCAAAACTGCGTGATTTCTGGCTCATCCAGTCCAGCCAATAAGACGGACGGACATTTGAAATGGAAGAAATCCGGCTTACCGGCATTCGCAAATCCTATGGCAAAGCGGTTGCGATCCACGATCTGGATCTGACCGTTCACCCGGGCGAGTTTTTAACGATTCTGGGGCCATCGGGCTGCGGTAAAACCACAACCCTGCGGGCAATTGCAGGGTTGGAAGAACCCGACGACGGGGTGATTGAACTGGGCGACCGCGTGCTGTTTTCGCGCAGTGAGGGCATCATCGTGCCACCGGAAAAACGCGGGCTTGGCCTGATTTTCCAGTCCTACGCCTTGTGGCCGCATATGACGGTCGCCAAGAACATCACGCTGGCGCTAAAAGAGAAAAAGCTCAGCGCCAACGAGATCGAAACGCGCCTGACAACCGCGCTGGATCTGGTGCAAATGATCGAATTGCGCGAGCGCTATCCGTCTGAATTATCCGGTGGACAGCAACAACGTGTGGCTGTGGCCCGCCTGATTGCGCTACGCCCGTCGGTTTTACTGATGGACGAACCGCTGTCAAATCTGGACGCCAAATTGCGCACCGAAATGCGCACCGGTTTGAAACGCCTGCACCGCGATTTGAACGCGACCACGGTTTACGTGACCCACGACCAGATCGAGGCGCTGACCCTGTCGGACCGCATCATCGTCATGGATGAGGGGCAGATCAAGCAGGAAGGCACGCCTTATGATATCTACCACCATCCGGCCAACCTGTTTGTCGCCGAATTCATCGGTGATCCGCGGATCAATCTGTTCACGGGGGATGTAACGGCGGGGCGGCTGGAGTGTGGTGATCTATCGCTACCAGTCGTTGAAAAACTGGCCGGACGCAATGGCAAGCTGGTCGCGTCAATCCGGCCCGAGAGCATTCTGGTCTCGGATAAATCCAAACCAAAATGGCTGCACGTTACCGTCGAAAACGTGCAGCCAACCGGCGCGGATACGATCATTCAGGTGGTGGCAGGCAAAACCCCGATCACCCTGTTGATGTCCGGTTTCAAGACAATGATTGAGGGCGCATCCCTATGGGTGGATTTCCCGCTGGAGGCGCTGAATTTCTATGACCCCGACAGCACTGTCAATCTCACCCCTGCCCTGTAAGGCACTGGAAAAAAGGTAAAAACGGGAATGGCATCGACATTGGAACATAGCACTGGCCGCCCACCGCTTTGGTCGACCCGCAATCTGGGGTATCAGGTTTACCGGCTGAAAAACCGCCCTGAACTGGTGATCGGCGTGTTGTGCCTGGCGTTCCTTAGCTTTGTGGTTCTGGTGCCTTTGTTCCAAATCATCCGCGACGCGTTCACCTTCCAAAGCTATGATTTATCCTACCGCCCCGATGGCGAAGTCGGCGCATTCACCCTGTTCCACCTGGACCGTGTGTTTATGCAACCGATATCCAAGGCGTTGTTTGTCAAACCCCTGATCAACAGCCTGTCGATGGGCGTGGCCGTCACCATCATCGGCGTCACTGTCGGGTCCAGCCTTGCTTGGCTGATGGTGCGCACCAACATCAAGTTCAAAGGCGTCTTTGGCGCGATGCTGGTGTTCCCTTACATGATGCCGTCATGGGTGATGGCGCTGGCGTGGCTAAGCCTGTTCAAAAACGACCGTATCGGCGGGGCGGAAGGGTTATTAACCTATCTGTTTGGCGTGCGGCCACCCGACTGGATTTCATACGGGTTCTTCCCCATCGTGATTACCCTGTCGCTGCACTACTATGCCTATGCCTACCTGCTAATCTCGGGCGCTTTGGCCACCGTGGATAACGAATTGGAAGAGGCCGGCGCGATGAGCGGGATGAGCAAATGGCAATGCGTGCGTCGCATCACCATCCCGCTGCTGCTGCCCGCGTTGGGATCGGCCGTGGTGCTGACCTTTATCCGTATCCTTGGCACATTCGGCACCCCCGCGCTGTTGGGCCTGCCGGTGCGGTTCTTTACCTTCTCGACCCAGATTTACGCATCCATCAACGCGCGCAATCAGGGCGACGCTTACGTGTTGGCGCTGGTGCTGATTATTCTGGCAATCAGTTTCATCTGGATCAACAGTCGCATCATCGGGGTGCGCAAAAGTTACGTCACCATGACCGGCAAAGGGTTTCGCAAACGCGAGGCTGATCTGGGGGTGTGGCGCTGGCCCGCGACCATTGCGGTGATCGTGTTTTTGATCATCACCGTGTTTATGCCGCTGACCTTGCTGTTGTGGGAATCACTTACCCTGATCCCGGGCGATTACAGCTTTTCCAACCTCACAACCTACTTCTGGGTTGGTCAGGGCGACGTTAATCTGGCCTATGGCGAGGCAGGCGTGTTGCATAACGGCGGTATCATGGAGGCCCTAAGCAACAGCATCAAACTGGGCTTTTCCGCAGCCCTGTTCAACGGTTTCCTTGGCCTGCTGGTCGGCTATGCAGTGGTGCGTGGGCGTGGGGCACGGATATCAAAATGGCTCGAGGGCATCGCATTTGCGCCCTATATCTTCCCCTCTATCGCGCTGGGTGCGATCTATATCGGCATGTTCTCGACCTCGATCGGGCCCCTGCCCGCCCTATACGGAACCTTCGCCATTCTGGTGCTGATCACCGTGATTAAAAACCTGCCGTTCACATCACGCACCGGCATCGCCGCGATGCTGCAAATCGACAAATCACTAGAAGAAACCGCGCGAGTTCAAGGCATTGGCTGGTTCCGCCGCATGTTCCGCATCATCATCCCGCTATCAATGAGCGGGCTGGTTGCCGGAATGCTGCTGACGTTTATCACCGCAATGCGCGAGCTGTCATTGATCATTCTGCTGCTGTCACCGGGCAATATGGTGCTGACCGGCGTCATTTTCGCCTATCAGGAACAGGACATGGCGCAACACTCGGGTGCCGTCACCCTGATGCTGGTTCTGATCATCATCACCATCAGCGTGATTGTCAGATTACTGTCAGGCCGCGCCGGTGTTCAGGGGCTGAACAACAATTAGGCATCTGGGTTATACCCACCCCGCAGCCCGCGTGACCCGAGGCATTTTGACCAGAATCCTCATGCGCACAAGGCTGTGACTTGACATTTGGTGCAATATACATTCAATTATCGCAATACTAATAACGCATGAACGGGAGGAATGAAAATGCTAGATGACAGCACGGACAATGCAAAGAGCATGTCAATCATCGTGACCAAAGGCTCCTTAGACTGGGCTTACCCCCCGTTTATTCTGGGGACCACAGCCGCCGCAATGGATATGAAGGTGACGATGTTCTTTACCTTCTACGGCCTGCCACTGCTGAAAAAGAAACTGAATATGAAATTCACCCCATTGGGCAATCCTGCGATGGAAATGCCGATGTTTGGTGGCCACATGGCGATGCCAAACATTCTGTCGGTTTTACCCGGTGTTGGCGGTGCTGCTGGCAAGATGATGAAAAACCTGATGAAGCAAAAGGGCGTAGCCTCGATCGAGGATCTACGCGAGGCATCTATTGATCTGGATATCCGGATGATCGCCTGCCAAATGACGCTTGATCTGTTTGAATACAAAACCGAAGACATGATCGACGGGATCGAGTTGGGCGGGGCTGCTACCTATATGGAAGTGGCCGCTAAATCCGACATCAATCTGTTTATCTAACAACAATCACATACCAACATAAAAGAGGTTACTATGGCTGTACATGAACTGAATGCAGAAGGCCTGAACTGTCCACTGCCCATCCTGAAAGCAAAGAAAGCGCTCAAAGGCATGGATGCTGGCGACACGCTGAAAATCCGCTCGACCGATCCAGGTTCGGTTGCCGATTTCGCAGCGTTTTGCACACACACCGGCAACGAGCTGATGAGCTCGTCTTCCGAGGGTGACATCTATTTGTTTGAAATCAAACGCTCTTAAGCGCCGTTTAGAACTGTAATTCTGATGAGCCCCGCATAACCTGCGGGGCTTTTCTTTTGCGCTTCAGCCGGTTTTTACCCGTTGCACAAAATCCAGAAACCGCATGATCCACGGGTTAGCCAACGTATTTCGCTGATGGCAAAACCCGGCCAGAACATTGCCCGTTACAATGCCGTCATTGACCCCGTCGATGCCATTGCCACGGGTTATCTTACGGCCGAATTTTGTGCCCGTATCCACATTGTCCAGCCGCGCGTAATGGAACTCGTGCGCATGGGCCACACCGTCGCGTTGCCCCCAAATGTGGTTCGCCGTGGTGGTGTATTCCACCAACCCACGCCCCTGCGGGCGGTTGCACATTACAGCGTCCGCACCCACCATATTACACATCTCATGGGTCTCGCCATCCCACGCCATGCTGCGGCACAGATACATCAACCCGCCGCATTCCGCGTAACACGGCATACCTGCCTCCAGCGCCTGTTTAATCTGCTCACGCAGCGCGGTATTGGCCGATAGGGCAGCCATCTGGGTTTCGGGAAACCCGCCGCCCAGAAATAGGCCGTCAACATCGGGCAGCGCCGTGTCAGACAGCGCGTTGAACGGGATCAGTTCTGCCCCCAGCGTCGCAAAAGCATCCAGATCATCGGCGTAATAAAACCCGAAAGCCCGATCCAGAGCGTAGCCGATCCGCAAGCCTTTGAACCGCGCCTTGATGGCGGGTGGCGGAACCACATCCAGAACGGGCGTTGTTGCCGCAATTCGCATCAATTCGTCCAGATCGACCTGCCCGCCGACAATCCGCGATATTTCGGTGATCTTTGTGTCCAGATGCGCGGTTTCACTCGGCGTGGTCAGGCCCAGATGCCGCTCGCCAATATCAAGCGCCGGATTGCGCCCGACAGCACCAATAACGGGGATGTCCGTATAGGCTTCTACCGCCGCCCGCAGCTTGCCCTCATGGCGCGACCCGCCAACCTTGTTCAGGATCACACCGGCGATGTTCACCTCGTCAAACGCTTGATACCCCAGCAGTAGCGGCGCAATCCCGCGGGTCATACCACCTGTATCAATCACCAGAACCACCGGCGTTTGCGTCACCTTGGCCAGCGCCGAATTGGCGTCTGTGCCGTCCAGTTTCACCCCGTCAAACAGCCCCTTGTTGGCCTCGATCATCGCAACATCCGCACCACGGGCGCGATCGCACATCAACGCGGTAAACTCATCGGCTGACATGGTGTTATAATCGAGGTTGTAACAGGCCCGCCCACTGGCCGCCGCCAGCCACATCGGGTCAATATAATCCGGTCCCTTTTTAAAGCACTGCACCACATCGCCCCGCGCCGTCAACGCCCCCGCCAGCCCCGTGCTGATCACCGTTTTACCAGATGATTTATGCGCCGCTGCGATCATGAAACGTGGCATGCTCTAGCCCCTATTGAACAGGGCATTGCCACGCATAAGGGCGGCAAAAGAATGTGGGTTTTGCATGTCGGTATCCTTGGGTCGAAACCCTGTTTCGCCCCAACCTATCAGAAATCAGGATCGGTGGGATCAATATTCGCATCAGACAGCGTCATGGGCAAAATGCGCAACGCGACCACACCCATGCCGGCAATCATCACCGCCAGCGCAACACCGCCCAGCCCCAAAGCCCATTCATAAATCGAGGGAGTGTAGCTGTTGATGACACCGTCAGAGAACGTGCTGGTCACATCATACGCGGGAAAAATCTCCAGCGGGAAGGCCTGACCGCCAATGATGATGCCATAAAGATGTGCAAAGCCGCCAAGGATAATCAGGACAGATGCAAACAGCACCTGCCCCTTGCTGGTTTTTTCGGCGTGACGCAGCAGGATTGCGGCGGGAATAATGCCACCGATCAACACTTGTCCGATCCAGAACAGCGGGGTGAACATGGTGTCACCGAACAGAATGAAGCGCTCAAAATCGCCATGCTCGGCGGCATAGAAATTCGACAGGTGACGCACTGCGGTGAAATACAGCACCGCCACCGCGAACACACCCAGCAACCGGCCCAGACGTTTCACCAGATTTGGCCCGATATAGCGCCCCGTCAACGGGAAGGTGGTGCCCAGCACCAGAATGAAAAATGCCAGCCCGAACGAGAACGACATGATGATAAACAGCGGTGCCATAATAGCGGCGTCATAGCCGGGCCGCGCCACCAGCCAGCCAAAGATCGACCCTGTGCCAGTGGTCAATGCCAGCCGCCAAACGAAGGCCGCTGTGCCAACAGCGCGGACCACTTCAGGTGCGATGCCGCGGGCCATCTGAACGAACAAGTATGCGCCCACAACGGCAAAGAAACCGTTATATAATATGATGTTCCACGCGAAAATAGATGTGAAATTATAGGTGGTCATTGCCACGATCAGCCGATCAGGGTGCCCAAGATCCAGCACTAGCACACCCAGCCCACCGGCCAGCAAAGCAATCGATAACAGGGCAGAATATCGCGCCATTGGTTTGTTCTCGATCTTGCCGAACACGGACGCAATGGAGGCCACATTCAACGCGCCCGAAGCCGCAACAATCAGGAAAATCGCAAACACATGCGGCAGACCCCAGACGATCTGGTTGTTCATACCGGTGACGATGTGGCCATGATGTTCAATGTAAAGAACCGACAGGCCAGCCGCCGCAATGAACGCGCCCATCAAGGCAGCAATCATCCAGATGGCGGGTGTTGGTTTCACCTCACGATAAACAGTGCGCTCCATTAATCAGTCTCCAATTCCCTTACAGGTTCGAATAGCGAACACCGGGGTTTAGCCGCAGATCGTCCCGCAACCCGATCGAGTTATAATTCTTCAGGGCTATAGAGATGTCGCTGGCCGGATCATTCAGATCGCCAAACATCATCGCGCCGTGACCCGTGGCCGAGCAGGATTCAACACAGGCCGGAATGCCGCCCTTATCCACGCGGTGCACACACAACGTGCAACTCTCGACGGTGCCTTTGCCGCGTGGCGCATGGGCCTTTTGGTCCTCGACGTCCTCGTGCACAAATGAGCGCGCTTTGAACGGGCACGCCATCATGCAATAGCGACAGCCAATGCAGGTGTGTTTATCAACCAGAACGATGCCATCGGCCCGCTTGAACGACGCGCCGGTTGGGCAGACGTCCACACAGGGCGGCTCTTCGCAATGCTGGCACATCATCGGCAAGGACGCCTCGCGACCGGTTTGCTTGTGGGTCAGGTCAACCTTGCGGATCCACTGGGCGTCGGTTTCAGGGTTGCCATCCATCTTCCAGCCGTTCTCGTCCGAACAGGCTTTGACGCAGGCGTTGCAGTCGGTCGCGCATTTGTTCACGTCGATCAACATGCCCCAGCGCTTGCCCGCATCCGCATTTGCATTTGCTTCGCCACCAAAGGCCATCAGGGTCACACCCGGGGCCAAAGTGACCGACGCCACCGCCGCACCCGATTTGAAAAAATCGCGCCGGTTCAACTCAGCAGGACGCACAGCCTCGTTATTCAATGCTGGTAATTTCATTGCAACACCTCGTCCAGATAGGTTGCGACTTCGCTTTCGCTGGGCGGCGTCGATTGCATCAAAAGGGCGGTAAACCCTTCGTCCGGCTTCGAGTTATGACACTGAAAACAATCAATTTTCACCGCTGCATATTCGTGGCAGGATTTGCAAAAATGCCCGTCTTCCTTGACCGAAATCGGCAGCGCCTCCGGCCCCATCACCGCATGGCACGCCACACATTCCTTTAGGGAATACTGCGTGTCACGGTTGCCCAGACGCATGGTTTCATCCCGATCATGACGTAGCAGACGCATGTGGTTGATCCGCATAAACGCATTGCCCTCGGGGTGAGCCGCGCCAACCGCTTTGGGGATTTCGGGATACAAAGATCCCGCAGATGCCCCGCTCACGGCCAGTCCGCAGATGATCAGAAGGGATGCAATCAGCCGCTTCATGTTTTACGCTCCAAGACCCATTTTGATGTAACCGGTTGGGCAAACATCGGCACAGATGTGGCAACCAATACATTTGAAGTAATCAGTTTCCACGTAGCGCCCGACGGTGCGGTCCGATTTCTTAACACGGCTAACGGCGTCCTGCGGGCAGTAGATCACGCAGTTGTCGCACTCGAAACACATGCCACAGGACATGCAGCGCTCGCCCTCTTTCTGGGCTTGTTCTTCGGAATAGGCGATGATGCGTTCTTCAAAGTTGCCCAGCACGTCGTCAGCACCGATATGCACCTCGTCGCGCACTTCGCGGGCCACAAAATCAAAGTGGCCTTTGTACAGCTCGCCATGCTTGATGATTTGCGAATTCGAGCGATCCTCGTAGTTGTGAACCGCATAATCCGCCGTGTCTGTGCCGACGTCCTGCACATGATCGTAGGCCGTAGGCGAATGGCCGCGTTGTTTCAGTTCTTCAAGCAGGTTGAAGTGGTGCACATCCACCGATGGGCGTTTTTCAACTTCACCATCATCCAGAAAATCAGTGATCGCTTCGGCAGCAATGCGCCCGTGGCCAATCGCTGTGGTCAACAGGTGTGGTTTCAGAATGTCACCGCCAGCATAATGCTTCTCGCGACCCTCAACAGCGTAAGTGGCATCGACAGTCATTGAACCGCGACCATTGTCGAAATCTTCCATACCGGTGAAATCACCAAACTGGCCGATGGCAGAGATGATGATGTCGGCTTCCAACACAAATTCGGTGCCCTCTACCGGCTCGGGCCTGTTGCCCTTCATCACGCATTCGCACATCTTCATACCGGTCGCTAAACCGTTTTCGTCAACGATCAGCTCAAGCGGCATAACACCGCCTTTGATGTCCACACCTTCGCGCAGCGCGTCTTCACGCTCGTGCTCGGCGGCTGTCATTTTTTCAATCGGGAACAGCGATGTCAGGGTCGCCGACATGCCGTCGCGCACCAGTGATCCGGCCACGTCATGGCCCAGAAAATCTGTGGCATCGTCTTGGCCAGTGTCGCTGATGTTCCCCAGACGACGCGCGATGGATGCAACGTCGATCGAAGTATCACCACCGCCAACCACGATCACCTTTTTCGCGGTGCCAAGGACATAGCCTTGGTTAAACGCATCAAGGAAGTCGACGCCGTTGATGCAGTTGTCGGCATCGTCCCAGCCGTCCAGCGGCAGGCCACGACCGTTTTGCGCGCCCAATGCCCAGAACACCGCATCAAAGGCTTTGTCCAGTTCGTCCACCGACACATCGGTGCCAACGCGGGTGTTGGTGCGCACATCAACGCCCATCGCGGTGATGCGGCCGATTTCTTTGTCCAGCATGTCGCGCGGGGTCCGGTAGCCGGGGATGCCGTAACGCATCATGCCGCCCAGTTCGCTGTGTTCTTCAAACAACGTCACCGCGTGGCCATCTTTGCGCATGAAAAACGCCGCCGCCAGACCCGCAGGCCCGCCACCGATCACCGCGATTTTGCGGCCCGTGTCAGCGCCCACTTCGGGGGCTGTTACGTCATTTTCATTGGCCCAGTCGCCCACGTATTGCTCAACCGCATTGATGCCAACGTAATCATCGACCTCATTACGGTTACAACCCGCCTCGCAAGGGGCCGGACAAACGCGGCCCATAGTGGCGGGAAACGGGTTGGCTTCGAGCATGCGTTGGTGGGCATACTCCTGCCACGTCATGCCTTCGACCACGGGTTTGTCCATGCCGCGGGCAATCGCCAACCAGCCACGGATTTCGTGACCCGATGGGCACGATCCCTGACAGGGCGGTGTTTTGTTGATGTAAGTCGGGCACTTATACGATGTGTCCTGCACAAAGATTTTGTCTTCCAGATCAAAATCCGCTTCGGTTTCGCCTTCTTCGTAGCGCCGATATGAGTTGTGTTGACCGTCCATCTTAATTCTCCTGCGTTGCTGCCGCTTGTGGCGCTTCGTCATCTTCGTCTGTTTCTTGGCCGTCCAGAATGACAGCGTTGGCGACCAATTGGTGCACCGACATTACGTTGTCCATTTCATAGCCGTATTTCGGCATGACTTTGGAAAACTGGGTTTTACAAATGGCGCAAATCGCGGCCATGTGAGTGACGCCGTGATCCTGCGTGACCTGTTGCAGCGCCGTCATCCGCGGTTTCGCGCCTTTGATGCGCAAATCCAATAAATCATCGGTCAGCAACCCGCCACCGCCACCGCAACAGAACGTGTTCTCGCGGATGGTGTCCTGCTCCATTTCATGGAAATGGTTGCACACCGCTTTCAACACTTTGCGCGGCAGATCAAACTGCCCGCCTTCCTTGCGGCCCATGGCCGACCCACGCGCAATATTACAGCTATCGTGGTAGGTCATTTTGAATTCATCATTTCGGGATTTGTCGATTTTCAGAACGCCATCGTCAAGCGCATCAGACGTGAATTCCATGATGTGCTGCGGGATCGGGTAGTTCTGATCCAGAAAATCAAACGGGCCAGCCAGCGTGTTCAGGAAGCTGTAACCAACCCGCCATGCGTGGCCACATTCACCGAACACAATCCGTTTAACGCCCAAATCCTTGGCCGCTTGACGGATGCGCCATGAGACTTCGCGCATGTTTTCGTATGACCCGATGAACATGCCGAAATTCGCTGCCTCGGAGGCATAAGAGCTGATCGTCCAGCTGGCGCCCGCCGCGTGGAATACTTTGGCATAGCCCAGCAAACCGTCGATATGCGGTTCGGCGAAAAAGTCAGCCGAGGGGGTGATCAGCAGAATGTCAGCGCCTTGCACATCCAGCGGCAATTTCACCGCGATGCCGGTTTCTTCTTCCAGATCCTCTTCCAGATCTTCCAGCGTCGCCCGCAAGGCTTTCGGGTTCAGACCCAGATTATTACCGGTTTTTTTCAGCTTGGCGATGATCTCGTTGCAGTATTTCTGCCCCATCCCAACGCTGTCCAGAATCTCGCGCGCGGCCATCGAAATTTCGGCGGTATCAATGCCAATCGGGCAGGCCACCGCGCAGCGGCGACATTGCGAGCACTGGTGATAATAGGTGTACCATTCGTCCAGAACCTCGCGGGTCAGATCACGCGCGCCCACCAGCCACGGGAAATATTTCCCCGCAAATGTAAAGTAGCGCCGATACACCGAACGCAGCAAATCCTGTCGTGCAACAGGCATATTTTTTGGATCAGCCGTGCCTAGAAAGTAGTGGCATTTATCAGTGCAAGCGCCGCATTTGATGCAGGTATCTAGGTAAACCTTGAAGGCGCGGTTTCTCTCGGCCAGCTCGCCCAGTTTGGCAATCGCCACCTCTTTCCAATCGTCCAGCAATTCGCCAGGAAAACCCAATGGCTCGTTATGTTCGGGGGCGGCGGCATATGTATTGCTGTCCGCCATCGCGCCACATTCCAGCTGCGGAATTTTGAAGGCATCATCAATCGAGTTTGAAGTGATACCAGTGTCCATATCATTCGGTGCCATCTCAGCTCTCTCCTTCTTCGGGGATGCCTTCGGGCAACGGGGGCAACTGTTTTGCCCATGCAGACAAGTGCCGGAATTCACGCGCGTTATCGACTTGCGTGCGCGACGGGGCAAAGAACAGACCGGGTGCGTGCATTAGCTTGGAGATCGGGAAGATGATCATCAGGATCGCCACCAGCCCCAGATGAATCAGCACACCGGGCTGCGTGGGCAATTCCAGTATCTGGAACCGCATCAGGCCCAGAAAGAACGCTTTGACTGCCAAAATGTCAGTCCCCATCACAAATTTCATCATCATGCCGCTGATCACGATACCCAGCAGCAAGGCCAGCATCAGATAATCGGACGGGGAAGAAATATAGCGGATGCGTGCCACCACAAAACGGCGGGCCAACAAGCCACCAAGGCCGATCAACATTGCGAAAGACGCGTAAACGCCGATCGGCTGGATCAGTTCAACCCACCACCAAACCGGTTGGGTGAAATAGCGGAAATGGCGTAGCAAAACCAGCAGCATACCCGCATGGAACAGAACCGCGAATATCCATATCCATTTGTTGGATTTGAACAAGCTTTGAAAGAACGCCACTTCTTTGAACATCCGAAACCAGACACCTTTTCTGGTGCGCGGTGCCGGTGAAACCGGGATCTTCAACGGTGCTGGTGTGCGGGCGTATTTCAACACCTTCATTCCGGTGCCAACGATCATAATAACCGTGGCCACATAGAACAGCACTGCATAAAGCGTTGACAACACTTGAAGTCCTCCCAGACAACGCCCCCCGAATTTATTGTTTTTGTTTCGGGGGGTAGATAGGTTTATACGCAGCCAGTCGGCTTTGGCAGACCTGCAATTTTACAGGCTTGTTTGGCTGGCCCATAGGGGAACAGCTCATACATGTATTTGTTATTGCCAACTTCCGGACCCATGGATTTTTTGATCGATTTGATCAAAACGCGCACGGCTGGGGCAATTTGGTATTCCTCGTAATATTCACGCAGGAAGTTGACCACAGCCCAGTGCTCTTCGCCCATGTCGACGTCTTCGGCTTTGGCGATGATTGAACCCAGTTCAGGTGTCCATTCACCAAGGTTGGTGATGTAGCCTTCTTCATCGGTTGCGATTTCTTGGCCTTCTAGATCATATGACATTTTAGTTCCCTTCGGTCTAATTGTTCGTATCAGTTCAGTTGTGTCTTATAGCCAGTTTTGCGTACGGTCCGTCGTGGCCGCCAATTCTACAAAACCCGCATAGTCGACGGTTTTTACACCGTCCATCAGACGTCCCTCGTCTATTCCTCGTGCCTTCATGTCAGGCACCAGAACGGCCAGCGTTATATCGCCGCCCAATCCGGCCACAGCTTCGGCCAGTCCCGTGCCCGCAGCCGCGCCATAAACGCCGTCCTCGATCAGCAAAACCGTGTCGCCCGCTTTGGCGTGCCCCAGACAGCTCAGCAAAGCCTGCGTCGCAAAGGGCGATTTGTTAACTGTGTGTAAAGTTGCCATATCAGCCCCCTAAAAGCTCAGAATTACGTCTTGGTCGGCCATCACGTCGGCCATTTCGGCCCGGCTGACGATGCGGATCGACGGCTTTTCAGCATAATCCTCATCTTCGTCTTCCCATGTGATGTCCTGCAAATCGTCGGCAGTCAGACCGCGTTCATCCAGCGATTCTTTCTCGACGAACAGCTTGGTTACCTCGTAATCGCCCAGCGCACGGAACGTCGGCGAGAAGTTTTTCACGCCGATTTCTTTCGTGTCCTGGGATTTCACCAGCTGGAACACACCATCATCAAGGAACGCAAGGCTCACATCCTGATCGAACGCAGCACCAATCAGCACTACTTCCAGACTTTCCAGCGCGTAAATCGTGCCATAAGGCGCTTTGCGATTTACATAGAGGAATTTTTTAACACCATCTTCCATGTTTTTCCCCTAGTCCCCGAAGGTCATCAGACGGTCCGTCTCGATGCCCATTTCAATCAGTTGCCCAAGGCCGGAAATCCGGAAACCCTCGGCGATGTTGCTGGCGTCTTTGCCTTGGCGATCCGCCTCTTTCTGGTCCAGCAGACCACGGCGTTGGGCGGCCGCGATACAGATCACCAGATCTGTGCCGTGCTCGGCGGCCAATGCTGTCCACTGCTGCTGAATGTTGCGTTCATCCTGCGGCGGGATCGACAGGCGCGTGCCCACATTAACCCCGTCGTGATAGAAAAACACGCGTGGAACCTCGTGGCCGGCAGCAATCGCTGCCGTCACGAAATGATAGGCCGTATCAGACGCTTGATGCGTATAAGGGCCTTCGCTGACTACTATTCCGAATTTCACGTCATTCGCCTCTTAGAAGTGGATATGTGCGGATTGGTTCATGGTCTTGCGTGCGCCAGTCCATGTATCCAGGTGATGTTTGGTGAACGCGAGGTCAGTCATATCAAAGAACCGGCTCCAACCGATACGTTCGATCCATTCACCCAGACGTTCCCAATGTTTGGCATCATTTTTGTAGGCCATAATGATGCGCTTCACGACAGCGTTCACTTCAGGCCAATGCGGTACATTGTTGGGCAAGTTGGCAACCGCCAGCTTGTGGAATGTCGGTTTGGAGCGCGCATTCGAGTGCTTGCCGCCAACCCAGATCGCGATCTTGGTGCTGTCTGCCCCGTTGATCTGCATCGGTGGGCAAGGTGGGTAGCAGGCGCCACAACAAACGCATTTCTTCTCGTCGACTTCCAGCGTTGCCTTGCCGTCAACCATCGCAGGGCGGATCGCGGCAACAGGGCAACGGGCCACAACGGCGGGACGTTCACAAACGTTGGCAACCAGATCGTGGTTGATTTTCGGTGGTTTGGTGTATTGCACGTTGATCGCAATATCGCCTTGGCCACCACAGTTGATCTGACAACAGGATGTGGTGATCCGCACGCGGTTCGGCATGTGCTCGTTGATGAATTCATCATGCAGCATGTCCATCAGGCCCTTGACCACGCCCGAGGCATCAGTGCCCGGAATATCGCAGTGCAACCAGCCCTGAGTGTGCGAAATCATCGAAACGGACGCACCAGTGCCACCCACAGGAAAGCCACCTTCGCCCAAACGGTCGATCAGCGGCTGAACTTTGGCCTCGTCGGCGACCATATATTCGATGTTGGAACGGGTGGTGAAACGGATGTGGCCATCGGCAAATTCGTCGCCAATGTCGCACAGGGTGCGAATGGTGAAAACGTCCATCTGGCGCTGGGTGCCGGCGCGAACGGTAAAGATAACATCGCCGGATTTGGCCACATGACGCAGCACGCCGGGGCGCGGGCGATCATGATAGGCCCATTTGCCGTGGTTCTTTTCCATCACCGGATGCATGTACTGGAAGTGATCCGGAACGCCAACCTCGTCGGCGGTTCTTGGGGTGACTTTCTCGTTCATTTTCTTCTCCCTGTCTCTGCGCACCCCTCGGGGCCGCAGAGTTATCTATTTCAATTCATCCAGACCGGCGGATCAGTCCGCCGCGACCGTCATGCCAGAATCCCGCGCTTTGCGCTCGAACCACTTGGCGGCCTCTTCATCGAAATCATCGGTACGAACATAGCTGGATGTACGCGGATGGTTGACCATATTCGGGTCAGCCTCGACACCAACAGCCTCGAGGAAGGATGGCAGACCGATGCGGTCGATGGTTTCCCCGACCCGCTCGTGCTCCAGTGCGTTGTCGGCAAAGAACTCGATGCAGGTTTCGGCGAACTCTTCCAGTTCCTCGTAATCCTCTTCGGTGTCCAGTTTGATGAACGGTTTGATCATGATGCCCATCATATCGCCAACTTTCAGCGACCGCTTGCCACCGATAATCACCGACGCACCCTTGTCATCACCCGGGCTCAGCGCCTTGGTCATAACGTTGATACAGTGCATGCAGCGCACACAAGATTTGTTGTCGATTTCCATTGTGTCATCGTCGTTCAGCGAAATAGCACGGGTCGGACACATCGAAACAACGGTGTCGATGGTGTATTTGCGGCCCTTCTCGGCGATATGCTCTTTCACCTTCTCTTGGTTGATCTTGATGTCGTCACGCCATGTGCCGATCACCGCGAAATCGGCACGGTGGATCGCGTTCACACAGTCATTGCCACAACCCGAGAACTTGAATTTGAACTTATAAGGCAGCGACGGACGGTGCATTTCATCAAGGAAACGGTTGATGATGCCGCGGTGCGCTTTGGCCTCGTCGAAACAGGATTGCTCGCAACGGGCAGCCCCGACACAGCTCATGGCGGTGCGCAGTGCAGGACCAGCGCCGCCAAGGTCAAAACCCAGCTCGTTGATCGCGTCAAACGCGGCTTGGGTGTTTGCCGAAGTACAGCCCTGCAACATGATGTCGCCGGACTGGCCGTGGAAAGCGATCAGACCAGAGCCGTGCTCTTCCCATACATCACACAATTTGCGCAGAATTTCGGTGGTATAGTGAAAGCCGGGAGGCGGCATAACACGCAATGTGTGGAATTCTTTTGATTCAGGGAATTTGTCAGCCACTTCGGAATAGCGCGGGATGATACCGCCGCCATAACCGTAAACAGACACAACGCCGCCCTTCCAATACCCTTTACGGTTTTCATAGGAGTGGTTCAGCTGGCCCAGAAGGTCGTTCATCATCGGGGCGTATTTTTCGCCCTTGGCATCACGCAGCCGCTTCAGGCCGGTTACAAAACTTGGCCAAGGTCCGTCTTCCAACTGGTCCAACATAGGTGTTGGGTGGATTTCGACTTCTTTGGCTTTGCCGTCTTTATGATCGCCATCTTTCATAATAAACTCCCTTTCGCGCGTTTCATCGGGTTTTGCCCCCCGAATTCATTTAAGTTCCCGATTTAGGTATCTTGGCTGATTAGCATTTCTGCAGAATTCAGTAGACCGAAATCGTGAGCCTTCGTTTAGATTGATTTTACATTACACTTTTTGAATGTAAAGATAAAGCTGCCGCAGATTGCACATTGTATCTAAATATTCCGATAATTAGATACGAAACGAAACATTCTAACCCACTCAGCCACGGAGGCGTAATAGTTGGAGAACTGCAACACACAATTTCCCGACAGATTTAGTCTGGTATCAGCAACGGATGCCGACTATCAGGCATGGCGTGTGATCAAGCTGGAACAAGCGTCTGATTTACTTGCGAATTCCGAACCCGTGCAGATTGGTGATCTTTCAGCAATAACCCCTGCCGAGCATGACGAATTATCTCGCAGATGCGAAATATCAAACGCTGTTTTTTACCGTGATATGCAAAAAACTGACCGTCCTGATGCGGTTAGTAGCTTATTGCGGCAATTCGCCCAAAACATGGGTTTACGCATCGCCGAGAAGCACAGATCAGCCGGAAAAGACGGAATCGTTTCGTTGCAGGTATCTGATTCTATCAGCCAAAAAGGCTACATCCCTTACTCGAAAAAACCGATGAACTGGCATACTGACGGCTACTATAATGCGCCGGATGACAAAATCCGCGCAATGGTTCTGCATTGTGTTCGCGCCGCCGATACTGGTGGTGTCAATCAGGTCTATGACCCCGAAATCGCCTATATCCGGCTGCGGGACGAAAACCCCGATTTCATCACCGCCTTGATGCATCCGTCCGCCATGACCATCCCCGAAAACGCTGAATCAAACGGCAAGGTGCGCCCCGCCAGCATCGGCCCTGTGTTCGAGGTAAACCCGCAAAACGGCCATCTGGAAATGCGCTATACCGCCCGCACCCGATCAATTGAATGGCGCGATGATGCGACTACGCGTGCGGCCGTGGATTTTCTGCAATCCACACTGAATTCGGATGACCCGTTGATCCAAACCATCAAGATGCAGGATGGCGATGGCCTCCTGTGCAATAATTCGCTTCACAACCGCACCGGTTTTGACGCAAACAGCGATAATGCCAGCACACGCTTGTTAATGCGTGTAAGATTCCATAATCGCGTATCAGGGAGAACATAAATGGCAAAGCTTAGCGATCTTATCATCGGGCATCCGGAAGTTGACACTTTCATTGCCCTTGAACTCTTGGTCGCCCATGCGGGCGAGTCTGGCGAGATGTTTCTAGAGTTTGATGTCAAACCGGATTACAAAGACACGCCGAAGAAATGGGAATGGCGGCTAGAATCCGTCTTTGCTGCGGGGTTAAAATATGTCTGACGAAGTCATCACCGATGTTGCCGAATTCAACTTTCCGTTCAAAAAGCACGTGACGCTGAAAAACGTGGCCTATGATAATGGCTCGAACTGGCTGCGCGTCACCATCCGCGAGCAGCGCCGTTTCACCATTTTTGATCTGGACCCCGTAAGTGCCGCCGATTTCGGTGCCACATTGTCGGAATGGGCAAAAACCAACCAGGGCTAAACGCCTATTGAAAGTGAACCACATGGATTTCCTCCCGATTTTCCTCGATATTCGCGGCAAAAAACTGGTCGTTGATGGCGGCACAACCGTTGCCGCACGTCGCGTTGAACGCGCCCTGCTGGCTGGCGCAAATGTCCACGTGTTTGACGCGAACCTCAGTGATGAATTTTCCACCCTAATGGCGCACGAAAACCTGACCCACCACACGCGGGCCATCACCGAGGCCGATATTGCCGGCGCCATCGTCGCCTATGGTGCCTCCGAGGACGAGGCTCGTGATGCAATCCTGCACAAGGGCGCTAAAGCGGCCAATGTTCTGGCCAATGTCGCCGATGTTGGTGAATACTGCGACTTCATCACCCCCTCGGTGGTGGATCGCTCGCCCTTGGTCATCGCTATTTCATCCGGCGGCACCGCGCCTGTGATCGCGCGCATCCTTCGCGCCCGCATCGAGAGCCTGCTGCCCCCCGCCTATGGCCGCATGGCCGAATTTCTAGGCCAGTTCCGCGACCGTGTGCTGGCGGGTATCAAAAGCACAACCCAGCGCCGCCGATTTTGGGAAACCATGATTGACGGGCCAGCGGGGGACCACTTTCTATCCGGCAATTTGGAAAGCGCCGAGGCCCATCTGCTGGACTCGCTGGCCTGTGCCACCGGCAAAGGTGCACCTTGCGAACAAGGCGAGGTTTTCCTTGTTGGCGCTGGCCCCGGCGACCCTGATCTGCTGACCTTCCGCGCCCTGCGCCTGATGCAACGCGCCGATGTGGTGCTGTATGACCGTCTGGTTGCCGACGACATTCTGGAACTGGTGCGCCGTGACGCCGAACGTATTTACGTCGGCAAACGCCCCGATCACCATACCATGTTCCAAGAAGACATCAGCGCCCTGATGGTCAAGCTTGCCAAAGACGGCAAACGCGTGCTGCGCCTCAAAGGCGGCGATCCGTTTATTTTCGGGCGTGGCGGCGAAGAAATCGAAATGCTGGCCGAAAACAACATCCCGTTTCAGGTGGTGCCGGGTATCACCGCCGCCGCTGGCTGCTCCACTTACGCAGGTATCCCCCTAACCCACCGCGACCACGCCCAATCCTGCATTTTCGTCACCGCACATGGACGCGACGGCGTGCTTGATCTGGATTGGGACGTTCTGACCCGCAAAAACCAGACCGTCGCGGTTTACATGGGGCTGTCCAGCCTGAAAATCCTGTCAGAAGGGTTTGCCAGCCACGGTGTTGACCCCGACACCCCTGCCGCGATCATCGACAATGGCACGCGCCCTAACCAGCGCATCATCACCGGCACCATTGCGGACCTTTACCAAAAAGCGACGGATGCCGAATTCACCGGCCCTTCAATCATCATCATTGGCGGCGTGGTCACCTTGCGCGATAAACTCAGCTGGTTTGCAGACGATCAGGATGGCAAATTCACCATGAGTCTGACCCCGAAGGGCTCACTCTAACCCATTTTCGTTCCATAAATATCCGCGCAGCAGGCATAGAATCTCTTTTGCCAACACAACAACACATGGTAATACCTGTATATGTAAGAAAAACCGCACCATAACAATAACCAGAACAGGGACATAACATGTTGGAAACACTACGGGAAATGGTGATAGATTCACCTGGCTTCTACATTACATGGGGCGGCCTACTAATTGCCACGGTGCTCGGATACATCGTTTACGTCACCAATTTCTGTACCATGGGCTCAATTTCAGACATGCTGTCCTTTGGCGACAAACGCCGTTTTCGCTCATGGCTGCTGGCCACCGCAACCGCCATGCTCGGCCTTGCAGTGCTGCAAAACATCGGCGTCGCCGATTACCGCAATTCAATGTATATGGAACCCAATATGCCGTGGCTTGGCAATGTCGCAGGTGGGCTGATCTTTGGTTTTGGCATGGTGCTGGCGGGCGGCTGCATCACCCGCAATCTGGTACGCGCTGGGGCTGGCGATATGCGCTCGGGCTTCGTTTTGTTGGTGGCGGGGCTGTTCGCCTATATGACCATGGGCGGGCTGCTCGGCAACCTTCGTGTTGCAATCTTTGGAAACGCCACGATTGATCTGGCGTCTATGGGCATGGAGAAACAAGGGTTTGGCGATGTTATCGCCCGCCTCACCGGCATGGACCTTACCCAATCGACATGGATTGCACTGGCAATCCTTGCGGGCGGCTTGCTGATCTATTGCTTCAAGGACGCAGGCTTTCGCAAATCCCCCACCCACATCCTTGCCGGTGTCGGCATCGGCATCTGCGTCACCGCGGGTTGGATGCTAACCGGATTGGCACAGGATGATTTCGCCGATGTGCCAGTGGCGCTGGCCTCGATGTCCTTTGTGCGCCCCGCAGGCGATACGGTGAATTACTTGATGCGCGCCACGGCCTATGAAACGCCAGGCTTCAACGTCATGACCTTCGCAGGTGTGCTGCTAGGCGGCTTTATCGGCGCACTTAGCAAAGGCAAACTGGCGCTGTCCACTTTTGCCGACAAAAGCGACACTGTGCGCAACACCTTTGGCGCGGCCCTGATGGGCATCGGCGGGGTTGTGGCATTGGGCTGCACGGTTGGCCAGGGCGTGACCGGCTTCTCTACCCTTGCAATTGGCTCGGGCATCACTTTGATCTTCATCATTCTAGGGGGTGTTGTCGGGATCAAATACATGGAATGGGTCGCCATGCGCGACTAGGCCTCCCCACGAACCACCATACAAAAAACGCCCTGCGACTGGTTGGTCACGGGGCGCCTTTGCGTTTCTTCTTTTCTTAAATACCTGCGCCGCAGGCAAACGCGCTTTGGCCCGCAGGGTCAAAGCGCTTGGGTCGACGCGCGTACAGCGGCGAAACCTATTCCTCGTCGCCGCCAGCCTCGCCCATCAGAGCCGCAACCTTCATGGCAATGGTCTTATAGGTCTTGGCATGAACCCCGTCCGGATCCGCAATCACCACCGGCGTGCCCTCATCCGAAAACTTGCGAATATCCATATGTAATGGAACAGCCCCAAGGAACATTACCCCCAGTTTGGCCGCCTCTGCTTGCGCGCCGCCATGACCAAAGATGTCCGAAGTCTCGCCACAATGCGGGCAAACAAAAGTGCTCATATTCTCGATGATGCCAAAAATAGGCACATCCACCTGTTTGAACATCTTCAACCCCTTGCGGGCATCAATCAGCGCCAGATCCTGTGGCGTCGATACAATTACCGACCCCGCCAGCGGCACCTGTTGGGCCAGCGTCAGTTGCGCGTCCCCCGTGCCCGGCGGCATGTCCAGAACCAGCACATCCAACTCGCCCCACTCCACTTCACGCACCAGTTGCATCAGCGCCGAAACCACCATCGGCCCGCGCCAGATCACCGGCGATTCCTCGTCCATCAGGAACCCCATCGACATCACCTTGATCCCGTATTGCTCAATCGGCACAATGCGCTCGTTGATAATCTCGGGGCGTTCGGTAATCCCCATCAGTCGCGGAATGGACGGCCCGTAAATATCTGCGTCCAACAGGCCAACCTTAAGGCCCAATGCTCGCAGACCCAACGCAAGGTTCACAGAAGTGGTTGACTTACCAACCCCGCCTTTGCCCGACGCCACCGCCAAAACCGCCTTCACCCCGGGGATAGCCCCGGCCGTTGGCCGCATATCAGGCCCCACAGGGCGGTCCGGTTTGTTGCTTAACTTGGGAGCCTCTTTATCGCGTGGGGCTTTGGCGCGCTCAGCGGTCAATACCACCAGCACAATATCTACGCCATCAATCGCTGAAACCACCTGTTCGGCACGTTTCTGTAAATCACCCGCGCCCTCGTTCGCCCCCGCAGGCAGCGAGATCGAGAAGATGACTTTACTGCCCTCTATCACAATATCCGAGACCATGCCCGACGATACAATATCCTCGCCCTTTGGCCCGAACGTGATGCCTTTCAGCTGTTCTAATATTTGATTTTTCAATTCCATTCCCCCTCTGGCAAACAGCCGTATGCGGCTTTTCTGTTCGCTGGTCCTAATCCGGTTAAGATATTCGAGTATTTGAATGTAACAGATAATTAAGTGCACTTCCAGCACTCAAAAATGCTATCTTTATAAGTGAATAGCCCTAGTTTCCTAGACGCCTTGCAGCTTCCATTTTTGCTTTCTTTCGAACTAGACGGGCGACAGCATCCCGTTTTTAGCGTGTTTACGCTTCGGATTATAGAACATCTCGATATAATCGGACACATCCCGCCTAACCCACGCTATCCGAACCGCCGTTTCTGGCCTGTCAGAACGGGCTACATTGACATCGAGAAGATTAAGGAATTTCGAAATCAACTCTGGGCGGAGGCTGTCAAACTAGAGAGATTGGGGGCTAAAATTGGACTACCCAAGGAACTTTGGGCTGCAGCGGAAGGCGTCCATCCCGCCGAACTTTGCCCGCCATTTGTAAAAACTGGCATTACTCATTCCATGTTAGCGGCAAAGCTCTGAAACGGGCACACCGCTTTCGGCCTGTTTCAGAATACCCATAATTTGCGCGTCGCTATATCGTTTGTTCTTCATTCAAAATCTCCTCAGATATTATGCCGAGAAAATTCTACTTATGAACACCATTAATTTTAGGGGGGATTACCCCCCGACCCATAGGTGCTGACGTCAGCCAGAGCCGTTTGAATTTTCCCAAGAAGTTCCGTGGGCTCAAATGGCTTGGCTATTACAGAAATAGCACCAGAGGAGATGAGGTCGTCAATTTCATCTTGCTGGGCGCGCGCTGTCATAAAAATCACTGGAACCTCCGACACTTCGGAAATGCCTTTTAGCGCAGAAAACACTTCCGGACCGCTCATGCCTGGCATCATAAAGTCGAGGAGGATGACATCGGGGCCAAACTCTACGACGTGCTTGATCGCATCTTCGCCCGACTCGGATTGCATCAATGTGACAGAACCGGTCAATTCCAGGGACATTGCGGTGATTTCTCTCATATCCTCATCGTCCTCCACGTGGAGTATGCGAAGTAACGCGTCGGTGTTCTTGTTTAACATTTAACCTTCCTTTGCGAACTGGTGGTTTCCAATTTGCACAGTATGGTCAATGGGCAGCCGAAGAGAGAAGGTCGAGCCACAGTCAGGCTTGCTTTCTACGCTTATGCTACCGCCATGCTGATCCATGATTGCTTTGACGATACTCAGCCCAAGGCCGGTGCCGCGTCCGCTCCGTTCAGTATGGTTGTCTGCCTGACCAAATCTGTTAAAGATACTGTCGAGATGGACTTCTTTGATGCCGACCCCATAGTCACGGACGTTGATCAAAAAGTTGTCGTCATCACGATCCAAAGAGACAAGAATTTTGCCTCCGGCATTTGAGAATTTTGCTGCGTTGCTGAGAAGGTTGGTCAGAACCTGGATCATCCTGTTAGAATCGACCTGAACCGGAGCAGGCTGATCGAATCCCTCGAACCGAACCTCCACTTCGAAACGTTTCTCGATTCCAGTGTTGATCTGGATTGCGTCTTGAACCACATCGCAGATATCCATCGGCTGAAAGTCGAGCTTCATGCTGCCGGCAGCGATCTTCTCGAGGTCGAGAATATCATTCACGATCAGCACAAGCCGATCCGCATTGCGATTGGCGATGTTTAGTAGTTTGTCGAACTGCGGTGGCAGATCTGCGTTGGTGCTTGCCATGAGCAGGCTGAGAGCCCCTTTGATCGACGTGATCGGCGATCTAAGTTCATGGCTGACCGTCGAAATGAACTCACCTTTAATCCGTTCCATCTCGAGCTTGTCTGCAACATTTCGAAAGACTGCTACGAAACTAATCCGGTCATTTTCGGTATGGATAAGCTGAATCGTAATCTCATGCGGGCCATCGTCCAGCTGCACCGTCACCTGAATTTGTTCAAGCTTCCCGTCCAGAAGCGGAGCGACTAGCGCATCGAGCCTAACACGGTCGAAGTTTTTATCGGAGTCCAGCACCGATTTGTTAATATAGGTGTCGCGATCCCATTTCAATCGGCGCATGCCAGCTTCGTTCATATAAGTAAATCTATAGGTCTCCGGTTCAAAGATGTAGACGTTATCTTTCATTTTGTGAGTGATCGAGATCGCTTCACGTTCGGCGACAGCGACTTTCGTCGCGGTGACGTCTGTGCGTACCGAGATCGAGCCCAAGAACTGGCCAGTCTTGCTATACCGAGGCGTGATCGTCGAGTGGGTCCAAAGCACTGAGCCGTCTTTTCGCTCTATCTTGATTTCGCCGGACCATTTCTGTCCAGCGGCCTTACACCGAGCAATCTCTTCGTTTTGCGCTTGATTGAGTTCAACCTCGAAGCTCACCGGATCCTTACCCAGCAGCTCCTGGCGCGAGAACCCTGTCGCAGCAATAACGCTGTCATTCACAAAAGTCATCTTTCTTTGAGCATCAACGATAGAGATGAGACAGTGTTCATCCACGGCACTGCGCACGTTCTCGAGTTCTTCATTTTTTTCCATAACGCTATACTTAAGTCGCTCTGCCGCACACAGGTATTTGAGATAGATAATAATGAAGATTGCGGAACAACCTAACACCGTCCAGCCAAGCCAAGTTGAGGAGGTGAATGCATCGACCTGCCCCAGAGTGTAACCCCAAGAAAGGCCAGCGACCACAAATACTGCATTACGAATTAATCGTAGGTTTAACGTCATCTTACGCCTCTTTAATCTTACTGCCAGCTTGTCCGGTGAATTCAACAATAGCTTTATTCCGGTATCTTTGTCCCAAGAGTGTGAACAATTGATGCTTCAATTGGGGCTCTTTTATGACTTTATGACAATTCCCCGAGAAGGCACTATGCGGGGCCCAGTTGGGCTGAGTATCCCTTACAATGGAGCCATTTTTACAATGGAGCCATTAAGGACTTGTTATGACGGTCCACTCTACTTAGCATAGTAATTGACAGTTTTAAAGTAAATCAACTTATAGGGTAAATCAGTTTGTGAGGTAAGCGACAGGAAAAAGGCGGATTCAGCATGTCGGATACAGGCCCTACAATATACCAGATCGTTCATGTTGATGACGACATCGATATCCTCTCTATTGCAAAGATGGCTCTTGAAGCACTCGGCCCCTTCCAAGTGGCCAGCTTCAGTTCGGGCAGCGCTGCACTTGAGCGCATCTCATCGATTTCTCCAGATCTCATACTGCTTGATCTCGCAATGCCAGAGATGGACGGGCGCGAAACGATGCGGCAAATCAAAGAGATTCCTGCGCTAACGGATACACCAACCGTTTTTTTGACAGCTCAGTTGTCGCCCGAGGTGAAGCGCGAATTGATGGACCTCGGTGCTTTGGAGGTGCTGCCAAAGCCCTTTGATCCGATGTCCCTTCATGTCGAACTCGCAAAGTACATCGAAGCCTGAGACAGTCGTTTCAAACCGGTGCTTGAAACAGCCAGTTCCCGCGCTGCCCTTATCTATCCAATCAGAGCAGGACCAATTCACTTGCAAGTTTGGGTTGTATCAACCTGATCGTTGATGTTGCTCGCGCTTCGTTGGAACCGCTAGTCGGTTAAGAACCATAATTTGGAGTGATAATTTCGCCACATCTATCAACAA
>CAYYOF010000007.1:66111-77995 GCA_964473185.1 uncultured Marinosulfonomonas sp. | reverse complement strand
GGCACAGGTATGGCAAAGCCGTCCTGTTTACGGAGCAAGAGCAAATGGCCGAGATAGAACGCGAAGCGATGGACTATGATGTGGTGATTGTGGGCGCGGGGCCTGCGGGCCTTTCGGCGGCGATCCGGCTGAAACAACTGGATGCGGATATTCAGGTTGTTGTGCTGGAAAAGGGCTCCGAAGTGGGGGCGCATATTCTGTCGGGCGCAGTGCTGGATCCGTCCGGTCTGAACGCGTTGCTGCCGGATTGGAAAAACATGGGCGCGCCGATCAACGTGCCGGTGAAGCGCGACAATTTCTATATGCTGGGCGAAGCGGGTAAAATCCGCATTCCCACCACGCCAATGCCGCCCCTGATGAGCAATCACGGCTGTTACATCGTTTCAATGGCCAACGTGTGCCGCTGGATGGCCGAGCAGGCCGAGGCGCTGGGCGTCGAGATTTTCCCCGGCATGGCGTGTTCCGAGCTGGTCTATGGTGACAGCGGTCAAGTCACGGGCGTGGTCGCGGGCGAGTTTGGTAAAAATGCTGATGGCACCCCGTCGGACGCCTACGAGCCGGGCATGGTGCTGAACGGCAAATATGTGTTCCTGTCCGAAGGCGTGCGTGGCAGTCTGTCAAAAGAAGTGATCGCCAAATACGATCTGGGCGCCAATGCGGATGTTGCCAAGTTCGGGCTGGGGATGAAGGAAATCTGGGAAATAGACCCCGACAAGCACCGTGAAGGCACTGTGACCCACACGATGGGCTGGCCGCTGGGCAAGAATGCTGGTGGTGGTTCATTCATCTATCACATTGATAACAATCAGGTTTATATCGGTTTTGTGGTGCATCTGAACTACAAAAACCCCTATCTGTCGCCCTATAACGAATTCCAGCGGTTCAAACATCACCCGATGGTGGCTGAACTGCTGAAAGGCGGTAAACGCGTGGCTTATGGTGCGCGGGCGATCACCGAGGGCGGTTGGCAATCTGTGCCAAAGGTTGCGTTCCCGGGCGGGGCGTTGTTGGGCTGTTCCGCCGGATTGGTGAATGTTCCACGGATCAAGGGCAATCATAACGCGATGCTGTCGGGCATGGCGGCAGCCGAGGCGGCGATTGCGGCGATCAAAGAGGGGCGTTCGGGCGACGAGTTGACCGCTTACGAGGCCGATCTAAAGTCCGGCCCCGTGGCCAAAGATTTGAAACGGGTGCGCAATGTGAAACCGATCTGGTCCAAGCTGGGGATGATGCCATCCCTGATATTGGGCGGGTTTGACATGTGGGTGGCCAATATCACCGGCTGGAACCCGCTGGGCACATGGAAGCACGGCAAATCGGATGCACTCGCCACTGGCGAGGCGGCGAATTACACGCCGATTGATTATCCCAAAGCCGACGGCACCCTGTCATTTGACCGTCTGACCAGCGTCAGTTTTTCGGCCACCAACCACGAGGAAAGCCAGCCGTGCCATTTGCATCTGGCTGATCCGTCAATCCCGATCAGTGTGAACCTGCCCAAATTCGCCGAACCGGCACAGCGCTATTGCCCAGCGGGTGTGTACGAGGTGATCGAGGAAGAAGGCAAAGAGCCACGCTTCCAGATCAATTTCCAGAACTGCGTGCATTGCAAAACCTGCGACATCAAAGACCCGAGCGGGAACATCACTTGGACAACGCCGCAGGGTGGTGATGGGCCGAATTATCCCAATATGTAACGAATATGTCAGAATGAGGGGCGGCGAATTGACCGCCCCGCATTGATTTGGGGCGCTCAAGCGACTACCTTTGATCGGAATAGTTCTGAAACAAAGGTCTGACCACCCGTGCCCATATCCCCTCGCCGTTCAATCGCCGCCCTCGCGCTGGGCATTGTCACCGCTTTGCCTGCGTCATTCGCAACCGCCCAAGGCCTGTCAGGCGCTTATCTGGCCGCACGTCACGCCAGCTATGCCAGCGACTATAAGGCAGGGGCGGAATATTACACCAAGGCCCTGATCCGCGACCCGTCAAATGTTTCCCTGATGGAAAATGCGTTGATGTCATTTGTCGGCCTTGGCGAAATGTCGCGCGCTGTTCCTGTGGCGCGGAAAATGGCGGCGGATGGCGCGGTCAGCCAGATTTCGCGGATGGTTCTGGTGGGTGATTTGGCCAAGAACGAAGATTTTGACGCAATTATCGCCATGTTCGATAAGGGCGAGACAATTGGCCCATTGGTTGACGGTCTGGTGTCGGCATGGGCCGAGGTCGGGCGCGGGAAAATGTCCGATGCCCTGACCAAATTTGATGCGGTCTCCAAGGAAAAGGGGACGCGGGCCTTTGGGTTATATCACAAGGCATTGGCGCTAGCCTCAGTCGGAGATTATGAGGGCGCGGACCGTATCCTGTCGGGAGATGACGACGGGCCATTGCGTGCCACAGTGGGCGGCGTTTTGGCTCATGCGGAAATTTTAAGCCAACTGGAGCGCAACGAAGATGCGCTTGAGTTGCTGGAAAAGATTTTCCAGAACGAAGCAGACCCGCGGATTGCAAAACTCCGTGCTGATCTTGCGGCGGGCACCAAGCTGAATTTCACCAGAGGGGTAACACCTGCTGGCGGGATGGCCGAGGTGTTTTACACTGTTGCTGGTGCCCTGAACGGCGAAACCGATGATAATTATACATTGGTTTACGCCCGTATGGCAGAGTTTCTGGACCCGACCCACATTGACGCAATCCTGATGGGCGCGGGGCTGCTGGAAAGTCTGGAACAGTTTGATCTGGCGACACAAGCCTACAATCGTGTTCCGCGCGATAGCCCGTCATTCCATGCCGCCGAACTGGGCCGCGCCGATGCGCTGCGCCATGCAGGCAAGGAAGAGGCGGCAATCGAGGTGCTGGAGCAATTGGCCAAGAGCCACGGCGATTTGCCATCGGTTCATTCGGCATTGGGCGATGCCCTGCGCCAGATGGAGCGTTACGGCGAGGCGGCTGATGCTTATGGCGACGCATTGGCGTTGTTGGGCGAGCCGACAGTGGATGACTGGTTCGTATATTACGCCCGCGGCATTTGTTTTGAGCGCACAGACAACTGGGAAAAGGCCAATGCGGATTTTCGTATGGCGCTAAAGCTGAACCCGAACCAGCCGCAGGTTTTGAACTATCTCGGCTACTCGTTGCTGGAGAAAAACATCAAGCTGGACGAGGCGCTGCTGATGATTGAACGCGCCGTTTCGGCCGTGCCCAATGATGGATATATCACCGATTCACTGGGCTGGGCGCTGTATCGTCTGCGCCGGTTTGAGGAGGCGGTGGGGTATATGGAACGGGCCGCTGAACTGACGCCGGTTGACCCGATTGTGTCGGATCATCTGGGGGATGTTCTGTGGGCGGTAGGACGCAAGACCGAGGCAAAATTCCAGTGGCGTCGCGCCATGTCGTTTGAGCCGGAAGAGGTGGATGCCGCTCGCATCCGTCGCAAGCTCGAGGTGGGTCTGGATGCCGTTCTGAAAGAAGAAGGTGCCGAGCCGCTTCCGGTGTTGGCGAATGACGGTTAGGGTTTTTGCACCCGCCAAGATCAATCTAACGCTACATGTGACCGGCCAGCGGGATGACGGGTATCATCTGCTGGACAGTTTGGTGATGTTTGCCGATGTCGGAGATGAAGTTACTGCTTCGGACGGGGCGGGTTTAACGCTGTCGGTTTCCGGCCCCGAGGCCGAAAGCGTGCCTACCGGTGGTGAAAATTCGGTTTTGCAGGCGGCGCGGTTTATCGGGCAGGACGGCTTGGCGCTGGGTTTAGTGAAAAACCTGCCGACAGCGGCGGGCATTGGCGGCGGCACTGCGGATGCGGCGGCGGCTCTGCGGGCGATTTCGGAATTTCGCGGTATTGCGGTGCCGGACAATGTGTTGCCGTTGGGGGCCGATGTGCCGGTTTGTTTGTGCGCACGCGCTACGCAGATGTCGGGGATTGGCGAGGTGTTGGCAGATGTTCCCAAGTTGCCCAAGGTCTGGGCGGTATTGGTGAACCCGCGCGTGGCGGTATCAACACCTGCTGTTTTTGCGGCGCTGGAAAATCGGGATAACGCGGCAATGCCAGCCGTTATTCCGGCGTTTGGCGCGGCCCGCGATATGGCTGATTGGCTGCGCGAACAACGCAATGATCTAGAGGCGGCAGCGGTCAAGGTAGAGCCAATGGTGACCGATGTATTGGCGCAGCTGAAAGCGGTGCGCGGCCAGATGTTGGTGCGGATGTCAGGGTCTGGTGCGACGTGTTTTGCGTTATTTGAAACTGCTGAACTGGCCAAAGCGGCGGCGGGTGACGTCGCGGCGGCGCATACTGACTGGTGGGTTCAAAGCGCGCGCCTTAGTTAATCCGCGCCACCACGTAATCGGCAATGTCATTCAGCATTTCGCGGATTGGATCATCCGGCAGAACCGTCAGCGCAGCCTTGGCCTTTTGCGCCCATTCAAGCGCGATATTGCGGGTATCATCCAGCGCACCGTGTTTTTGCAACAGCGACAGGGCATGCTCCAGATCACCGTCTTGCTGTTTGCCCTTCTCGATCGTGCGCACCCAGAATGCGCGTTCCTCAACGTCGGCTTTGGCAATTGCTTTGATCAATGGCAGCGTCAGTTTGCGTTCGCGGAAATCATCGCCGCTGTTTTTGCCAATCGCGTCGCTGCTGGAAAAATCCAGCAGGTCATCGACGATTTGAAAGCTGATTCCCAGCGCGTCACCATAGGTATAGAGTGCCTTGATTTGATCTGCAGGTGCGGCGGCAATCACGCCGCCAACTTCGCAGGCCGCCGCAAACAGCGCCGCTGTTTTGCCGCGCACCACTTGCAGGTAGATCGCTTCAGTGGTGGCCAAATCCTGTGCGGCGGTCAGTTGCAGCACTTCGCCCTCGGCAATGGTGGCCGAGGCGTTGGCGAGGATATCCAGAACCGTGAGCGAGCCGGTTTCGACCATCAACTGGAAACTGCGCGAAAGAAGATAGTCACCAACCAGAACACTGGATTTATTATCCCACAGCAGGTTTGCGGTGGGGCGGCCACGGCGCTGCCCACTTTCGTCCACCACATCATCGTGCAGCAGGGTGGCGGTGTGGATAAATTCAACCGTGGCGGCCAGATGGATATGGTAGGGGCCATCGTAGCCACACAAACGTGCCGCCGCCAGCGTCAGCATCGGGCGCAGACGCTTGCCGCCAGCCTCGACCAGGTGCGCTGTGACTTCGGGGATGCGCGGCGCGTGTTTTGACGCCATGCGATCACGGATCAGCGTGTTCACATCCGCCATTTCAGCGGCCAGATGCGCGCTTAGGCGCTCGTGCGGTTTATCAACGGCGTGGTTCAGAGCTATCACTCTCTCGTTAGTTGGCTCGACAAACCGGCGGGTTTGCCCTTATGTCATTTCCTATGAAAGAGCTCCTTCGCACCACCGACATTACGGCCATCGTATTTGCCAAAGCGATCCTTCAAGGCGAGGGTATAGACTGCTTTGAAATGGACGTAAATATGAGTGTGCTTGAAGGTGGCATCGGGATTTTCCCGCGTCGGTTGATGGTGCGCCAAAAAGACTTGTTTCTGGCCCGCGCAATGATGCGTGACAATAACATTGTCTATGAGGAACGCGACTGATGCGGTTTGCGGCGGAGGACCTGAGCCAGGATTTATTTTTGGGCGGTGCGCTGAAAATTCTGCAACCAAAGACGGGGTATCGCGCGGGGGTTGATCCCGTTTTGCTGGCCGCAACTGTGCCAGCGGTTGCAGGGGATACCGTGCTGGAATTGGGCTGTGGTGCCGGTGTGGCGAGCCTGTGCCTGGCGGCGCGACTGAAAGATATGGCGCTGTGCGGGGTTGAATTACAAGCCGCATATGCGGATTTGGCCCGGCGTAATGCAGATGCGAACGGGGTCCGGATGGAAGTGCATTGCGCGGATTTGTGCAACCTGCCCGATGTGGTTTTACAGCAGAATTTTGACCATGTGATAGCCAATCCGCCGTATTATTTACGCAATGCCGGAACGGCGGCAACTGATGCGGGGCGCGAAGCGGCGTTGGCCGAGGATACGCCTCTGGCCGATTGGATAGCGGTTGCAACGCGGCGTCTGAAGCCGCGTGGGTATTTGACGGTGATACAGGATGCCGAGCGTTTACCTGCGCTGCTGGCAGCGATTGACGGAAGGTTGGGCAATATCAAGGTGTTGCCGCTTGCTCCGCGCATTGGTCGTCCTGCGCATCTGGTGATCTTACAGGCTCGCAAGGGTGGTCGCGCAGCGTTTCGCCTGCTGGCCCCCACAGTGATGCACGAAGGTGCTACGCATGATCGCGACAGGGAAAGCTATACCCAGCAGATACGCGCGGTTCTGCGGGACGGGGCCGCAATGCCGCTGGACGACGTTAAGACAAAATAAAGTTTTTCAGTGTTTTCTAGGGATATCAGTCATGGGCCGCGTGTTTTTCGTGACATGTATCCCGATCTGTGATCGACTGATAGTACGGTAATCAAAATATGGGAGAACAACTTATGACTATGAGTTCACACCTGATTGAACTTCGCAAAAAACATCAAAATCTATCGGATATGGTTGAGCACGAGCAGCGCAACCCGGGCAGCGACGACCTGCATATCGTCGACCTCAAGAAACAAAAATTACGATTAAAGGAAGAGATTTCGCGTCTCACACATTAGGTGCATCCTTTGACATTGTGGTACTGGCGCGCGCCGCCAGTGCTGCACCTGTGGTAATCAGCAGGGCCGCTATCAGCAACGCCCATGTCGCGTTTGCGATGCCAGCACCTATTAACACGAATGTCGACAGCAACGGGGCCGCATAAGACGCAACCCCGAGCAGTTGGATGTTGCCGTGTTTCACCCCGATATCCCAGACGTAAAACGCCAACCCCACAGGACCAACGCCAAGGGCGATGATCGACAGCCAACCAGATGTGGTGGCGGGCCAGACGGTGGTTTCAAGCGCCAGATGTGCGATGGTAGACAGGGCTGCGGTGGCCAGGCAGAAAACCGCAACGCTGTCGGTCGGGATGTTGCCCAGACGGCGTGACAGGACCGAATATCCGGCCCAAGTCAGGGCGCACAACATGGCGAGGGTGTAGCCGATCATCGCGTCAGCCTGAAATCCGCCGCCACCGTTTAACACAATCATTGCAGCGCCGAAAAAGCTGATGATCGCGCCAATGACGTGGCCTTTGCGCAGGGTTTCGTTTGGCAAAAGGCCGGAAAATAGCACGATCAACAGTGGCCACAGGTAAGCAATCAGGCCGGCCTCGGCGGCAGGCGCACGGCGCAGGGCGGAAAAGTACAGGAAATGATAGCCGAACAATCCGGCGGTTCCGAACGCGTAGATACGCCAGTTTATCTGGCTGAGGCGGTGAAAGCCGTTATTTCGTGCCGTCCAGATCAGGCCAATCGCCCCGCCAATGGCAAAGCAGATCGCGGTGAGTTGAAACGGCGGCACGGGGGCGGTGCCGACGGTAAACAGTGCCAGCAATGACCACAGAAGGACGGCAATAAAACCGATAGCGGTGGCGCGGGTGCGGGTCATATTTTAATATCCTCTTGGGCTATGAGCCGGCGTGACCCTTTGCATTTGTGCATGTTTGCAACCTCTTTCAGCACCCAGTCAATGAATGCTTTTACTTGCGGCCGTTTTTCTGCGCCAAGCGGGCATACAATGCGATAACGGGCTGTGACGGCAATGGCCAACGGGAACGGGGCGACCAACTGATTGTCGCGCAACGCCCGTTCAACCAGAGAATAGCGGCCCAGAACCACACCGGTTCCAGCGATGGCGGCATCATTCGCGTGGTCGGATTGTGAAAACCGCGGCCCGCCTTCGGGTGGTTTTCCCAGACCTTGTTCGTGGAACCATGTGTTCCAGTTTGACGACTGTTTGATGAAAGTAAAATCGTCCTGATGCAACAGGGTCGCGCCGCGCAAATCTTCGGGGGTTTTGATTTTACGGGCCATTGCGGGTGACATCATCGGGGTCATCCATTCATTGATAATTTCCTGACTGAACAAGCCGTCGTCTGGTCCCTCGCCGAAACGGATTGCGACATCGACGTCGTCGCGTTCGAAATCAATCAGACGCAGGGTGGCGGAAAACCGCAGTTCGACATCGGGGTGGGTCTGGGCGAAATCAAACAACCGCGGCGCCAACCATTTTGCGGTAAATGCGGGGCCAGCGGTAATAGTCAGGGTACGAGTGTCGGTTTGGCGCTGCACGTTTTGCCATGCGGCATTCAGGGTGGTGAAACCTTCAGTGGTGGCGGGGGCCAGCAGGTGGCCCGCTTTGGTTAGTTCAACCGCGCGGTTCAGGCGGCGGAATACGGGTTGGCCCAGATGGTCCTCGAGCGATTTGATCTGGAAACTAAGCGCGGCGGGGGTGATGTTTAGTTCGGCAGCAGCCATTGCAAAGCTCATGTGGCGCGCGGCAGCCTCAAAGGCGCGAAGGGCAGTGAGAGGGGGGAGGCGAGTGTTTATATCAGTTAAGTATAACTTATCTGAATGGATGAATAGTCTCGTTTGTGAGCAATATATATAGAGATCATATTGGCATTAGTTAAGTAATATTGTTGAGCGAGGAATGCAGAATGCTAATGATTACATCAGATGCGCAGATTAAAAAACTACTTGAGAAGGGGCGCAAACAGCGGAGCGAAGCCTTTTTCGGGATGTTCACATGGCTTTTATCTGTCACACGCCTCAAGGGCGATGGGGCTGCGGAGAAACGGGCAGCGCCAGAACAGTGCTGCCCCAATTGACGCTTATGTTAAATATTGGCCGCCGTTCGCGGTGAGGGTAGAGCCGGTGATAAAGCCCGAGTCGTCCGAGGCCAGAAAGGTCACGCAGCGGGCAATTTCATCGGCTTCGCCCAAGCGGCCCACTGGGATTTGGACGATGATAGAATCGCGCACCTTTTCCGGCACGGCCATCACCATTTCGGTGCCGATGTAGCCCGGGCAAATGGTGTTCACCGTGATGCCTTTGAACGCGCCTTCTTGTGCCAGCGCCTTGGTAAACCCGATGTCGCCTGCTTTGGCGGCGGAATAATTCGTCTGACCCATCTGCCCCTTTTGCCCGTTGATCGACGAGATGTTGATGACACGGCCAAAACTGCGGTCCCGCATGCCGTTCCAGACGGGATGGGTCATGTTGAAGACGCCGTTCAGGTTGGTGTCCATCACTTCTTGCCATTGATCGCGGGTCATTTTGTGGAACATGCCGTCGCGGGTGATGCCAGCGTTGTTGACCAGAATTTCAACTGGCCCCAGATCGGCTTCGACCTGTGCGATGCCCGCGACGCAGGCGTCATAATCGGCAACGGACCATTTGTAGGTCGCAATTCCGGTGTCTTTAGTGAACTGGGCGGCGGCCGCATCGTTGCCGGCGTATGTAGCGGCGACGGTGTAGCCTTTTGTGTTCAACGCTTTGGAAATAGCCGCGCCGATACCGCGCGTTCCTCCGGTGACCAGTGCGACTCTTGTCATGTTTAGCTCCAATCTGGCACGTAATGATATTACGTTAAGTTGATTCAAGACGCAATATTATTGCGCCATGGATTTTCCTTACCCGCGTTCGACGCAGAGCGCAACACCCATTCCGCCGCCGATGCACAAAGTTGCCAGACCTTTTTTGGCATCACGCCGGACCATTTCAAAAAGCAGCGTGTTCAGGATGCGGCAACCGGAGGCCCCGATCGGGTGGCCAATGGCAATGGCACCGCCGTTTACATTCACCACAGCAGGGTCCCAGCCCATATCCTGATTAACAGCGCAGGCTTGGGCGGCGAAGGCCTCATTGGCTTCGACCAGATCGAGGTCTTCTGGCTTCCAGCCTGCAATTTCCAGCGCTTTTCGGCTGGCACCGATTGGGCCAACGCCCATGATCGAGGGGTCCAGACCGACAGTGGCGTAAGACGCGATTCGGGCCATCGGGATGATGCCGCGTGCATCGGCATTGTCGGCGGACATCAAAAGGACAGCCGCCGCGCCATCGTTAATACCGCTAGCGTTGGCGGCGGTGACGGTGCCGTTTTCACGTACAAAAGCGGGGCGCAGTTTTTGCATATTTTCCATTGTGGCCCCGTGCCGGATGTATTCATCCGCATCCACGACGGTTTCGCCTTTGCGGGTTTTGACGGTGAAGGGGATGATTTCATCGGCAAAACGCCCCGCTTTTTGCGCCGCTTCGGCCTTGTTTTGGCTGGCGACGGCAAATTCATCCTGCATTTCGCGGCTGATTTGCCATTGATTGGCGACGTTTTCGGCGGTTTGGCCCATGTGGTAACCGTTGAACGCATCCCACAGCCCGTCGCGGATCATGCTGTCGATGTATTTCACATCGCCCATTTTGTGCCCGCTGCGCAGGTGGGCCACATGCGGGGATAGCGACATGTTTTCCTGACCGCCCGCAGCGATTATATCGGCATCACCCAGTTTGATGTGCTGGGCGGCAAGTGCGACGGCGCGCAGGCCGGAGCCGCAAACCTGATTGATTGACCACGCGGCAGATTCGACTGGCAGGCCCGCGTTGATATGTGCCTGTCGGGCGGGGTTTTGGCCCTGACCGGCGGTTAGAACCTGCCCAAGAATGGTTTCGGAAACTTCGGATTTGTCGATGCCAGCGCGATCAACGATTGCTTCTAGAACTGTCGCGCCCAGATCATGCGCAGGCGTGTTGGCAAAAGCGCCTAGAAAGCTGCCAACGGGGGTGCGGGCGGCGGATGCGATTACGATGTTGGTCATTTGGCTGTCCTCTGTGCTGGAGTGCGCGAAGGTCAGATTGCAACCCCCGTGTTGACCACAGTGTTAGGAGGTTTGCAGCGATGCGGCAATAGATTGCTAGGCACGTTTTTCTTCGGCCGGTATACGCCACGGGGGCATCGTTGTTGGTGCGCCGAAATAATAGCCTTGCAAGCAATCAATGCCGATTGATTCAAGGAATTTCACGTCTTCAGCGGTTTCGACACATTCGGCGACGGTAAACATTTCGAATTGTTCGGCAATAGATATCAAGGCCTTGGTCAGCACTTGATTGTCGGGTTCGGAATGAATGTTGCGAATAAACTGCCCATCAATTTTGACGATGTCGAAATAGAAATCCTTAAGGAACCGAAAGGCCGTATACCCCGCACCAAAATCATCCAGCGCGAATGAAATTCCCATTTTCTGTAATTCGGCCATGAAGGAGGTGACAAGTTCCGGCACCATCATCGCCGACGATTCGGTGATTTCCAGTATCAGGCGTTCGCCAGCTGTTGCATCGATCTTCAAACCGTGCAGTAACGTGTCCATCCAGCGTTTATATCCGATGGAGCGCGCGGACATGTTGATGGACAGGCGCAGGCCTGGTTCCTCGGCTAGCGTGGCCAGCCCCAGTTCAAGCGCAAGGCAATCAATGATGCGCCCCATTTCATCGGTTTCGATAACGTTAATAAAGTCCCGTGCTGGAATGATGCGGCCGGTTTCATCCAGCACACGGATCAGCCCCTCGTAAAAAGCGGGGCGGTGGTGGCCGTCTGCCCGCACAACCGGTTGATAGGCGAGCAGAACCTGTTTGCGGCGCAGCGCGTCCTTGACCATTTTCATTGTGTTTTGATCGCGTGCACGAACGGCAAAATCCAGCGGATTGTCCATCGTAGGAGATAATTCCGGCGTTGTGAATATTTGTCTATCTGGCATCAGATTCTCCGTCCCGTGTCAGGGCACATTGTGGCCATACCACTTAAGAACAGGTAAATGTTCACATTTAGTTCTAATTTTGCTAAACTGTCCCGAACATCAGTAATCAGTTGAAAATAGGAGGTTTTATGGGAGATAGCTGCACATGGGTCGGATCAGAGCCGCTATATATTTCTTATCATGACGAAGAATGGGGCGTGCCGGAGTATGACAG